>DASZHQ010000220.1:0-5630 GCA_035937715.1 Steroidobacteraceae bacterium | reverse complement strand
GTCAGCAGTCCGAGCAGCAGGAACAGTCCGCCGAAGAATTCCACCCCCGCGGTGAATGGCGCCAGCAGATGCGGGGCGGGAATTCCCCAGCCGATGAAGTTCTCGATCACCTGCGGCAGGGCATGGAGCTTGCCCCAGCCGCTCCACAGGAAGACCCACCCCACGGTGATGCGCGCGAACAATGGCGCCAGCCAGCCGAGATACCCGGCGACGCGCCGGGGCCAGTCGATGAGCCAATGAACGAGAAATTTCACGGTTGCTCCTGATTTTTCGGGCGGCGGGAACAGTTGGCCGAGAAGACCGGGCAGTTGGCCGCGATATTGCCGGTGCGCAGGCGCCCCCTGCGTATAATCGCCGCCTTTGGCACCCCAGCGGTCGATGCGCAATTCTCAGCCTGAATACCCGGTCTCCTCAATGAGTGAGCGGCTGTCCGCGCCGGACTCGCGGGAACCCATCGGCCGATTGTTCGAGTCCCTGCGCCCCGACTTGCTGCGCTTCGCGCACTGGCTGGCGCGCGACCGTTCGCTCGCGGAGGACATCGTGCAGGAGTCGTTGCTGCGGGCCTGGCGGTCCCGGGAGGCGCTGCAGGACCCGCGCGCGGCGCGTGCCTGGCTGCTGACCATCGTGCGCCGCGAGCACGCGCGTCTCTACGAGCGCAAGCGCCTCGAGCTGGTGTCGCTCGATGAGGTACTCGAGACTCCGGCGGGGCCGAGGCTCGCGGAGCCCGACGCCGATGTGTTTGCGCTGCGCCATGCCATTATGAGATTACCGATCGAGTATCGTGAGCCCTTGCTATTGCAGGTTCTGGGTGGCTTCACTACCGAGGAGATCGCGCGCGAGCTTAGCCTCTCCTCCACCGCGGTGCTGACCCGGCTGTTCCGCGCACGCAACAAGCTGCGCGTCATTTGCGGCATGACGCCCGCCCCCGACGTCCCCGGCAGCGAGGGTGCGCGATGAACTGCGATGAGGCACGACTGCTCGTGGGAGCAGAGCCCACCGCCACGACGCCGGCTCTCGAGGAGCACGTGCAGGGGTGTGCGGCGTGCGCGCGCTTTCGCGCCGAGATGCGCACGCTCGATGCCAACATTCTGCGCGCGCTGCAGCACCCGCCTGATGTCGCGCGCGCGCACGCGCCCCGCCCAGCGGCGTGGCGGCAGTGGGCGCTGGCCGCGAGCCTCCTGCTGGCCACGCTCGCAGTGCTCGGGGTATGGGTACTGCGGCCGAGCGATACGCTGGCGCGCGAGGTGGTGGCGCACGTTCAGGCCGAGCCCGAGAGCTGGCTCGCCACGCAGGAGCTGAGCGCCGGCGGAATCGACGCGGCGCTGCGCCGCTCGGGGATCGAGCTCAGCCTCACGTCCGACAAAGTCACCTACGCGCAGAGCTGCTGGTTCCGCGGCCACTACGTACCGCACCTGGTCGTGCAGACCGCGCGCGGCCCGGCCACGGTGATGATCCTGCGGCATGAGAAGGTACGCGAGCGCCGCAGCTTTCACGAGGCCGGGATGAGCGGTGTGCTCGTGCCGGCGGACGAGGGCAGCATCGCCGTGCTCGGCCGCGAGGGCGGCCGTCTCGACGCTCTCGCCGGGCAGATGCAGAAGGAGATCCGCTGGCTGCCCGAGCCGCATTGAGCCGCGCGCGCCTGGCAGCGCGCGAATCGGTCTACGCGATGTTTACATGTGACAGAGGAGCCGCATGGGCGCAATCAATCGTCGCGAATGGTGTGTGGGGGCGAGCAGCGCGCTCGCGGCCTTCCTGACACAGCGGGTGCGGGCGGCCACGGCCGCGGGTATCCCGCCGGCGCCGGTGGCGCGGGTCGCCGTCGTCAAGGACATCTATTTCGGCGAGACGCTGAGCGACCCCTACCGCTGGATGGAGAACGACCAGGATGCGGAATGGCTGCCGTTCCTGAAGGGTCAAAACGTCCACGCGCGCGCGGTGCTCGATCGCGTTCCCGGGCGCGAGCGGCTGTTGAAGCGTATCCAGCAGCTCAGCGGCGATGCCGCGCTGACGCGCCACGCGCTGCGCGCCGGAGGCCGGCTGTTCTTCGAGCAGCGTCCCGTGGGCGCCGAGAACTTCAAGCTGTTCGTGCGCGAGCGCGGCGTCGACCGGGTGCTCATCGATCCGACGCTGCTGAGTGACGCGAACAGCCACCAGTCGCTCGACTGGTGGGAGCCCTCCCCCAGCGGCTCGCACGTGGTGTACGGCCTCTCCAAGGACGGCAGCGAGGACTCGATCCTGCACGTACTGAGCGTCGCCGATGGCCGCGACCTGCCCGAGCGCATCCCCGACACCCAGACCGCCACTCCTAGCTGGCTGGATGACGGCAGCGGTTTTTTCTACAACCAGCTCACCGGCAAGGTCGACACACCCGAGCGCTACCTGGACAGCCAGGCGCGCTTTCACCTGCTGGGCGCCGATCCGGCGTCCGATCCGATCCTGATGAAGCGCGGCCTCGATGCCAATGTGACCTACGAGCGCATCCAGCTGCCGTTCATTCACACCAGCCTCGGATCGGAGTACGCCCTGCTCATGCTGCGGGACGTGCGCACCGAGATGCGCATCTTTATCGCACAGCTGACCGACGTCGCGGCCAATCGAGCGCACTGGGTGCCGGTGGCGGACTTCGAAGACGAGATCACCGACGTCGAGATCGACGGCGGGATGCTGTGGCTGCTGGCGAACAGGGGACATCCCCGCGGGCGGCTGCTGAAGACTGCCGTCACCGCACCGGCCGTGACGAATGCCACCGAGGTGATTGCGCAAGGCGAGGTCGTCATCCAGAGCCTGCAGCGCGCGATGGACGGGCTGTACCTCGAGCTGATGGACGGCGGCATCAGCGGGCTGCGCCGCCTGGGACGGGATGGCCGGGTCGCCGACATCGCGCTCCCCTTCGAGGGCACGCTGCAGGCGCTCGCCGCCAATCCCGCCGAGGAGGGCGCACTATTCGCCTTCACCGGATGGCTCACACCCGGGGACATCTGGTCGGTCGATGCCAGCGGAAAAGTGGCGCCCACCGGGCTCACGCCCAGGCCGCCGATCGATGTCAGCGCGTACGAGGCCAAGCGCTTCCACGCGAAAGCGCGCGACGGCACGCGCATTCCCTACACGCTCATCTATCGGAAGGGGCTGAAGCGCGACGGGCGCACGCCGGCGTGGATCTCGGCTTACGGCTCGTACGGAGTTCCCGCCTATACCCCGGCGTTCGCAGGCAAGACCCTGGCGCTGGTCGATGCAGGCTTCATCGTCGGCTACGCGAACGTGCGCGGGGGCGGCGAGTACGGCCGCGACTGGCACAAGGCCGGTCAGCTGATGAACAAACCCAACACCTGGCGCGATCTGATCGATGTTTGCGAAGAGCTGTGCGCGAAGAAGTACACCTCCCGTTCGCGGCTGGCCATCGGTGGACGATCCGCCGGCGGCATCACCGTCGGGCGCGCCCTGACAGAGCGCCCCGAGCTGTTCGCGGCCGTCATCGACGGCGTCGGCTGGTCGAATCCGCTGCGCTACGTCGCCGAGCCGAACGGCTACGGCGAAGAGCCCGAGTGGGGCGCGATAGCGGAAGAGGCCGGCTATCGCTCCCTCAAGCTCATCGATAGCTACCAGGCGGTGAAGGACGGCGTGGCGTATCCGGCCGTGCTGCTGACCACGGGGGTGACCGATCCGCGGGTCGGTCCGTTCCACGTCGCGAAGATGACCGCACGGCTGCAGGCCGCCACGAGCTCCGGAAGGCCGATCCTGCTGCGCGTGGAGTTCGAGGCCGGCCACGGCATCGGCTCGACGCGCGCGCAGCAGGACCGGGAAGCAGCCGACACCTACGCGTTCCTGCTGTGGCAGACGGGTATGAAGGGGTATCAGCCGGCCTGAGCGGCGAACCTGGGTACCGGGGCGTTGCGGCTCAGGCGCGCCTGGGGATGGTGATGCCCCGGGCGACCGCCGGACGCGCCAGGAATGCCTCCAGGGCGCGGGTGACGTGCGGGAATTCCCCGATGCCGACCAGGTCGGCCGCACCGTAGAAGCTGATGAGGTTGCGCACCCAGGGGAAGACGGCCATGTCGGCGATGGTGTAACTGTCGCCCATCAGCCAGGCGCGCCGGGCGAGGCGCGCATCGAGTACCGCGAGCAGGCGCCTCGATTCCGCCACGTAGCGCTCGCGCGGACGCTTGTCCTCGTAGTCCTTGCCCGCGAATTTGTGGAAGAAACCGACCTGGCCGAACATCGGTCCGATGCCGGCCATCTGCCACATGAGCCACTGTAGCGTCTCGTAGCGCGCCGCCGCATCGCGCGGCAGGAACTGGCCGCTCTTCTCCGCCAGATAGATCAGAATCGCACCGGACTCGAACAGCGGCAGGGGCCGCCCGCCCGGACCGTGCGGATCGAGAATCGCCGGGATCTTGCCGTAGGGGTTGAGAGAGCGGAACTCGGTCGATGCCTGATCGTTCGTATCGAAGTCGACCAGATGCGGCTCGTACGGCAGAGCGATCTCCTCGAGCATGATCGAGACCTTTACGCCGTTGGGAGTCGGCAAGGAATACAGCTGCAGCCGATCGGGATGTCGTGCGGGCCATTTCCTCGTGACGGGAAAGCTCGCCAGGTCGCTCATGGCACCTGTCTCTTTCGGCAACTGGGCCCGTTAACCCTCGCAAATGCAAGGTAAGTCATTGAAATAAATTAGGGTACTGGCAGGAGAACGAACAAGGTACCCCTAAATTTATCCCCGCAACGCTGCTGTCATCCGTGCAGCCTGAGCCACCGCGCGCCGTCAGCTTACGCGGCTCCACAGTCCGTTGCGTGGCTGCGTAGCGCGCCGGCCATTCCCGGTGCCACGTCGGTAGCGCATGCATCCGCCGAAACGGCACACCCCTTTTACTCAGAGTAGCATCCACAACCCTTAGGGAAGCGAGCCATCCGCTGAGGGAGTATGTCTAAGAACAATCTTCGAGCCGCGACATCGTGCGCAGGCAGGTTCCTCGCTCTTGTATTCGTATCAACCATTGCCTGTTCGCAGTCCTACAAAATTACACCGCTCGGATTAATTGGCAACGGAGACACCAATTTCGCCGATGCGATCAACAGTGCCGGGCAGGTAGCCGGTTACGAAACGGGCAACTCTCTGCCCAGCGGCTTCGGACAAGCTGCAGTGGTCTGGAATTCGGGCACACCAACCGAGCTCTTTAATCCCGGCGGTCTGTACCCCGCTGGCGCCAACGGAATTAACGACTCCGGAGTGGTCGTGGGTCAACAGCGAGGCGCTTGGGCATTCGCGGGCGGCACCCTTCACGGATTGAGCAGCATTTTTGGCGATGCCGATGCCATAAACAGCGCAGGGCAAATTGTGGGAAGTGACGCAAATCTGCCCGGTGGTACTCTTACGGTGGTTGCTGCTTTTTGGAGCAGTCCCGCTGTCGGCAACAGCCCTATTCTCCTGGACACCCTCATTGGTGCAGGCGGCGAGAGTAATGCGCTCGCCGTCAACAACTCCGGGCAGATTGTGGGCTCGTCCGTGACAGCAAGTGGTCCGCAACACGCGACGTTCTGGAAGACAGATCTTGCGACTGCGTTGGACCTTGAGACGCTAGGCGGCGCGACCAGCAGTGCTACAGGAATCAACGACGCGGGGGTCATCGTAGGCT
>DASZHQ010000219.1:0-17998 GCA_035937715.1 Steroidobacteraceae bacterium | reverse complement strand
GCCAACGCCGTGCAGGACAAGAACATGCCTGACCTCGTGGTCATCAAGACTGTCACGCACAAAGCCGTCGCGGGAACCGTGCAGGCGCGTCAGGACGGCAGTGGTCAGGGACCGCCGGCAGGACACAAATGAGCGCCATCTCACTCGAGCCATTCATGTGGATCGGTGGACGGACACGCTCGTTCGCACTGAGTTGGCGATGAAGCACTGCTCATGCGCCTCGTGGTGCAGTTGCTCTTCCTCGGCGGGCGTGGGCTGCCGGGCGCCGCCGTATGCAATCTTCGGATTCAAGGTCACGGCGCTGACCCACTGCCTGCCGCGCTCGTTCGCGGTCATGACGCCGATCGCCTCGTCGTCGTAGCTGTTGATCTGGAAGCCGCGCTGGCTCGCCAGATGCAGGAGAGTCAGCATGTGGCAGCTGGAAATTGCGGCGACGAACGCTTCCTCCGGATCGACATGGGCCGGATTCGAGTAAGGGGCGCGCACGACCGCGGGAGAGGCCGAGGCGGGCACGACCACGCCGCCATCGAAGCCCCAGGTATGCTCGCGTGAATAGCGGCCCTTGAGAAAGTCTTCACCCGCCATTTTCCAGCGAATCGTGGCCTTGTAGGTCGACATGCGTGGACACCTCGTCAGGTCGGGAGATTGCGGTTGTGGGCTTCGAGCCCGAGCCCTGCGGCAAGGTCCTCGACGATCGCTGCGGCCGGCTCGCAGCGACGCACGAGACCGACCGCTCCTCCGGCGTACTGCACCATCGCTTCGATCTCACCGCTGACCTCGCGGGTGGGTGAGCCGGAGGAGTAGCGCGGGATGGGTGTTCCGTCGGCATAGTGCCCGAGGATGTCGTCCTCGCCGGGTCTGCTCCCCGGAGGCGGTCGCCCGGCACGCTCCCACGCACTGCTCGTGCTGTTCCTGAGCGCGCGCAGCGCGGCCTCAGGCCAGCCCCGGTCAAACACTTGCGAATACAGCGTGTCGTCTGCGTTCGCTGCCAGGACGCGCTCGCGGTAGATCGGATGGATGTTGGCCTCGAGGGCCGCCAGAAATCGCGTACCCACCCAGACGCCGCGGGCACCCAGCGCGAGCGCCGCGGCGACCCCGCGCCGGTCGGCGATGCCTCCGGCGGCGAGAACCAGCGTCGGCGCGACGGCGTCGACCACCTGTGGGAGCAGTGCCATCAGGCCGAGCTGGCTGCAGACGTGGCCGCCCGCGTCACGCCCCTGGGCGACCAGCAGGTCGAACCCGGCGGCGGCTGCGGCCAGCGCCTCCGCGACGGAGCCGATGACCTGAATGGCGAGCGCCCCGCTCGATTTCACCCGTTCGACGTAGCGCGCGCCCGTGCCCCAGAAGAAGGAGATGACCGGCACGCGAAGCTCCAGGGCGAGCGACAGCTGCTCCTCGATCGGAAAGTCGAGCACGAAGTTGGCGCCGAAGGGCTTGTCGGTCAGGGCGCGGGTCGCTCTGATCGCCTCGGCAAGTCCGGCCGGGGTGCGCCAGGTGCAGGCCAGGTGTCCGACTGCGCCGGCGTTGGACACCGCGGCCGCGAGCTCGGGTGAGGCGAGCGAGCCCATCGGCGCCTGAAAGATCGGCCGCGCGATCCCGGCGCGACGCAGCGGCTCTGACCCCATCCGCGCGTCCCTGAGGTGCTGCATCGCTTGGAGGTTACAGCGGTTCGCGATGCATCGCGACGCCGAACGACGAGCGCCACTATCGAGGATCTCGGATACGAGTCAGGCCTCGTGTTGCGTGCGGGGGCTGCATCCTCCCCGCAAACTCACGCCGGGCTCAGCAGCGAAGCCAGGGACTCGCGCGTCAACGGCTTCGGGAGCAGACGCTCGAAACCTGCGCTCCTTGCCCTGGCGTGGTCCTCCGGAGCGCTGTATCCGGATACCGCAATGAGCCGCGCGGATCGCAGTGTCGGGTCGGCGCGGCAGGCGCGCGCCACCGCAAAGCCATCCATGTCGCCGGGCAAGCCCAGGTCGCACAGGATGATGTCCGGAATGAGCGCGCGGGCGCCTCCGATCGCGGATGCACCATTGCGGGCCAGGGTCACCTGGAACCCGTCCAGCCGCAGCATTTCGGCCATTCCGTCGGCGACATCCCGGTTGTCCTCGACGACCAGTACGCATAGCTGCTCGGGCCAGGGTGCCGGCCGCGATTCGCGCGCTTGCTTGGGCGCGGCCAGCGAGGCGAGCGGCAGGCGCAGCTGAAAGCAGGCGCCGAGCCCCGGGCCATCGCTGCTCCCGGTGAGGGACCCACCCTGCAGGCGGGCGAGGTGGCAGGCGATCGCCAGTCCCAGGCCGAGACCGCCCCCGCGCCGATCGAGTCCTTGTTCAAGCTGGGTGAAGGGCTCGAAGAGTCTTGCCGCAAGAGCCGCGTCGAATCCGATACCCGAGTCTTCTATGCTGACTACGGCGGTGTGCACTTCTGTTGCGAGCCTCAGGATGATGCTGCCGCCCGCGGGCGTGAACTTGCTGGCGTTCGACAACAGCTTGTCGATGATCTGCCGCAGACGGACGCGGTCCCCACGCACGCCGCAGGGTACACTCGCCATCCGACACTCCAGTTTCAGTCCTGCTTCACGAATTCGCGGCTCCTGGTCGGTCAATATCGCCCGCAGCAGGTCGTGCAGATCGACCGGCTCTGCCTGGATCGAGATCTTGCTGAAGGTAATGCGCGAGGCATCCAGGAGGTCTTCCAACATGCGCGCCATGGCGGAGGTCTGCCGATCCAGGCGCTCATACAGCCGGCTGACCCGCGGATCACGCAGATCGAGAAGATTCAGCGTCTCGGTGGCGGCGCGAATCGCCGCCAGGGGATTGCGCAGCTCGTGACCGAGAACCGCGATGAACCGGTCCTTCTGCCGGTCTTTCTCCTCGAGCGCGCTCCACGCCTTTGCCAGCTCGCGCCGCTCATGCAGGCTGCGCAGGTCCTCCAGCTCCTCGCGTAATCGCTCGGTGATTTCGTTTCGGTCCCGTTCCGGGTCTTCAAGCAACAGGCGGCGCAGCTCTGCCTGCTCCCGCATCAGCCGCTGCATATCCTCTTCGAGCTCGATCTCCGGATGCAGCATGGTCCAGTAGTGAGCCGTGCGGACGAAGGCGAGAAAGCCACTGACAAGCTCGAACCCCCGCGCTCCCAGGGCGTGGTGGAGCGCGCCGCGTGCTCTTTCGCTGCGCATCGGCTCGACGAACGCCACCGCTGCACACGCGAATACCCACTCCTCCGGCGCGCTGCCCGCATCCGGCCACGCTGCGAGTGGGGTGGCCGGCGATTCGAGCCGCTCGTACACCTCCGCCATGACGCGACGCCAGGGCGTCGGGAGCTTGAGCAGCGCGAGCACCTCGGGGAGGGTTTGCAACGGCGCTTGCCTGTCGCCAGCCGGCCGGCCGTAGCCGAGCAGGAATCCGACGTGTCGGGCGATGCAATAGCGGACCGGGCAAAAACGCGACAGCCAGACGAACAACCGCTCCTTGAACAGCGCCGGCATCGGGTTGTCGAGGTATCCGGCCTTGGCGAACCCCCACAGGGGTTGACGCAACTCGGGTGCCGCCCGGGCCGATCGGAAGAAGTTTGGCAGAACGCCGAAGCGCTCCGCGACCTCGTCTTCGAATGCATCGAGCCTGAAATTATCGGTCACCGGCGTGTCCTTTGAGCGCGACAGGCATCGTCGTCAGGCTTTCCACCTTCCTCAGCGAATCCTGACGGATCAGACCCCACATGACTGTAGGCAGGAGGGCAGGGCGGCTGTAGGGGCCCGGACTACAAGCCGGCCGTGCGGTGCGTAGCTGTGCCGGTGAGGGGCGATGCCGGTGAGGGGCCGGGGCGGCGGGAAGGCTAGTCCTTGGCCCGGATCTCGAACTGATCCGGCTCGCTCCAGGGCTCACGGCTTTGATCGGCAGCCGCATCGAGACGAACCATGGTTGCGCTGAGCCGATCGTTCTCCAGGGTGAAGCGCATGAAGTGAAAGTTCACCGACGTGGTGAGCCTTGAGAGCTCGCCGAACATGCGCGCGGCCGGAACCGGCTTTGCGCCGCCGCCGCCGCTGACCAAGTAAGTGACGCCGTCCCTCTTGTAGCGCTCGTAGTTGTGCACGTGACTGCCGACCACCACGACCCGCGCGTGCAATGAGCCGGCCCTGCGGGAGAGATAGCTCGCCACCTGTTTCTCATCCTGCGCGCGGGGATAGAAGGGGTCGCGCACCGGCGGGTAGTGCAGCAGGACAAGTATGAACTTGATGTTCCTGTCGGCACCGGTGATCTGCTGCTCGAACCAGATGCGCTGCTCGCTGTGGGGTTTGAGCGGTGAATCGGAATCGAGGATCAATGCCAGGAGCGAGGAAGCGATGGTCACGGAGTACCAGCGGTGCGGTCGCAACGGAGCGAACGCCTTCCACCAGTTCTCCAGGCACGGGCTCACGTCCTCGGGGCATCCTTTGAATTCGTGATTGCCGAGCGCGGGGAACACGGGGATCTTCTGGTTCGACCATTCCGCGGTCTCGCTCTGGTAAGTCTCGTAGTCGCCCGGATTACTGCCCTCGTAGACGAGGTCCCCGCCGATCAGGATCAGCGCCGGGTTCTCCTGGGCAATCCTCTTCACCAGGGTGCGCCGCGCGAATGCGTTCACGACGTCCTCGCGCCGCGTGAAGCGCGTGTCGCCGTACACGACGAACTTCACCGCTCCTCCCGCGAGCGATGCCGCCACCTCGAACCTTGGAGGCTCATCGCCGGAGGCGGCGCCGGCGAGCCCACAGGGAGCCAGCCCGCACAGGGCGAGCGACACGCAGAGCAGCTTCAACGACGTGCGGCACACAATTCAGACCTCGAGGACCCACGCGCCCGGCTTGGAGGATCTGATGCGGGCTGCGCCGACTACGTGGTCGAGGACTCTTCCTCAGAGGCGTCGGACTCGTCCTTGATCCGGCTCTCGAGGATCACTCCGGGGGGCAGCACCAGGGTGGGCGAGTCATCCTCCGCACCATCGCCGGGCGAGCCCTCGCCGGTCCCTTCGCCGGCCGCGACGGCCGTGGAGAGATCACTGCTGCGCAGCTGACGGAACGCCTCTTCGGCTTCCACCGGTGGGGAGAAGAAATACCCCTGGGCGAAATCGCAGCCCATCTGCAGCAGGGTCTCCGCCGCCGCCCTGGTTTCGACGATCTCCGCAACCGCTCGCAATCCCAGGTTCGAGGCCATCTGCAGGATCGCAGAGGTGATGGCATTGTTCGCCCGCTCCGAGCCGGTGCGGCTGATGAAGGGACGGTCGATCTTCACGTAGTCGAACGGGAAGAGCTGCAGGTAGCTGAGCGATGAATAGCCCGTCCCGAAGTCATCGAGCATCAGCTCGATGCCCATGTCGTGGAACCCGTCGAGCACGGCGCGCGCCGTCGTCACGTTGCTCACCAGTCCGCCCTCGCTCAGCTCGAATTTCAGGTTATCGGCTGGTACGTGCGTGTCCTGCAGTGCTCGCGCGACGAAATCGCGCAGCCCGGGAGCGCGCAGCACCGCCGCGGACAGATTGACGCTGAGGTAGAAGTCGGTTCCCCGCGGCAGGCGCTGGCGCCATTCGGCCGCCAGGCGGCAAACGCGCTGGATGATCCAGCGTGTGACCGGCACGATCACGCCCGCCTCCTCTGCAATCGCCAGGAACTTGTCGGGCGCCAGCAAGCCCTCCACCGGATGCCGCCAGCGCAGCAGCGCCTCGACTCCGACCACGCGTTGCCGGCGCAGGTCGACGATCGGCTGGAACAGCAGGCGGAATTCATTGCGATCGAGGGCGACATGCAGGTCGGCTTCGAGACTCACGAGGCTGATCGCGGCGCCTGCCATCCCGGGCGCATAGCCGACGGCGCGCTGACTCTGCTGCTGTTTCGCGACCGAAAGTGCCAGGTCGGCCTCGCGCAGCGCGTCCTCCGCGCGCTGCAGACCCGAGTCGATGCAGGTGAACCCGAGGCGCGAGGTGACGCTGATGCGGTGCTGGCGCAGCTCGAACGGTTCGCGGCGCAGCTCCTGCAGCCGGTCGGCGAGCGCCTGCGCTGCGCCGACCGAGTCCACCTCGTACAGCAATACCGCCAGCTGATCGGCGCCCCAGCGCGCCAGCAGGTGCTCGACGCCGTCCAGTACCGCCGCAGCGCGTTGCGCGGCCTGCAGCAGCAGCTCATCACCGGCCGTGTGCCCGAGCGTGTCGCTGATCAGCTTGAAGCGCTCGATGTCGATCAGGATGATCACGATGCGCTGCCGCCGCCGCGTGCGTACCTCGCGCAGCGCCCGGTCCAGTTGATCCATGAAGTAGCGGCGGTTCGGCAAGCCGGTGAAGGCATCGTGATAGCGGGCGTGGTCGAAGCTCTTCTGCAGGCTCTCGCGTTGCTCGATCTCGCTCACCAGGCGCTCGTTGACCCCGTGCAGGCGCTGGCGCATGGCGGCGAGCGCCGCCCGCGTGCGCTTGAGGTTATGCGTCAGGTCGTAGATACCGAACGCCAGTGCCCAGGTGAGCACCGCCAGCAGCCCGATCTCGGCGGCCAGTTCCCGCGCCGGGTACCATCCGCCGCGCGGACGGATGGCGAGCACGAGAAACTCGCCCGCGGGGCTGCGCGCGACCCCGCCCGCCTGCGCAATGGCGCTCGTGGTCGGTGCGGCGAGGGCGGAGGGCTGAGAGCTGAGGAACACCCGCGGCTGCCGCGTCGCGGCGTTGGGTTGATACAGCTGGAAGTCATAGCTCTCGTTCACCAGCGTTCCGAAACGCGACCGCGCCAGCAGCGCCTCGAGACTCTCGTAGCCCACCGCCCAAAGGCCCGCCTCTGTCCCCGGCTGTGCGCTCGCGGGTGCCGGCGCAATGGGCGCGCGCGCGGCGACGATCCATTGGCTGCCATATCGAATGGGACCGAACAGCACCGCAGGCGCTGCGTCTCCTGAGTCTTCAGCCCGCGGCACCTCACTCGCAATGGCGCTCGCCAGGGCGGCAGTGGCGTCGCTGGCGCGCAGGACGGTTCCGGCGGAAGTGACCCACAACATGCCGCGCGCGGGCATGAGAGATTGCGCGCCGATCGCCGTGGCCGCGCGTTGTGCCTCGTGGCGCGTGCGTTCGGTCAGCGCGCGCAGCTCGGTTTCGATCGCCCGGGCATGGCGCGCGGCGACGCTCTGCGCGGCGAGCCGCATCTGCTGGGCGCGCTCGTGCACACTCACCGTGATGAGGCGCGCACCCACCAGCACCATCGCCGCGGCGGCGAGGAGCGGCAGCAGCCAGTGTGAGTAGCGCCTGAACATGCTGACACTCATAGGGCTAACCGCCCGCCCGGAAGTGCACGGTGCAGGTGAGCGTTACCGTGGTCCGCTTGAACCCTTCGAGATCCTGGTGGTCGCCCACCAACAGCCATTCGGTGTGCCCCAGGGGCATGCCGATGCCGAGGAATTCCTCCCTCAGCGACGGACCGGGCTTCACCACCTGCCCGACCAGATCGATGACTGCCGGCGCGGCCGGCCCCCAGTCTCCTCCCGCGAGCCAGGTGAAGCTCTTGCTGACGTAGTCGAGCCGGACCGTCGTGAGCTTGGTGCCGAGATCGCCGCCGAAAGAGCGGGCGTAGGACACCGAGGCCAGCAGCTGCTGCGTGAGGCGCAGCGACAGCCCGATCTTCGGCAGATGGCCGTGGCTCGTGTCGATGTCGATGCGGCGCTCCTCGAGCTGCACGGACACTCGCCCGAGCGTGCCGATGAGGCCGCCGTCGATGATCGAGTAGTGGAACGCGTGTGTGCCCGCGTCGCCGGCGCCTTGGTGAGTCTCGGCGTACAGGCTCAGCTTCGCGCTCGGCTGCCCGAACGTCGCCGAGCCGGTGAGGTACCCGAGCGTCCAATGCGAGTTCGCGATCGCCTGGTATTCGCCCCCCAGGCCCACGACGTGGCCTGAGTCGAGGGTGCTCAGCCAGGTGAGCGAGCCGCCGCCACCGCCGTGATTCTGCGAGAGCCTCGATCCGTCGCCGCTGATCACCAGGCGCTCCTCGGCGGCCGACGGTGGCGCCGGGGCGGGCTCCTCCGCCGGGGATGCCGCTTGGGCCGAGCTCGGCGCTGTGGGAGACGGCGCTTGGCCCGAGCTCGGCGCTGTGGCCGCGGACTGAGCGACCGCCAGGCTCGCTCCGGCACACGCCGCCAGCGTCGCGCAAAGAATGAGCGCCGGGCATCTCATACCCGCTGTGCCAGGGCGGGGAAGGTGCCGGTCTGATCGGCCGCCGCGGCGAGCGCCGCCGGGAGGAACGCGACGACGTACAGCCGCTCATCCTCGCCCGGCAGCACGACGCTCGAGCTCGTGATCTGATAGACACGCTGCATGATCGTCATGTGCATCTTGCGGCGGCCGCTCAGGCCCGGGTCCCACCAGCGCGCCTGCGGTTCCGGTGGCGGCAGCAGGCGCGCGATCTCGGCATCGATCTGCGCAGCAGGGAAGAGCACAGCGGCGGGCTTGTTGAACGCCAGCACGCGCCCTTCGGAATCGAGGACCAGCGCGGCGTGCTCGGCAACATCGAGCGCGGCCTTCACGCACAACGCCTCGGTCGTGTCGCTCACCACCACCAGGGCAAAGCGGCGACCCCGCTGCGCGAGGTGCTGTACCCGCACTTCGCTGGCGCGCAGCCGCCCACTCAGGCGGATCGTGCACAGCCGCGCCACGCCGCCGGCGCCGCTCACCAGCTCCTGCACCAGCTCGGGGTAGGAGAAGCGCAGCGCCTCGAAGAAGTTGCGGCCGACCAGGCCGGCTTCATCGCCGCCGAACTTCGCAAGCGCTGGGGCGCTCGCGCAGATGACTTCCCCGGTGCTGGCGTCCAGCAGGAATGCGGGCAGCGGCAGCTGTTCCATGAGGGCCGTCCACAGCTGCTGTCCGCGCTCTGCCTCGACGCGCGCGCTGGCGACCTGCGAGTTGAGCCGCTCGAAGATCGTGCCGAGATATTCCGCGGCCACGGCGCACGCGAACAACATGGTCACGAATACTTCCAGCACGACGACGTAGTACTCCGATGGCGCGTAGAAACCCGCAAAGGGCAACCGAGCCCCCCCGGCGCCGCTCCCCAGGCTCTCCAGCCAGGCGGCGGCCGCGCCGAGCCCGGGCGCGTGCCAGCGCAGCTCCGGCGCCTGGCTCGCGGCGATGAGCGTCACCGCCACCGCAGCGAGCGCCGCCATGACGTACGGCTGCCAGCGGGAAAGAAAGATCGAGCCGACGACCGGCAGCGCGAACACCGCGAGGAACGCCGGGTTCTGCAGCCCGCCCGCGTGCTGCCAGGCCCAGGCGATCGCCAGCACGCCGAGCGCGTGCAGAGCCGTGAGCGTGCGGCCGCGCCGCAATTCGCTCGGTGCGTGGCGACCAGCGAGCGCGGCGAACGCCACGTGGATCGCTCCCAGGGTGAGGAGCGCGGCCGCCGTGGCAACGAAGTCGATGGCGAGGCCGCTGACGAGCCACGGCACCGCGGTCGCGAACAGGATGGCGAATATCGTCAGCAGCCAGGTGTCATCCAGCAGGTGGACGCGCGGGTCGTGCCAGGTGAGTGCCGAGAGGATCTGGGTTGCGTTGCCGTCGTTCATGGCTGTCTCGCGCTGGGGCGCGCCTCTCCGGAGGCCAGCTCGGTGGAGTCGGCGCGGAAGTTGTTGCCGTCGAGGAACGGGTGGGCCGGGACCTTGCGGCCGTCGGGCTGCTGGAACGTGCTCACGTGCAGGGCGAACGCGTGCGGGCGCAGCACCTGGTTGTGACGCAGGATGGGCGAGTCGCCGATGACGTCGATGCCGTTGAACTGGGGCTCGATGATGGTGTTGTTCACGGCCGTGCTCGGATTGCGCTGATCGCCGAGCACGAACGCCAGGCCGTAGCCGCAGTTGTGCACCCGGTTGGCACGCACCAGGATGTTGGCCGAGCCGCGCACCATGATGCCGTAGGCGGCGAGGTGATCGAGCTCGTTGTCATCGATGATGGCCTCGCGGGCGTTCTCGGCGATGATGCCCATCGCCGGCCCGCCGCCGATGTGATTGCCGCGGATCACGGCGCCGGCGCCGAGCAGGTGGATCGCAGCCTCGGCTGCGGCGGCGAACTCGTTGCGCTCGACGAGCACCGCCACGTTCGCCGCCACCACCCCGGCGCGATCGCCGTTGAAGCGGTTCTCGCGCACGCTGATGGCCGCGCCGCGCGCGTCCGGCTCGGCGCGCACCGCCCACAGCCCCGCGTCCTTGTCGTTCGAGAATTCGTTGCCCACCAGCACCGCGTTGTGGCTCGAGGCCGCGAAGCGCACGCCGACGCGGTCGCCGCTGAAACGGTTGCGCTCGAGCAGTATGTCGCTAGTGTTCTCGGCCACGTCCACGCCGACATCGCAGGCCTCGATGCTGCTCGTGCGCAGGCGAAAATGCGCCGCGCGCAGCAGGATCGCCGTGCCGGGACAATTGCGCAGCGCCAGCCCCTCGAGCGAGGTGTTGGCCCCCGCCACGTCGAACACCGGGCCGCCGCTGAGAGCGTGGGCGTCGATCTGCGCGCCGGGCGGCTCGGCGAGGATGCGCACGCCGTGCGGATTCACCAGCGGCGGCAGCAGCGTTTCGAGGGCGATGCTCTTCACCTTGATCCACACGTCCGCCTTGCCATTGGCGGCCGCGACGATGAACAGCGCCTCGCGCAAGGTGCCGGGGCCGCGGTCGGCGGAGCTGATGACGTCCACGCTGAGCGTGCCGGCGACCTGACCGGGCGTCGGCTGCCTCGCCTGGTACCACCAGCCCAGCGCAGCGAGTGCCCCGATCAGCAGCAGCACGCCGACCGCCACGCCGATGCGCGGCCTAGTGCGCATGCGCTTGCCCGGCGTGGCCGAGAACGAACACCGCGTGCCACGAGCGGCCCGCCGCGGCGCGGCCGAAGAGCACGTCGATCGGCAGCGAGAGCGCGGTGATGGCGGCGAGCGCCGCCAGGCGCACCTCACGCGACACACGCGGCAGATGTGGGAGCAACCAGGTCTTGAAGGGCGCGGGGTCGACGCCGCCGATGGCGTACACCTTCAGGCCGCACTCGCCGAAGAGCCGCAGGTAGCTGTCGCGCTCACGCGCGCGAAAGGTCGCGCTGTCGCAGTTCTCGATGAGGCGATTCGGCGCAGCCTCGAGCAGCACCAGCCTGCCGCCCGCGCCGAGATGAGCGACCATGCGCTGCAGCGCGGCGCGCAGCGCGGCGGGCTCGAGGATGTGCTGCAGGACCGTGACGCTCAGGACGAGGTCGAATTTCCCGCCGGCATCGAGGGCCGCCAGATCCTGCACCAGGAAGCGGCACCGGCCCGCAACGCCACGCGCGCCGGCGCGACGCCTGGCCTGGGCGATCATCGTCGCGCTGATGTCGACGCCTGTCACACGCGCTCCGCGCGCTGCGAGCAGGCAACTCCAGCGTCCCACCCCGCAGCCGACATCGAGCACGCTCGCGCCGGGACTTACGCGCAGCCAGCGTCGCAGGGCGAGGCGCTGACACGCATCGATCATGCGGTTGTAGAAGGCGGGCATGCCGTAGGAGCACACGGCGGCGAGTCCGTCGCCGCCTGCGAAGCGGCGTGCGCGATCTTCCCAGTAGACGGCGGGCTCGCGCATCACCACGACCTCCGCGCCAGCAGATCGGATGCCGCCACCGACCCGGCGGCGCCGGGCGTGGGCTCGTAGTGATCGCGGTAGATGCGACGGCCCCACAGCTGCAGCGCGACGTAATTAGCGAACCCCACGGTCATCGGGATGAGGTGCGTCAGTGCGTACAAGAGGTAGAGCGGCACGATCGGCGCGATATAGGCGCGCTCGGCGCGCGGCACGACCGTGAACAACGCGATGACGCCGAGGCACAGATAGCTGCCGACCGCGCCGATGAAGTAGGCGGGACTGGTAAGGGCGTTGCGCGGCAGCAGGTGCGCCAGGAACAGGTCATCGAATCCGCCGACCAGGCTGATCAGCAGCAGCAGCGCGCTGATGATCTTCACCAGATGCAGAATGAGCGACAGCCCGCCCATGTAGAACACGAAGTGATACCAGGCGAAGGGCGTGCGTCGGCTGACTCGCCAGATGGCGCCCAGGCGCTCGGTGTAGACCTTGAGCAGGCCGTGGTACCAGCCGACGCGCTGCGAGAACCATCGGCGCAGCGTCCCCGGCCCCTCGGTGCTCACCACCAGCCGCCCGTCGTAATAGATGCGCTCGCCCTGGCTGAGCAGGACTACGGCATTCTCGAAATCCTCGGCGTAGACCGAGAGCGAGTGGGCATGCAGCGCGCGCCACAGCGCATCGCGGCGGTAGATCGAGACTCCGGAGGTGATGCTGTAGTCCGCCAGGCTTTCGCGGCCGACGCGGAACGCCAGCGCGTACTCGAATGCCTGAAATCGCGCCAGGAAGCCGTCGGGCTCGATCATCACGCGCGGGCAGGCGGCGGCGGCTCCCGACTGCTGGAAATCGCCGATCACGCGCTCGAGATCGGCGCTGCTGCCGCCATCGCGGCCGCGGATGCGAATGTCCGGATCGACGACGATGACCGTCTCGATGTGAGCAGGCAGCCGCTCGAGCAGTACCCGCAGCGCCGCGGGCTTGCGCCGGTTGACGCCGTCGTCGAAGCAGCGCCACCCCGCCTGCAGCAGCCGCGTCACGGTATGGTCGGTCGAGCCGTCGCTGATGAGCCATACCCGCTCGCGATAGGGCGCGAACGCCTCGATGAACTGGTCGAGCTCATCGCCCAGATTGAAGACCGAGGCAATGATGGCGTAGGGCCGGATGGGGACGATGCGCCGGATGCCGTCGGGGAGCGAGGCGGCCAGATCGATCGATACGTTGCGGTTGTCGTCGGTGGCAGCCGCGGTGGCGGTGTGACGGCGGCGCACGTGCAGCCGCAGCAGAAAGTCGAGCGCGTCGGTGTAGACGATCAGGTTGGCAAGGCCGTAGATCAGCAACGACACGCTCGCCGCCTGCACATTCGCAGCCGAGAGCACGATCCAACCCGTCAGCAGCGCGCACACCGCCGCCGGCGCCAGCAACGTCCAGGCTCGCCTGCCGCTCATGCGCTTGCCGCACGAGCAAGGCGCTGCCATTGCGGCAGTCGCGCGGTGAGCTCGGCGCGCACTTCCTGCGCAACCGCGATCGGCAACCCGTGCGCCGCCATCGGCTCGAGCGAGCAGAGAATCCAGATGAGCGAGCGCACGCGCGAGGGCAGGTGCGCCACGCGCTGCTGCAGTTCGGACAGGAGCGCTTCGTACTCGCGCTCGATGGCGAGCACCGTCTCGCCCACGCTCGGGTCGATGGGCAGGATCTTGGCAGGCTGATTCCAGGCGATCTGCGTTCCTCTGATCCGCCGCCGCTCGTACACCGTGAAGGGCCGCAGCTCCGCATCGGCAGCCATGGCGGCGCCCGAGAACGGAATCACGTACGGATACATGCCGACTTCGCATCCCTGCCGCAGCCAGCGCCACGCTTCGCGCAGCGTCGTGGCGACGTCCGCGAGGCTCGCACGCGGGGAGCTCAGGATGATGTCGAGGAAGGGCGTGATGCCCAAGTCGAGCGCCGCCGTGAGGGTTGGCTCGATAGAGGCGTGAATCTGCGCTTTGTTGAATTCGGCGAGTACGTTGCGCGAGAAGCTCTCGATGCCGAAGCCGAGCACGCGAAAGCCCGCGCGGCGCATGGCCGCGAGGCGCTCTGGCGACATGGCGTCGATCCGGTTGGTGCTGATGAACTGCAGCCCGCGCGGCAGGGCGCCGCTCTCCTTGGCGGCGATGATTGCCTCGCACAGGGGCAGAATCCGCCGGTCCTTGGTGAAGACGAAGATGTCGTCCTGGAAGATGATGGTGCGCACCTGCGGGTGGGCGCCGACGATGCGCTCAATCATGCGCACGCAGTCGGGAGCATCCAGGCGCGCGATGCTGGCAACGCTCCCCTGGGCTTCGTGCAGGAAGTTCGTCGCCGAGCAGAAGGTGCAGCCCATCGGGCAGTAGTTGAGGGTGATGAGGCGCACGGAGCGGATTTCGGCGAGACGCGCCTCGCGGGCGGCTTTGCTCGGCAGGGCGCCCAGTCGATAGGCGGTCTCGAGCCGCTCCCAGTACGCGCGGTAAGGCATCCTTTCATAGGGGATATGGAAAATGGCATCGCGCAGCTCGGCGCGATCGAGTGCCTGCTGCGGAAGTTTCAGCACCTTCCCATCGGCATTGCGCTCGGCCGTTCCGGCGATTCCGCCCAGAGCTGCCCCGCAGCGCAGGCGGTCGATGAGCTCGAGAAGCGGGCGCTCGCCTTCCCCCAACACCACCAGATCGAAGGGCGCGAGCTCGAACAGCAGCTCCGGTCGAAAGGTCGCTTCCATGCCGCCGGCGACCAGCAGCGCGCGCGGAGCCATGCGGCGCGCGAAATGCGCCAGCTCCAGGTCGAAGCGCAGCGTCATTCCCGTGGTGGAGACGCCGATGACGTCCCAGGCCCCGGCCAGGATCTCGCGCTCGAGCGCGCGCTCGGGCGCGCCGCTGCAGCAGTTCGGATCGAAGACCTTGACGTTTACGCCGGCGGACTCGAGCACGCCCGCCAGGCGCCATACCCCGAGCGGGGGCGCGAGAAAGGTGTATTCCCCGCAGTTGGGGTCATACGGCCCGACCAATAGGATCGCTGGTGAATGCATCCCTGTAATTACTCTTATCCTTGAGGCACTGACGCATTGTTGGACTGCTCGTGGCCAATCGGCAAGAGCCGCGCGTGTCGCGCTGTGGCGATTGTCGCTTCAAACAGCGCGATCAGTCGGCGATCAGCAACATAATGTTCCCCGAAGCTCGGTCAGCTGCCCGCTTCGCCTGCGCTTAAGTCATCGACGGGCCCACCGTCGACGGGCCCATTTGCCGCACTGCACCCCGGCCTTCCCGCAGCTGCACCCCCGTGGGTGCGTGGTCGCTCGCTTTCTCCCAGCCGCGCACGTTTCGTTCGACGTTTGCGCTCACCAGGCGGGCGGCGGCCGCTGGATTCAACAGCAGATGATCGATGCGCAGACCGGCATCGCGCGCGTACGCATTGCGAAAATAATCCCAGAACGTGTAGATCTGCGCATCCGGATGGAGCTTGCGTATCGCATCGGTCCATCCCTGCTGCATGAGCCGTGCGAACGCTGCGCGTGTCTCGACCCGGAACAGGGCGTCATCGACCCAGCGCTCCGGCTTGTAGACGTCCCGCTCGGTGGGGATCACGTTGTAGTCGCCGGCCAGGATGACCGGGGAGTCACGCGCGACGAGTGCGGCGGCGTGCGTGATCAGCCGCTCGAGCCAGCGCAGCTTGTAGTCGAACCTCGGGCCGGGTGCGGGGTTGCCGTTCGGCAGGTACAGGCAGCCGATCAGCAGTCCATGCACAGTGGCCTCGATATAGCGACTGTGGTTGTCCTCCGGGTCGCCCGGGAGGACGCGGCGGATCTCCTCGGGCTCGGTGCCGCGGGCGAGGATCGCGACGCCGTTCCAGCTCTTCTGTCCGTGCCAGATCACGCCGTAGCCCGCGTCGCGGATGACGCTCTCGGGAAACTTCTCCTGCGGGGCCTTCAATTCCTGAAGGCACACGATGTCGGGCGCGCTCTCATCGAGCCAGCGCCGCAGATTGGGCAGGCGCGCACCGATGCCGTTGATGTTGTAGGTAACGATTCTCACGCGCTGCCCGCGCCCTGCTGAGTCTCCTCCATCAGCACCAGCGATCGGCCCTGCAGGGGGTAGCTGTCAGCGGCCAGGGGCCTTTGCCCGAAGGGATCGTCCGCGGCGGTATCCACTACGGTCGACCACGCTTTGCCGGAAAGACTCTCGGCGATGCGGAACGGAATCGTCTCATGATGCGCATTGAAGAGCAGCAGGAAATTGCTGTCCTTGATGGGCTTGCCGCGGCGGCCGCGGCGCTCGATCGCTCCGCCCGCCAGGTACACCCCCAGGCAGCGCGCGAACTCCTGGTTCCAGTCGTTCTCCGTCATCTCCCGGGCGTCGGGAGTCAGCCAGATGATCTCCTTCAATCCTTCGGACGTGACGGTATCGACTCTCACGTAACGGCGGCGGCTGAACACCGGGTGCTGCCGCCGCAGCGCTATCAGGCGCGCGGCGAACTCTAGAAATTGCGCGCGCCGCTCATCGATCGTCCAGTCGAACCACGACAGCTCGTTGTCCTGGCAATAGGCGTTGTTGTTGCCGTGCTGTGTGCGGCCGAGCTCATCGCCCCCGAGGAGCATGGGCACACCCTGCGACAACAGCAGCGATGCCAGGAGGTTGCGCTTCTGGGGCTCGCGCAGCGCGAGCACCGCCGGATCGTCCGTCGGGCCTTCCACCCCGCAATTCCAGGAGCGGTTGTCGTTGTGCCCGTCGCGATTGTCTTCCCCGTTCGCCTCGTTGTGCTTGTCGTTGTAGCTCACCAGGTCTTCGAGAGTGAAGCCGTCGTGGGCGGTGACGAAATTGATGCTCGCATGGGGCTTGCGGCCGCTCGCCTCGTACAGATCGGAAGAGCCGGTGAAGCGGCGGGCGAAGTCGGCCAGCAGGCCGCCGTCGCCTTTCCAGTAGCCGCGCAGCGTGTCGCGGTACTTGTCGTTCCACTCGTTCCAGCCGGGTGGGAAATTGCCGACCTGATAGCCGCCGCTGCCGATGTCCCACGGCTCGGCGATCAGCTTGACCTGCGAGAGCACCGGATCCTGTCCGATGGTGTCGAAGAACGAGCCGAGGCGGTCGACGTCGTGGAGCTCGCGGGCCAGCGCCGAGGCCAGGTCGAAGCGAAAGCCGTCGACATGCATGTCGAGCACCCAGTAACGCAGGCTGTCCATCAGCAGCTGCAGCACGCGCGGATGCTGCAGGTTGAGCGTATTGCCCGTGCCGGTGAAATCAACGTAGTAGCGCGGCTGCTCCGGGTCCAGCCGGTAGTACGAGGCATTGTCGAGGCCGCGGAACGCGAGGGTGGGGCCCAGCTGGTTGCCTTCGGCGGTATGGTTGTAGACCACATCCAGCAGCACCTCGATTCCGGCCGAGTGCAGCACCTTCACCATGGTCTTGAACTCGCTGACGCGGCCGCTCGCCGAGTAGCGACTTTCCGGGGCGAAGAAGCCGAGCGTGTTGTAGCCCCAGTAGTTGCGCAGCCCGCGCTCGAGCAGGTGACGGTCATCCACGAAAGCATGCACCGGCATCAATTCGATCGCGGTGATCCCGAGCCGCACCAGGTGATCGATGATGGGTTCGGTGACGAGCCCCGCATACGTGCCGCGCAGCTGCGCAGGCACCTCCGGGTGGCGCATCGTCATCCCGCGCACGTGCGCTTCATAGATGACGGTATCGTGCCAGGGGATGCGCGGCGGGGCGTCGTCGCCCCAGGTGAAGGCGGGGTCGATCACCCGGCACTTCGGGGTTCCCGGCGCGCTGTCGCGCCGGTCGAAGGACAGGTCCGCCTTGGCGCTTCCGGTGCGGTAGCCGAAATGGGCATCGCTCCACACCAGTGGACCCTGCAGGTGCTTGGCGTAGGGCTCGATCAACAGCTTGTTGGGATTGAAACGGTGGCCGCGCTCGGGCTCATAGGGTCCGTAGACACGGTATCCGTAGAGCAGGCCCGGACGGGCTTCCGGCAGGTAGGCGTGCCAGTTTCCATCGGTGCGCTCGCGCACGTTGAGGCGCTGCAGCTCGTGTCGGCCCGTAGGATCGAAGATGCACAGCTCGACCTTGTCGCTGTTGGTGGAGAACAGCGAGAAGTTCACTCCCTCGCCGTCCCAGGTCGCTCCGCGCGGATAGGGCTGACCCGGCCAGACCGCAGCGATCGGCCGGATGAGGGAATCCCGCGACGTTCTCGTTGAGGTCGTCACACGCGTCGACTTTCAGCAAAGGCGATGGGGCGCCGGGGCGCCGCAGGAGTCGTCGCGTTGGTTTCACCCATGGTGGTGTTGTGCGATAGTGATCCCATGACAAGAACGTAACACCAACTCCCTTGCCAAGCTTAGTCCTCGAGGTCGAAGAATGCCGCGTCAGGTCATCGCCCTAATCGCACTCACGCTGCTTACGTCCGTCGCGCTCGCCGCCGCCGCCGCC
>DASZHQ010000218.1:0-6077 GCA_035937715.1 Steroidobacteraceae bacterium | reverse complement strand
GGCACTGCCCGCGTACGCGGAGCTGCACTGCCTGTCGAACTTCACCTTCCTGCGCGGTGCCTCGCATCCGCACGAGCTGGTGGAGCAGGCGGTGGCGCTCGGCTACAGCGCGCTTGCGATCACCGATGAGTGCTCGATGGCCGGCGCCGTGCGCGCGCACATGGCGGCGAAGGACCGGCCACTGAAGCTCATCATCGGCACGGAGTTGCGGCTGACCTGCGGACTCAGGTTCGTCGCACTTGCCATCGACAGGCGCGGCTACGGACAACTATGCCGCCTCATCACCCGCGGCCGGCGCGCGGCCGACAAGGGGCAATACGCACTCACGCGCGCGGACCTGGATACTTTCGGCCCCGAGCAGTGCCATATCCTCTGGCTGCCCCCGCCGCGGCCGCAGCCCGAAGAGCTGCGCTGGCTCGCCGGGCGCTTTTGCGGCAGGGTGAGGATCGCGGTCGAGCTGCTGCGCGACGGGGAGCATGGCGCGCGCCTCGCCACGCTCGGGACTATCGGCGCGCAGTGCGGCGTGCCGCTCCTCGCCAGCGGCGACGTGCACATGCACGTGCGCGCGCGCCGGCGACTGCAGGATGCGCTCACCGCGATTCGCCTGAACGTACCGATCGCGCAGGTCGGCTCGCGGCTCTACGCCAACGGCGAGCGTTACCTGCGCGAGCGCGCGCGCCTGGCGCGACTGTATCCGCGCGCCCTGCTGGATGCGACGGTGGAGCTGGCGCAGGAGTGCCTTTTCTCGCTCGACGAGCTGCGCTATGAGTATCCGCGCGAGCTGGTGCCGGCCGGGGAAACCCCGGCGAGCTACCTGCGACGCCTCACGGAAGAGGGCGCGCGCTGGCGCTGGCCCGGCGGCGTGCCCGCCAGCGAGCGCACCGCCATCGAGCACGAGCTCGCGCTCATCGAAGAGCTGCACTACGAGCCTTACTTCCTCACCGTGCACGACGTGGTCGCCTTCGCGCGCCGCCAGGGGATCCTGTGCCAGGGGCGGGGCTCCGCCGCCAACTCGCGCGTGTGTTATTGCCTGGGCGTGACCTCGGTGGATCCGCAGCGCGGGGCGGCGCTGCTGTTCGAGCGCTTCATCTCGCGCGAGCGCAACGAGCCGCCCGACATCGACATCGACTTCGAGCACGAGCGGCGCGAGGAGGTGCTGCAGTACGTCTATAAGAAGTATGGCCGCGAACGCGCCGCGCTCGCCGCCACCGTCGTCATGTACCGCCCGCGCAGCGCCCTGCGCGATCTCGGCAAGGTGTTCGGCCTTACCCCTGAGGAAAGCGGCCGGCTGGCGAAAGTCATGCAATGGTGGGAGGGGAGCGCCGCCATGCCGGTGCGGGTGCGCGAGGCAGGCTTTGATGCCGATAGTCCCTGGCTCGCCCGCCTGCTGCCCCTCGCCAGCGAGCTGGTGGCCTTCCCCGGCTTCCCCCGGCACCTGTCGCAGCACGTCGGCGGTTTCGTGATCGCGCAAGGCCGGCTCGAGGAGCTGGTGCCCATCGAGAACGCCGCCATGCCCGAGCGCACTGTGGTGCAGTGGGACAAGGACGACCTCAACGATCTGGGCCTGCTGAAAGTGGACCTGCTGGCACTCGGAATGCTCACCGCCCTGAAGCGCGCCTTTGCGCTGGTGAATGAATACCGCGGCACGCGACATGCGCTCGGCGAGCTGCCCGCCGAGGATTTGAAGGTTTATGAGATGGTCTGTCGCGCCGACACCATCGGGGTGTTCCAGATCGAGTCGCGCGCTCAGATGGCCATGCTGCCGCGCCTGAAGCCGCGCTGTTACTACGACCTCGTCATCGAGGTGGCGATCGTGCGCCCGGGGCCCATCCAGGGCGACATGGTGCACCCCTACCTGCGCCGCCGTTGCGGCGCGGAGGCAGTTCAGTATCCGGGCGAGGAGGTGCGCGCGGTGCTGCATCGCACCCTCGGCGTACCGATTTTCCAGGAACAGGTGATGCAGATCGCGATCGTCGCCGCCGGCTTCTCGCCAGGGGAGGCGGATGCCCTGCGCCGCGCGATGGGCGCCTGGAAGAGGACCGGGGGGCTCGACGCCTTTCGCGAGCGGCTGCTCGAGGGCATGCACGCCAGGGGTTACCCGCAGGAGTTCGCGCAGCGTATCTACCAGCAGATGCTCGGTTTCGGCGAATACGGCTTTCCGGAGTCGCACGCCATGAGTTTTGCGCTGCTGGTATACGACTCCGCCTGGCTCAAGTGCCATGAGCCCGCGGCTTTCACCTGTGCACTGCTCAACAGCCAGCCCATGGGCTTTTATGCCCCGGCGCAGCTGGTGCGCGATGCGCGCGCGCACGGTGTCGAGGTGCGTGCCGTGGATGTCTGTGTCAGCTTCTGGGATTCCACGCTCGAGCGGCGCGAGGATGGCGAGCCGGCACTGCGCTTAGGCTTGCGTCTGGTGAAGTCACTGTCGCAGGCTGCGGTGACACGCCTCATCGCGGCGCGCGACGCGCGGCCGTTCGCGAGCGTCGAGGATCTCGCCGCACGCGCGGCGCTCGATCGCGGGGATCTCGAAGCGCTGGCGGCGGCGGGGGCGCTCGCTCCCCTGAGCGGCAACCGACACCTGGCTTTCTGGGAAGTCGCCGGCAGCGAGCGTCCTCTGCCTCTTGCGCCCGCGGCCATGCGCCAGGCGAGCGCGTCGGAGGGTCGGCCGCTACTCACCGCGCCCACCGAGGGAGAGGGAATCGCGGCGGACTACGCCTCCCTCGGCCTCACCCTTGGGCGACATCCGCTGGCGCTGCTGCGCGCGCGGCTGCGCGAGGGCGCATTGCTGCCGGCGAACGAGCTCAAGTGTGCGGGAAACGGCGCCGCCGTGCGTACCGCGGGTATCGTGCTCATGCGCCAGCGCCCGGCCACCGCCAGTGGAGTCACTTTTCTCACACTCGAGGACGAGAGCGGTCAGGTGAACGTCATCGTGTGGGAGAGCGTCGGGCGCGCGCAGCGGCGCGCGCTCCTCGAGTCGCGGTTGCTCGAGGTGCATGGCGAGCTGCAGCAGCAAGACGGCGTCACGCATCTCATCGCGCACCGCCTCATCGACCGTACTCGCCTGCTCGGCGCGTTGCTGACGCGCTCCCGCGATTTCCATTAGCTCTCCTGCCGTTATGTTCAGCCGCGGCGTTGCGCGCCGGACCGCTTATGTTCATGCGGTTCGCGCGCGGCGCATGCTGCGCGCGACATAACCGAAGCGCGCGCAATTGTTGTGACGCGCATCGCACGCGTGAGTCGCGCTGCAGCTCTTTCGTCCCTGTTTGGCGACAGGTCCTTGCGGTAAAAAGACGCACGAGCTCGCAACACAAACATCGGAACGGACTCATGACGATGAAGGCCCGGACAAGAAGTTGGCTGCTGGTAGTAGGCGCCGTCGGCGTGCTGCTGACGTTGTTGTTCTCTCTGCGCGGCGGCACCCCTGTGAGCCGGGCGACCGAGGCGGTGCCAGCGCGCGCGGCGCCGGCGCCCAGCGTAGCCGCGCCTGCGGCAGCTGCCACGCAGCATGCGCGCCTCGCTCCCCCTGCGATCAGACGCAATTACATCGTGCAGGCGGCGAGCGCCGGCGAGGCCGCGAGTGCCGTCATACGCGCCGGCGGCACGGTGACCGGAGATCTGTCCGTCATTCGCGCGGTCAGTGCTTCCCTGGATGAGGAGGAGCTGGCGGCGCTGCGCGAGGCGCATGTGTCGCTCCTGCAGATATTTGAGGATGGGGAAGTTGCCGCGAGCTCGGTGCACGGCAGCCTGCCGGAGACTTACTATCCGAGCGAGGTCGCGGCCCGGGAGCTGCAAGTCGGCGGCGTCACCGGCAGCGGAGTGACTGTGGCGGTGGTGGATTCGGGCCTGTGGAGCCAGCAGGGACCGGATCACAGCGCGCCCGGCCAGACCAGCAGCCGCGTGCTCGCGCAGTACGACGTGATTGCGGCGAGCCAGCAGCCGGCGACGCAGCAACTGCTCGGCGGGGTGACTTCCCCGGTCGCAGCCAACAGCAGCAACATCAACGACCTGTTCGGCCACGGCACTCACGTCACGTCGATCATCGCCAGCAGCGGCGTCGCAACGACGGGTAACTTCCAGGGCGTGGCGCCGGGGGTGAACCTGGTCGCGGTGCGGGTGCTGGACAGCACCGGCCGCGGCAGCTACTCGAATGTGATCAAGGGTATCCAGTGGGTGCTGCAGCAGAAGCTGCGCTACAACATCCGCGTGATGAACCTGTCCCTGAGCGCGCCCCCGAACTCCCCGTACTGGAATGATCCCCTCAACCAGGCGGTGATGGCTGCGTGGGGCGGCGGGATCACAGTGGTGGTGGCGGCGGGCAACCGCGGTCCGCACGCGATGACCATCGGCGTGCCGGGCAACGTGCCGTATGTGATCACGGTCGGCGCGGTGACCGACAATTACCACCCGCTGCAGCTGAGCCACTACAAGCTCGCTTCGTTCTCATCCGTGGGACCGACCTACGAGGGCTTTGTGAAGCCCGAGGTCGTGGCCATGGGCGGGCACATGCTGGCGTACGCGCCTGACGACGGCACGCTGGCGCAGCAATTCCCCCAGTGGGTCTCTCCGGCGTTCGATGAGTTCACCATGTCGGGCACCTCGCAGGCGGCCGCGGTGACGAGCGGTGTCGTAGCGCTGATGCTGCAGGTGAGCCCGGAGCTCACTCCGGATGACGTCAAGTGCCGGCTGATGTCCGGGGCCCACCCGGCGGTGAATGCCAATGGCACGCTCGCCTACTCGGTGTTCCAGCAGGGCGCGGGACTGGTGAACGCGCATGACGCGACCTACAGCACCGCGCGTGGCTGCGCGAACCAGGGACTCAACGTGTGGTTCGACCTCGCGGGGTGGCAGCACTACGGCGGACGCGCCAACCAGGATCCTTCCAACGGGGATTACTACATCATGGCCACGACCGGCGGGTCGGGCAGCGCGGCAGGGGGCGGATCGGGCGGCGGCTCGGGAGGGTTCTTCGGGGGGCTCGTCGCGCTGGTGGGGAACGTCGTGTCGGCCCTCGGCAATCTGCTGTGGGGCGTCATCCAGCTGGGCGACGGGCTGTTGTGGAACGGCAGCTATAGCTCGAGCAACCCCTCCACCTGGAGCAGCGGCTACACCTGGAGCAGCGGCTACACCTGGAGCAGCGGCTACACCTGGAGCAGCGGTTACACCTGGAGCAGCGGCTACACCTGGAGCAGCGGCAGCACCGCGAGCGCCGGCTATAGCGGCGCCCCCAACATCCCCGCCCAGCAGTAGTCAATGGCGCTTCCCAGCGAAGGGGCGCGATGCGCACCCGCAGCCTCCTCATCGGCGTCCTGCTAACCGGCGCGCTGCTCGCGCCCGCGGGCGCTCTACAGGCGGCCGCACCGACACCTGCGGTGCGGCCGCTGTATTTCGAGCACCTGACGATGCGCGATGGGCTCTCGCAGAGCACCGTCGAGGGCATCCTGCAGGACTCGCGCGGCTATCTGTGGCTGGCGACCGAAAGCGGGCTGGATCGCTACGACGGGTACTCGATTCGCGTCTACCGGCGTGAGCGCGGCAACCCGCAAGCCCTCGCCAGCGATTACGTGTGGACCATCGCCGAGGACGCGCACGGGGATCTGTGGCTTGCGACCATGGGCGGCGGAGTGGCGCGTTGGGAGCGCAACCGCGACCGCTTCCAGCAGTTCCGTCATGATCCGCGCAAGTCCGACTCGCTCGCGAGCGATGCGGTACGCACGCTCCTGATCGATCACGACGGCCGCATCTGGGCCGGTACGCTCGACCACGGGCTCGACGTCCTCGATCCGCTCACCGGCACCGCGCGCCACTTCCGTCATCGCGAAGGGGATGCGCACTCGCTCGCCGCCGACGCCGTCTTCGCGCTGCACATGGACCAGGCGGGCGGCATCTGGGTCGGGACGGACGCGGGCCTGAGCCGCTACGAGCCTGCCTCGGGCACTTTCATCAACTACGGCAGGTCCGCCGATGGCGCCGGCCTTTCCGATCTGCAGGTGCGCGTCATCAGCGAGGACCACACCGGGGCACTCTGGATCGGCACCCTGCACGGCGGACTGGACCGGCTCGAGCCGGGAACCGGACGC
>DASZHQ010000217.1:0-10211 GCA_035937715.1 Steroidobacteraceae bacterium | reverse complement strand
AAATCCTGCGTGCGCCGCCTCGCCGCCGCCTTCTGCTCCTCGTACGCGTAGCCGTCACCGAGCGGGTGATGGGTGTGAAAGATCTCTTGGTAAAGGTCGAGGAGGGTGAGCTGCAACTGGTGCGTCCAGAGCCGGCCCGCCTCGTCCGCCGGCGCGAGCCGGAGTCTCCCGCCGAGGAACAACAGGATATTGGGCGTCTGCGCGATGAGTTGCCGCCCGGCCTTCAACACCGGCACCGCAAAAGGCGGCCGCCGGTTGCCCTTCGCCTCGAGTACCTTCAGGATCGCGGGCACGTCGCCGGCCTGCGCCTGCGGCAGTGCGGCCACGTCACGGTACGCCGCGCCCCCTTCCTCCAGCGCGAGGCGTATGAATTCAGCGCGTCCCTGGATACCGGGCCAGTAATAGAGCTCGTAGGTCATCGGGGGATGTCCTGGCTACCGACTGGCTGCGCGCAGGATCGCGGCGAGGCTGCGCTCGACGTCGGCCTCATCGGTCGCCCAGGATGAGACGCTGATGCGCATCGCGGTGTGGCCCTGCCAGAGCGTGCCGCCGCACCAGCAGGTGCCGTCCTCTTGCACCCGTGCAATCACTTCACGCGTGCGCTCCGGGCTTCCGAAGGAAACCAGCACCTGGTTGAGGACGACGTCGTTCAGGACCCGGTGGCCGGCGCGGGCGAGACCTGCGGCGAACGTTTGGGCGAATCGACAGGTACGCTCGATCAGATCCGCGAGGCCCGCGCGGCCTAACTGGCGCAGCGCAGCCCAGACTTCCACCCCACGCGCACGCCGCGAAAAGTCGGGCGTGTATTGATAGGGAACCCGCTCCTCGCCCTGCGCGAGATATGCGGCCCCGACGGACATGGCCGCGCGCAGTGATTGCGCGTCACGCGTGAGCAGCAGGCCGCTGTCGTAAGGAACGTTCAGCCACTTGTGTGCGTCGGTCGCCCAGGAATCGGCGCTTCCCAGCCCGCGGGCGAGAGGGGCGCGGGTCGGCGCGGCGGCGGCCCACAATCCGAATGCTCCATCGACATGGACCCAGGCACCGCGCGAGCGGGCGCGCTCGCAAATCTCGGCGATGGGATCGAAGGCGCCGGTGTTTACATTACCTGCCTGCACGCATACCACGGTGCGATCGGTGACCTGCGGGAACTCCGCGAGCCGCATGCGCCCCTGCTCGTCGCAGGGCACGCGCACCACCCGTTCCCGCCCGAAGCCAACCATTGACAGGGCTTTCTGCACGCTCGCATGGACTTCCTCGCCGACCACCACCGTAATCGGCGGCGCGCCGAACAGGCCTTGCGCCTCGACGTTCCAGCCGGCGCGCGTCAGCAGCGCGTGCCGCGCGGCTGCGAGCGCAGAGAAATTGGCGGCGGTGGCGCTGGTGACGAAGCCGCCGGCACTCTCGGCAGGCAGGTGAAGGAGATCCTTCAGCCACTCGAGCGCCACCTTCTCCAGCCTGGCATTGACCGGGGAGGTGACGACGAGCCCGGCGTTCTGATCCCATGCGGTCGCGAGCCAGTTGGCCGCCACGGTCACGGGCAACGAGCCGCCGATGACGAATCCGAAGAAGCGGCCTCCAGCCGAGGCCATGGTGGCCGGGGAGCCGAATTCATCCAGCTCGGCGAGCACCTCCTCGGGGCTCGATAGCTGCTCCGGAAGCGGACGATCGAAACTGGCAAGTGCCGCGAGCGCCTCGGGCGAGGGTGCAACCGCACGTGTCTCAAGCGAGGCGAGGTAGCGCTGGGCTCTGCGGGAAGCATTGTCGAGAAGATCGCTCACTGACTATACCTTTCAGGGTGGTTCCGGCGCGGTGGCGACCGCGGGCCATGCACGGGCCGCGAAATAATAGACCGGGCTTACGATGACGAGTCCGACGATCCAGGAGAGATCGATGCCGCCGATCGCGCGGGCGAAAGGGCCGGTGTACAGGTCGGTGGCGACGAACGGAATCTGCACCGCGATGCCGAGCGCGTAGCAGCCGAGAGCGGCGGGATTGTACTTGCCGTAGATGCCGCCATCGGCCGTAAAGAACGACGGGACGTGGTAATTTCCGAAACGGACAAGGTAATAGTCGACGAGGTTCACCGCGGTCCACGGCACCATCAGATACAGCAGCAGCTCGTTGAATTGGGCATACAGGGTAAGGAAATTCGCGGCCCCCGCGAGACCGATCAGCAGCGCCGCGAGGAACATGCCGGTCGTGATCGCGACCCGCGCACGCGAGGTGGCGTGCCAGCGCGTCACCAGGGTCTGCGCCAGCGTGATGATTGCGAGCGAGCCGCCGTAGAAGCAGATCGCACCCGCGATGGCGACCCCGGGAGCGAACAGCAGCACGATCGCCGTGCTCGCTCTTCCGGTGAGCCGCGAAAGGGCGCTGACAACGTCGCCCTCAACCACCGCTGGCCCGATCAGCGCGCCGAAAATCATCGGCAACACGGCCCCGAGCGTGCTACCCCAGTAGCAGGACCAGAAGGCTTGGCGCGGACCGGAATCGGCCGGCAGGTAACGCGAGTAGTCGGAGACGTACGGCGCGTATGCGAGCTGCCACAGCGCACCCATCGAGACCATGCTGAAAAAACCGACTGCCGAAAAGCTCCCCCGGGTCAGGAACGTTTCCGGCAGGGGATGGACGAGCAGGACCCAGACGTAGCAGAGCAGCACCGCACTTCCGGAGACGTAGGTCATCATGCGGGTGCAGAAATGGATCAGGTCATGGCCGTAGATCGCCGCAGCCAGGCTGATGATGCCGATGCCTAAGATCCCGGCGCGTTCGCTGACGCCGGGCAGGATCGCGTGCAGCGACTGACCCCCCGTCACCAGAGCGGTGGCGGCGTATCCGACGTACATGAAGATCACCAGCGCGACTACAAACGCGGCACCACTCGCCCCGAACTGACCCCGACTCTGTACCATCTGCGGGACGCCCAGCCGCGGGCCTTGCGCCGCGTGCAGCGCCATGAATACCGTGCCGACGAGATTGCCGATGAGGATCGCGACGACCGCCGAGAGAAACGACTGGCCGAACACCGTCGTGGCGAGCGCGCCGGTGACGACGGTGAGCACATTCATGTTGGCGCCGAACCAGAGCGTGAACAGATGCCGCGCCTTGCCGTGCCGCTGGTCGAGCGGGATCGGGTAGATCGTGTGCTGTTCGATGCGGGTCGGCTGGTTCTGACTGCGCAGCACGGCTCATTCGGTCGCGATCACGGGGCGCTAGTATAGCGGGGCGAAACGCGACCGGCGGGCGCTCTATAATAGCCGCCGCGGGCGCGACGGCGTCGATGTCTACAGGCGCCGCGCGAACTGCCGTTGCGCGAGTGTCCCCGCCATGATCGAGCCCGTACGTACATCGAAGAGCGAGCTTGCCGATTTTGGCCTCACGCCGGAGCAACGGCGCGAAGCGGTTTTCGCAACCCGCTACGAATATCCTGGGATGGACGGCGAGCGCGGCGAGATCTGGGCCTACACGGACGCGTTCGCATATCGGCCGGGGGCGACGGTGCGTCTGCAGGTCAGCTCGAGCGCCGCGAGCTACGAGCTTTCGATCCTCCGCGACGGCGCGCGCGCGACGCCAGTGTTGACCCGCCGAGTCTCCGGCGCGCGCTGGCAGGACACGCCGGAGCAGTGCTCCGTCAGCGGCTGCGGCTGGGAACCGTCGCTGGAGTTTCGCATCGGCGATGATTGGCCATCGGGTGCTTATCGGGTGACCCTGACGGCGGAGGGTCGCGACGGCGCATCGATCCGCTCCCACCATCTCTTCATCGTCCGACCGCCCGCCGGCCCCCAGCCGCAGCGAATTCTGCAGATCGCAGCGACCGGGACCTGGACCGCCTATAACACCTGGGGCGGCTCGAACCATTACCGGGGCATCACCGGGCCGAAACGCGACCAATGCGCGACGACGGTCAGCATCGAGCGGCCCTGGTGCCGCGGGTTCGTCGTCCTGCCGGAGGGCGCGCCGCGCGTGCCGCTCGAGATCTCACCGCCGCCCGCGAGCGCTCCGCGCTACCCACATCTCGAATGGGCTTACGCCCACGGTTATTCCAACAAGTACGCCTCGGCAGGCTGGGCGAGCTACGACCGGCATTTCTTTCACTGGGCGGAGCGGGCCGGATTTGCCGTCGATCTGGCGAGTCAGCACGAACTGCACTTTCATCCGGAAGTTCTGCGCGGTTACGACTGCGTGGTTTGCGTGGGACACGACGAATACTGGACCTGGGAGATGCGCGATGCGATCGATGACTACGTCGAGCGCGGCGGACGCGTAGCGCGCTTCGCCGGCAACTTCATGTGGCAGACCCGCCTCGAGGACGACGGCAAACGGCAGGTCTGCTACAAGTACCGCGCGCGCGCGGAGGATCCCGTCTTCAGGTCCGCTGATCCCACGCGCACTTCCGGTTCATGGGAGGCGAAGGAGGTTGGACGTCCGGGGGCCAGCACCTTTGGCCTCAACGCGACGGATGGTCTGTACGCCGGCTGGGGTGGTTGCGCGCCACGCGGCGTCCGTGGCTTCCCCGTCTACCGGCCCGAGCACTGGGCATTCGACGGCACCGGCCTTTATTACGGGGATCTGCTCGGCGCCGAGGGACACGCCTTCGGATACGAGGTAGACGGGCTGGACTACCTCATCCGCGGGGGCTTACCCGAGCCCACCGAGACGAGCGGCGCCCCGCAGGGGCTGCAGATCCTTGCGCTCGGCATGTCGGCACTCAAGGAGGAACCCATCAACCTCGCGAGGGACGATCGTTACCTTTCCGATCAGGATGCGAAATTCGTCGCGGAGATCCGGCTCGGAGACGACGGCGACGCCGCAGTCGAGCGGGTAAAGCGGGGCGCCGGCATGATCGTGAACTTCGCGCGCGGCCGCGGCGAAGTGTTTCATGCCGGTAGCTGTGAGTGGGTCGCCGCGCTCTCGAGGCGCGACGCCCTCGTCGAGCGCGTCACCGCGAACGTACTCGCCCGCTACCTGGGTCGTTGACTGCGCGTGAACGCGACCTATTCCCCGAGCGCTTGTATCACAGCGGATTCTCCACGGCATCGCGTGCTTATCGCGTTCCCTTTTAGGCGAAAGCGAGCCACGGCACCACTAGGCGGGTTGGCGAATCGATATAAGCGTGCGTGATCGGATAGTCGTACGGGTGACCGGCCTGGATACTGGTAACGTTCTGCAGCACACCGGATGGAGTGAGTTCGTAGAGTTCCTGCTGCGAGCTGCAGACGCAATTGTTGAATTCCACTGAGTAATAGAACGGAAGTTCGTTCCCAGTCGTCTCGACGGCCCACACCGCCGTGGGGCTCGTCAACACGAGATCTGCATGGGAGGGGACAACAGTTACGCTCGTGTGAAAACCCTGCGATAGATTGCTGATCGAGACGTAACCAACGTTCGGCTGCGGCGCGCAAACGAGGAAGCAGACGGTATCGCCAGGGGCGATGGGAAGATTCGTCACCGGCTTTGGCGCATCTTGGTACTTCGTGCTGTACCACTCAGTCCACGCATCCCACTCAACCGTGTCGGAGTAGCCGCTGGGCACTTTGGCCCTTACGCCAGCCTGCATGAGATTATCGCCGCCGAACAAACCCACCCAGAATGCGATATAGAGACCCTCACCCGTTTGATTGAGCGGCGATACCGTCGGCACGACCCACTGCGCAAATACCATGTTCATGGGGTCCGTGGAGGGCGACCTTGCGGGAACTTGCGCGCCACCCCAACTGCCAGCGATAGGAGCGCCGGGAGCTGCGGGTCTGGGACCACTGCTGACCGGTTCTAACTCGAGTTGTGCCGTGATGTAGGTGGTCGGACGGTCGAACACTTCTTTCCACAGCGCCGCGAGCTTTGGCTCCTTATCGGGATCCGGACGCCGCGGCAGACCGTAGCGGCGCAGGACCTCTTGCGGCGCCGTCCCCGGATCGAACCCTGCGGGCGGCGAATCGTAGGTTCGATATCGACTCGACACGTCGGACTGAACTATGCCCTTCATGGCGTTCCCCTCGCGGCAAGTCCGCTGGCGAGGTTCCGGTAGATCCGCCGGTCCCTGACCCGATCGTGTGGGTGCGGAGTGCCACATGTCAAAGGTTGTGCATGCGCCCTTATACGCAAGGCCCAAGTGCGTCTCAACTCAGCCAGCATCCGGCTCAGCGAGCCGCTACATCGATCCCCTCTAAACTCGACCACGCGCCATCGGGGGAGCGCATCATGTAATGCGTCCCTACCTGCACGACCGTCGTACCGTTGTTCTCGGCTACGAAATCCGCCTGCGGCAACGCAACCGTGTACGGGTCCAGACTGCTGACAGGCTTTTCGAAGGGGTTAGTCGCAATGAGACGCGACAGCAATTCGTTCAGGGCCGGGTAACTGGACGGACCATCGATCTTGGTCTGCGTCGCCGGCGCCGGGCGGGCGGTGTTAATCAGAGCGATTGCGACCGGGACCTGGGCTATGGCGGCAGTCGGTATCTCCCGCAGGCCCTGGATCTGTCGGCGGTCGCCGCCCAGGGCGGCGCCGTGCTCAGCGATGAACACCAAGATCACACGCCGTCCCGAGGCCCGCACTTCGCCCATGAACCTGGCGATGTCGCGGCTCAGTCGCGCCAAGCGTGCGCCGTAGGAGGAGTCGGGGTGATCGGTGCCAAGCACGCGATTGCCGTCATGGAGGCTGATGGTGTTGTAGTAGAGCGCGACCCGCGGGGCGCGATTCGCCTGACGTTTCGCCCACCAGTGGGAAAGTACCGAGTAGTCGCTATACACCGGCGTGCCGTCGAAAGCTTGCTGCGCCGGCGTCGCCCCGGTGTTGTCCTCGGGGGCAGCGGCAAGCCCACCGCGATCACGCACGTCAGCGAAGAAATTGCCAAAATGCCCGTCATGATTCATCGCCCAGTGAGGCTCAAAGCCTGCATTCTGCAGGCCGTCCATGACGAAACACCCGTCGGCGGGGGGATCGTAGAGCTTGGCCTCCACCGTCTGGCCACAGGCGCCCCGCAGCAGGCGAAGCGCGGCCGGGCCGCTGTAGCTTGCCGCGGAATTGAAATTCGAGAGCACGACGTCGAAATGCCCAAAGAAAGCATCTGGCGCGAGCTGCAAAGTGCGCAGATCGTCCCACGACAGCGAGCAGACGTGCAGAATGAGAATGTCAAAAGGGGACTCTTCCGCCGACGGGCGCGGGAAACGTATCTGGATCTTGCGCTGCTCCGCGTAGAACTGTGCCAGCCGTGCATTCAGCGCGGCCGGTCCGAGATTGACGCCATCGCTCACCGTGCTGGTCGCCGCGCCGGGGGCCTGGCTGGGGGCGGCCACTGCCCAAAACTGCGCGTGCGGCACAAGCATGACACCCAGGATGCCAAGAAAGGCGAAGGTGCTCATCCGCAGCTTGCGGCGCGCCAACGCGTAAATCGCCAGCATGGCCGCCAGTTCGAGCAGGAACTTCCAGCTGATCAGCCGGCCGGCAAGCTCCAGCAGATACGACGCAGTGAACGCGCGCAGGATCTGCGCCTGCGCCGCCGCCTGGGCGATCGGGGGCAGCCACGAGTCGTGATAAAGCAGCAGGATACCGAGCGGCGCAGCGATGAGATTCTTCGCGAAGCGCTGCCGCGCATTTTTCGGCGGCAGCGCGGCAAATGTCGCGAAAGCCAGATTCATCCATGGATTGAAATCCATGTAGCCGAGCGCGTAGAGCACGAGCTTGGCGAGAAAATAGGCGCTCCACAAACCCATGTGTCCCGCCCGCTACTGAGCCCGAAGGAGCCGCCTGCGGGCGCGGAACCACGAGCTGAGTTCGTTGTAGGCGCTCTCGAGCAGGCGCACATAGCCGGTCGCTCCGAAGGAGAATACCTCCACGAAGCTCGCCAGCGGGTGATCGACCGCCACGTTGCTATCCCAGTCGCTCCAGGCCTCCGGTGAGCCGAATGTGCAGCGGACGTAGGCGCGCTGCTGCGCGATCGTGAGATCCCCGAGCAGCAATCCGAGGCGGTCGCTCAGCACGGTGGCGACCTCGACTGGAAACTCGTGAACCCCGTCGTCCGCGCTGAGGCTCACGTGCAAACGATCGCCGCGCTGCAGCGACGGCGGCGGATCGACGCGAACACCGAGGCCGCGCATGGCGAAGTCGGTAGTCTGACAGGCGACCCGGGTGCCATCTGGCAGATGCAGGGTGGCCGGCATGCTCTTGGGCACGCGCGGCGCGCTGCGCACCTGGCGAGTCTCAGCCGCGACGCCCAGCGCGGCGCCCAGCAGGATGAGGTTGAACAGGGTCCAGATCAGGTTGAGGACCACCGTATCGGCCTCGAACGAATTCCAGTACAGCAGCCGCGGCAACGCCAGCAACGCTCCCCCCAGGTTGAGCAACACCAGTACCAGGTAGGGCATCGAGATGCGCCAGTCGAAGAATTCCTGCTCGACCAGCCCGCCCTTCGCGGTCACGTTGAACTTGCCCAGGCGCGGCGCGAGCAGTGCCATCGAAGTCGGCAGCGCGATGTACCACGACAGCACCGCCTCGTAGGCTTCGTTCCAGAAGGAGTGGCGAAAGCGTCCCTGGATATGCGAATTGGCAAGACTTGACTGCACGATGTGCGGCAGGGCGTACAGCGCGATGGTCGCCGCCGCCGCATTGATGATGTGAAACTGAAAATACAGATAGGCGAGCGGCGCGGTGAGGAACACCAGACGCGGGATACCGGAGAAGAAATGCAGCATGGCGTTGGTGTAACAGAGCCGCTGCAGCAAGGTCAGTCCGCGCCCGGTGAGCGGGTTGTCGAGGCGAAATATCTGCGCCATGCCGCGGGCCCAGCGAATGCGTTGCCCGATATGTCCCGAAAGGCTTTCGGTTGCCAGACCACCGGCCAGCACTTGGCGCAGGTACGCGGTGGTGTAGCCGCGCCGGTGTAGTTTGAGCGCCGTGTGCGCGTCTTCCGTGACGGTTTCCACGGCGATGCCGCCGATTTCCTCCAGCGGCTGGCGCCTGAGCACCGCACACGAGCCGCAGAAGAAGGTCGCGTTCCACAGATCGTTGCCGTCCTGAATCAAACCGTAGAACAGATTGCCCTCGTTGGGCACGCGGCGGAAGGTGCCCAGATTTCTCTCAAAGGGGTCCGGCGAGAAGAAGTGGTGCGGCGTCTGCAGCATGGCGCACTTGGGGTCGCGCAGGAACCAACCCATGGTCGTTGTCAGGAACGTGCGCACCGGGATATGGTCGCAGTCGAATATGGCGACGAACTCGCCGCGCGTGATCGTCAGGGCGTGATTGAGATTACCCGCCTTGGCGTGTGCGTTGTTGCTGCGAATCATGTATTCGGCCCCGCAGCGCGCCGCGAATTCGCGAAACTGTGGGCGGCGGCCGTCATCGAGTATGCAGACCCTGAGCTTGTCCACCGGCCAATCGAGGTTCAGCGCGGCGAGCACCGTCGGCTTAACGACCTCCAGCGATTCGTTGTAGCTGGGCACGAAGATGTCGACCGTCGGCCACAACGCGCGATCCGCCGGCAGCGGTGCGGGTTTGCGGCGCAGCGGCCGGGCGTTCTGTACATAGCCGAGCACCATGATGATCCATGTGTAGCATTCGGCGGCCAGCAGACCGGCGGCGAAAAACTCCTCGAACCCGGTGTTCAGATCCATCGTCTGCGTGAGGCGCCACCAGATATAGCGCGAGGAGGCGATGATGGAGAACACGATCATGATGATTCCGGGACCATAGCCGGGCAGCTGCCGCACGAGCAGAGTCAGCAGCCACATCGATCCCATTAACAGGCATTGCTGCCCCATGCTGAGGGGCGTCGATGCCGCCAGAGCGAACAGCGCCAGCGCTACGGCGCCGGCGGCCAGGCGCGTGCCGCGGTTGGCTTTGGCATACAGCAGACTCAATGCAGCCGAGTAACTCTCGACGCGCGCGGCGATGCCGTACAGCAGCGGTGCGATACGCGGAGCGACCGCGTGATGCACCAGCGCCCCGAGCGAAGTCACGTGGCGGCGACGCGCCTGCAGGTAGCTCTCGGGGCTCGACCAATCACCGCGCGGTGGATCGATGAGCGTCAGGTGCAGCGCCCAGGAACGGATGCTGCGGGCGTTGGACACGCCCATTTCCCTGGCCAGCCTCAGCAGCAGCGGCTTGATGAAGCGGTGCATCCACCGCGGCCAGGGCTTGGCCAAATCCGCCGGCAGCACGAAGAGGTGCCACAACCAGCGAGCAAATTCCTGTGCCCAACCCACCTCCAGGGGCCG
>DASZHQ010000216.1:0-26178 GCA_035937715.1 Steroidobacteraceae bacterium | reverse complement strand
CCGCCTCCCCGCGGTGCCCTCAAGGCTCCGGCTGCGCGCCTTGCCCGATGGCGCTGTCATGCCGGGAGCAGAGATTATATGTACAGCGTGTAGTCCGATTCCTACAGCCGGGGACAGAGCCTACCTGATACCGGCGGTCGGAAGCGTGGCAGTAATATGCCCGCGCTGACGGTTTGCAGCCGGCATGCATCAGCGCACCCGGGGCTGCAGTACATCATTTTGAGCTAGCGGCCTTTACGCATCGTCGCCGCGCAATTTGCGTGGCGTGGGGGGAGAGAGTGCAACTCTCACTGCGGCGGTCGATCGTAACTCCCTGTATCCGCTGCGCTGCGCCCGGCGCGCGCGCCGCCGTCCGTATGGACGCCCTCGTCATTTCTGCGCTCGATCCGCCGCCTGCGGGCGCGTTGTCGGCGCCATCATCTTCGGGAGCCCGCTGATGCAACCACAGGAACGTGAGGCGCGTGCACGCCGCTCCAACGGCCGGGACGGTGCCGAGGAAGGAACGCTCGACCTGCGCCGGCTGCTGCGCGCGCTGCAGGCGGTGCGTGACGGAGTTTTCTCCGTGCGGCTCCCGAGCGATCAGACCGGGCTCGCCGGCAAGGTGGCCGACACATTCAACGAGATCGTGACAGCGAACGAGCGCCTGGCGCGCGAGCTCGAGCGCGCGGGGCAGATCGTCGGCAAGGACGGCAAGACCCGCCACCGCCTGGCGAGCGATCGGCGCTCGGGGGCCTGGGGAGCGATGGAGACTTCCGTCAACACGCTCATCGATGACCTGCTGTGGCCCACCACCGAGGTCACACGCACGATTACGGCCGTCGCCAAAGGCGACTTGCAGCAGACGATGAGCCTGGAAGTGAGCGGGCGTCCCCTGAAGGGTGAGTTCCTCAGGTCCGCGACCATCGTCAATACCATGATCAAGCAGATGAGTGCGTTCACCTCCGAGGTGACGCGTGTCGCGCGCGAGGTGGGCACCGAGGGCAAGCTCGGGGGCCAGGCGGCCGTGCCCGGTGTCGCCGGCACCTGGAAGGATCTGACCGACAGCGTGAACTCGATGGCGAGCAATCTCACTGGTCAGGTGCGCAACATCTCCGAAGTGACGATCGCAGTGGCCAACGGCGACCTCTCGCGCAAGATCACGGTGGACGTGCGCGGGGAGATCCTGCAGCTGAAGGAGGCCATCAACACCATGGTCGACCAGCTGCGCTCATTCGCCTCGGAAGTCACGCGCGTCGCCCGCGAAGTGGGCTCCGAGGGCAAGCTCGGAGGTCAGGCGATCGTCTCGGGCGTCGCGGGCACGTGGAAGGACCTGACCGACTCGGTCAACGCCATGGCCACCAACCTCACCGGGCAGGTGCGCAACATCGCGGAAGTGACCACGGCCGTGGCGCGCGGCGATCTCTCGCGCAAGATCACCGTGGACGTGAAGGGGGAGATCCTGGAGCTGAAGAACACCATCAACACGATGGTGGACCAGCTCAATAGCTTCGCCGCCGAGGTCACCCGCGTGGCGCGCGAGGTCGGCACCGAGGGCAAGCTCGGCGGGCAGGCCGCGGTCCCCGGCGTCGCCGGCACCTGGAAGGATCTCACCGACAGCGTCAACTCCATGGCCGGCAACCTCACCGGCCAGGTGCGCAATATCGCGGAAGTCTCTACAGCGATCGCCAGCGGCGACCTCTCGCGCAAGATCACGGTGGACGTGCGCGGGGAGATCCTGCAGCTGAAGGAGACCATCAACACCATGGTCGATCAGCTGCGCTCGTTCGCCTCAGAAGTGACCCGCGTGGCGCGCGAGGTGGGCACCGAGGGCAAGCTCGGCGGCCAGGCGGTGGTGCCCGGCGTCGCCGGCACCTGGAAGGATCTCACCGACAGCGTCAACTCCATGGCCGGCAACCTCACCGGCCAGGTGCGCAACATCGCGGAAGTGGCCACCGCCATCGCCAACGGCGATCTGTCGCGCAAGATTACCGCAGACGTCAAGGGCGAAATCCTGCAGCTGAAGGAATCGATCAACACGATGGTCGATCAGCTCAACGCTTTCGCCGCCGAAGTCACCCGCGTGGCGCGCGAGGTCGGCACCGAGGGCAATCTCGGCGGCCAGGCGGAAGTCAAGGGCGTGAGCGGGGTGTGGAAGGATCTCACCGACAACGTCAACTCCATGGCGAGCAACCTCACCGGCCAGGTGCGCAACATCGCCGAAGTCGCCACCGCCATCGCCCGCGGCGACCTCTCGCGCAAGATCACCGTGGACGTGCGCGGGGAGATCCTGCAGCTCAAGCAGACCATCAATACGATGGTCGATCAGCTCAATGCCTTCGCCGCCGAGGTGACGCGCGTGGCGCGCGAGGTCGGTACCGAGGGCAAGCTCGGCGGCCAGGCGGATGTCAAGGACGTCAGCGGCGTGTGGAAGGATCTCACCGACAAGGTGAACTCCATGGCGAGCAACCTCACCGGCCAGGTGCGCAACATCGCCGAAGTCGCCACCGCCATCGCCCGCGGCGACCTCTCGCGCAAGATCACGGTGGACGTGCGCGGGGAGATCCTGCAGCTGAAGGAGACCGTCAACACGATGGTCGATCAGCTCAACAGCTTCGCCGCGGAAGTGACCCGCGTGGCGCGCGAGGTCGGCACCGAGGGCAAGCTCGGCGGCCAGGCGATCGTGCCGGGTGTCGGGGGCACCTGGAAGGATCTTACCGACAACGTGAACTCCATGGCCCGCAACCTCACCGGCCAGGTGCGCAACATCGCCGAGGTGTCGACCGCCATCGCCCGCGGCGACCTCTCGCGCAAGATCACCGTGGACGTGAAGGGCGAGATCCTGCAGCTGAAGGAGACCATCAACACCATGGTCGACCAGCTGAACGGCTTCGCGGCCGAAGTGACACGCCTGGCGCGCGAGGTCGGCACCGAGGGCAAGCTCGGTGGCCAGGCGGTGGTACCCGGCGTCGCCGGTACCTGGAAGGATCTCACCGACAACGTCAACGTGATGGCGAACAACCTCACCAACCAGGTGCGCGGCATCGTCAAGGTAGTGACCGCGGTCGCGAACGGCGACCTGCGCCAGCGCCTCACGGTCGAGTCCAAGGGTGAAGTCAACGCGCTCGCCGACACCATCAACAGCATGACGGATACGCTGGCGATCTTCGCCGACCAGGTCACGAGCGTAGCGCGCGAAGTGGGTGTCGAGGGGCGCCTCGGTGGCCAGGCCCACGTGCCAGGAGCCGCGGGCACCTGGAAGGACCTCACCGCGAACACGAACCTGCTCGCGGCCAATCTCACCAACCAGGTGCGCGCCATTGCCGAGGTCGCGACGGCGGTGACCAAGGGCGACCTCACCCGCTCCATCCAGGTGGAGGCGCGCGGCGAGGTGTCGGAGCTGAAAGACAACATCAACGCGATGATCGGCAACCTGCGCGCCACCACCGAGCGCAACACCGAGCAGGACTGGCTCAAGACCAATCTCGCCAAGTTCAGCCGCATGATGCAGGGACAGCGGGATCTCGTGACGGTAGGGAAGCTGCTGCTATCGGAGCTGGCGCCGCTGGTGAATGCCCAGCAGGGGATCATCTACGTCATGGACAGCACCGGCAGCGTGCCGTACCTGAAGGAGCTCGCCAGCTACGCCGATGAGGCCTTCGAGAAACGCGAGCCGCGCCGCTACAGCATCGGCGAGGGCCTGGTGGGCCAGGCGGCCGCCGATCGCCAGCGCGTGCTGCTGACGGATATCCCGTCCGAGTCCATCCAGGTGCGCGGTGGACTGTTCACCGCGCGTCCGCGCAACGTCATGGTGCTGCCGGTACTGTACGAAGGCCACGTGAAAGCGGTGGTCGAGCTCGGTTCGCTGGGAGATTTCACCGCCTCGCACCTGGCCTTCCTCGAGCAGCTCACGGGCAGCATCATCGGCGTGGTGCTGAACACCATCGAGGCGACGATGCGCACCGAGGGGCTGCTCAAGCAGTCGCAGCAGCTTGCCGGCGAGCTGCAGACGCAGCAGACCGAGCTGCAACAGACCAACGAGGAGCTGGCCAACAAGGCGAAGCTCCTCGCCGAGCAGAACGCGGAAGTCGAGCGCAAGAACCAGGAAATCGAGCTGGCGCGGCGCGCGCTGGAAGAGAAGGCGGCGGAGCTGGCGCTCACCTCGCGTTACAAGTCCGAGTTCCTGGCGAATATGTCGCACGAGCTGCGCACCCCGCTCAACAGCATCCTGATCCTCGGCCAGCAGCTGGCGGACAACGCCGACGGCAACCTGTCGGCGCGGCAGGTGGAGTTCGCCAACACGATTCATGGCGCGGGCACCGACCTGCTCAACCTCATCAGCGACATCCTCGACCTGTCGAAGATCGAATCCGGCACGGTCACGGTCGAGTGCGAGGACCTGCTGTTCACGCATCTGAAGGAGACGCTCGAGCGCAACTTCCGCCACGAGGCGGACGCGCGCAAGCTGTCCTTCACCGCCGACTTCGATGCGCGCCTGGGCCGGGCGATCATCACCGACTCCAAGCGCCTGCTGCAGGTGCTGAAGAACCTGCTGTCGAACGCGTTCAAGTTCACCGACCGCGGCGGGGTGCGGCTACACGTCGCCATCGCTACCGGGGGCTGGACGGCGGAGCATCCGATCCTCAGCCAGGCGCCTTCGGTGGTCGAGTTCTCCGTCAGCGATACCGGCATCGGCATCCCGCCGGAGAAGCAGAAGATCATCTTCGAAGCGTTCCAGCAGGCCGATGCGGGCACCGCGCGCAAGTACGGCGGCACGGGCTTAGGGCTGGCCATCAGCCGCGAGCTGGCGCACCTGCTGGGCGGCGAAATTCGCCTGAGCAGCATTCATGGCAGCGGCAGCACCTTTACGCTGTACCTGCCGCTCTCCTACATGGGCTCGGCCTATAACCGCGCAATGCTGCAGAGCCCGGCCGCGGGCACGTCGCCGCCAGCGTCCTTTCAGCCGGTAGTGCTTCCGGTGGTGCGGCAGGAAGACATTCCGGACGATCGCGAGAGCCTGCAGCCCGAGGACGCGGTGCTGCTGGTGGTGGAGGATGATCCGCACTACGCGCGCATACTGGTCGATCTTGCGCGCCAGCGCGGCTTCAAGGTGGTGCTGGCGAGGACCGGGGCTGACGCCCTGGCGCTGTCACGCAAGCGTCCCCCGACGGCGGTCTCGCTGGATGTCTTCCTGCCGGACATGCTGGGCTGGACCGTGCTCAACCAGCTCAAGCGCAACCCCGACACCCGCCATATCCCGGTGCAGATACTCACCGTCGAGGACGAGCGGCAATACGGGCTCGAACGCGGTGCTTTCTCCTTCCTCACCAAGAGCGCCACGACCGAGGGGCTGGAGACGGCGCTGGAACGTCTCAAGAGCTTCACCACGGCGCGAGTGCGCCGGCTCCTGGTGGTCGAGGACGAGCCTTCAGAGCAGCTGAGCGTTGCGGAGCTGCTGGGCCACAGCGACGTGGAGATCACCACCGTCGGGACCGGGAGCGCGGCGCTCGAGGCGATGCGCGCAGGCGCCTTCGACTGCGTAGTGCTCGACCTGCGACTGCCCGACATGTCAGGCTTCGAGCTGCTGGCGCGGGTGGAGGAGGACGAGGAGCTGCGCCAGGCGCCGATCATCGTCTTTACGGGCCGCGAGCTGTCCGATCACGAGGAGATCGAGCTGCGCAAGAACGCCAAGAGCATCGTGCTGAAGGGCGTGCGCTCGCCGGAGCGGCTGCTGGACGAGACGGCGCTGTTCCTGCACCGGGTAATTGCCGACCTGCCGCCCGCAAAACAGAAGATGATCGAGGCCCTGCACGAGAGCGACGAGCCCTTGAGCGGTCGCAAGGTGCTGGTGGTCGACGACGATATCCGCAATATCTTCGCGCTCAACAGCCTGCTGGAGCGCCATAACATGCAGGTGATCACGGCCACCAATGGACAGGAGGCGATCCAGCTGGTCGAGAGCACCGATGACCTGTCGCTGGTGCTGATGGACGTGATGATGCCGGAGATGGACGGTTACGAGACCATGCGCCGCATCCGCAGCAACCAGAAGTTTCGCCTGCTGCCGATCATCGCTCTGACGGCGAAGGCCATGAAAGGCGACCGCGAGAAGTGCCTGCAGGCGGGCGCTTCGGACTACGTGGCCAAGCCGGTGAACACCGATCAGCTGCTCTCCCTGGTGCGCATGTGGCTGCACCGCTAGCGCAAACGCCCGCAACTCGCGGCGGGGTCGAGGGGCCCGCGCACGCCGAGGACAAGGTGAACATCCTGCTGGTGGATGATCAGCCGGCGCGGCTGCTCACCTACCAGTCGGTGCTGAGCGAGCTCGGCCAGAACCTGGTGCTGGCGCGCTCGGGCCGCGAAGCGCTGGAAAGGCTCATGCACCAGGAATTCGCCGTGGTGCTGCTCGACGTCAGCATGCCGGACATGGACGGTTTCGAGGCAGCGCGGCTGATCCACGATCACCCGCGCTTCGAGCGCATCCCGATCATCTTCGTCACCGGCGTGCACGTGACGGAGCTCGACCGACTGAAAGGTTACAAGGTCGGCGCGGTCGACTATGTCTCCATTCCGGTCGTGCCGGAGATCCTGCGCAGCAAGGTGGCGGTGCTGGTGGAGCTGTACTGCAAGCGCCGTGAGCTGCGCGAGCTGAACCGCAGTCTCGCGCAGACCAACGCGCAGCTCGCCGAGGCCAATCAGGCGCTGCAGGCGGAAAAGAGCCGCGAGCTGGAGGCGCTGAATGCGACGCTCGCGCGTGCCAACGAGGAGCTGGGCCGCGCCAATCGCGCGCTCCAGGGCCAGGTTATCGAGCGGGCCAGGGCGGAGCAGGCGCTGAGGGAGGCCGACCGTAACAAGGACGAGTTCCTCGCCATGCTGGCGCACGAGCTGCGCAACCCCCTGGCGCCCATTCTCAACGCGGTGCATCTCATGCGCATGAACCTCACCGAGCAGCAGCTGTGCTGGTCTCGCGAGGTGATCGAGCGGCAGCTGACGCACCTGACGCGCCTGGTGGACGACCTACTGGATGTATCGCGCATCACCCGCGGGAAGATCGCCCTGTCGCGTGGGCCCGTCGCAGTTGCGGCCCTCATGGCGCGCGCGGTGGAGATCATACAGCCACTGATCGATGACCGCGGCCACAAGCTCACGGTCGAAATACCCGACGCGACGCTCACCGTCCACGGCGACCCGCTGCGTCTCACGCAGGCGATCGGCAACGTGCTCAGCAATGCGGCCAAGTACACTCCTCGCGGGGGCCACATCATGCTCAGCGTGCGCCGCGACGCCGCGCACGTCGAGATCCGGGTGCGCGACAACGGCATCGGCATTCCGGCCGAGCGGCTGCCGCTGATTTTCAATCTGTTCACTCAGCTCGAGCGCGGATCCGATCACCCGCAGAGCGGTCTGGGCATCGGTCTGGCCCTGGTGCGCCGGCTGATCGAGATGCACGGCGGCAGCATCAAGGCGCACAGCGACGGTGACGGCCGTGGGAGTGAGTTCCTGATCCGTCTGCCGTTGCACGGCAGCGTCGCGGAGCCGGTTCCCGCCGGGGAGCCGGCTGCGGCAACGACCGCGGCCGCGGGCATCCGCCGCCGCATTCTCGTCGCGGACGACAACATCGATGCGCTCGAGAGCCTGACTGAGGTGCTGAAGCTGTATGGGCACGAGGTTTTCAGCGCTCCCAACGGGCGGGCAGCGCTCGAGTCCGCCGAACACTACCTGCCCGACGTCGCGCTGCTCGATATCGGCATGCCGCTGCTCGATGGCTATGAAGTCGCGCGGCGCATCCGCGCGCAGCCCTGGGGCAAGCGGGTCAAACTGCTGGCGCTGACCGGGTGGGGACAGGAGGCCGACCGCCGCCGCTCGGCGGAGGCCGGATTCGACCTGCACCTGGTCAAGCCGCTGGACATCGGCAAGCTCACCGAACTGCTGGGCGGTCTGCCCGCCGGCGCTTCGAGCGTACCGGACGCAGCCGAGCACAACCTCAACTAGCCCTCCGCGACCGCGCTCACCGCGCGGCCCTCAAGTCCCCTGCCGAGGGTCTCTATCCCGTAGAATTGAACATTGCGCGTGGCCGCCGCAGCATCCAAACACCGCGGCCGCCGAGGGGGGCGACATGAACATCCGGACTCTGCAACGTGGACTGCAATACTGTGGCCGGGTCCAGGCGACCCGGCAGACCTACCACGTGTTCGAGAGCCAGGGCTATTTCTTCGTGCTCTCGTTCGCGCGGGCCAGGGCGCGGCGTGGGTCCGGCTATTTCAACCTGGTCGACAAGGCGGCCGTCGATTACGTGCATGAGCGGGTGGGCGGAACGCGCGGGGTGACCGCAAACTCCGTACTCTCGGCGGCGCGCCGCACGCGACACATTCCCACCAGGCTGCTGGCGTTGAACGTCCTGTACGTCCTCGTTGCGCTGAATTGGGCGAGCATCACGCGCGCCGGCGAACACCGGCAGCTGTTCTTTTCCGTGCGCAAGCGGCGAGGTCAGCGTGCCGCGTGACGCCGACCTCAGGCGCTTGCGTAGAGCAGTGTACCGTCGGGCAAGCGCCGCGCGCCGGGAGTAAGCGCGGCGGGGTCGATCCTGCCCGCCCCCATGATGTGAGCCACCTCGATCCCCTCCGACAGAAGGTAGTCGGCGATGATGCGGCGATGGCAGCGCCACCAGACCGCCTCCGCGCACATGATCGCGCAGCGCTCGCGCGCCGCGCGCGTCTTCAGTTGATCCAATCCGCTCCGGAACGCATCGCTCGCTGCATAGTCGGCGTAGTTGCGGAACGCTTCATTGCGCCACAGCAGATTGGGCGAGAGGCCTGAAGCACTGCGGGGGCGGCGGCCGCCGAGCGCCGGCAGGTGCAGGTAGCTCATCCCGGCGGCCGCGAGCGCAGCGTGCAGCGCCTGTGCGTCGAACTGGGGATTTGTTCGCGAGCGTGCGATCGCGCGCACGTCGATAACGCACTGCACCGACGCCGCGCGCAGCAAGGCGATGAACTCCGCGATCGGATGCGTTGAATGACCTACGGTCAACACGGTCATGGCGGTGCGCTCAAGCATACGCCCGCGGCAGCGGTTTGCAGGCGTTGCGTTGCAGGTCCATTGTCGCTTGCGGGGGCATGTTAGTTGTTGGTCAGTGCTCCGATTGCGCTGTAGCCGCTTTCCTACACGCGATCAGCGACCCTCCCGACATAAATCCAATCGCCGCCGGACGAGAGTGTTGGCACGCCCGGATTGCGTTCAAGCGAGGGCCTCATGCTTTATTATGCAGCTGTATTTTTCATCATTGCGCTTATTGCCGCTGCGTTCGGCTTCTTTGGAATCGCCGCCGGCGCTGCGGGCATTGCCAAGATTCTCTTTTTCATCTTCCTGATCGGCGCAGTGCTCACGTTGTTGCTGAGCCGCGGGCGTGTATAGCCGCGGGGCGACGCGTTCATGCCCGATCGGGTTCAGTTTCGGAGTGGACAAATGATGCGAACACTTACTCGTATGGGGATCGTGCTTGCCGCGGCGTGCGCGCTGAGTGCATGCAATCACGCCAAGGACGAGGCCCAGGTGGCCAAGGACACCAATGCTGCCCAGCAGAAAGCTGGCGAGCGCGTCGCAGAGGCGGAACGCACCGCGGAGCAAAAGGAGGGCGACGCCCGCAAGGACGTGCGCAACGAGCAGCGCGATGCGGCCCACGTGACCGCTGTCCAGGAAGAGAAAGTAGCCGAGAGCGAAGCGGAGGGCGCCCACAAAGTGGCCCTGGCGCGCTGCGAAGCCCTGAGCGGCGCGGCACAGAAGTCCTGCCGCGACCAGGCGGATGCGCAATACGACGTGGCGAAGGCAAAAGCCAAGCAGTCGCGCGCACAGTCTGATCCGAAGCCTTAGCGCCGGACATCCCCTTCGTGTGGCGGGTTCAGGCCCCTCGTGCCAGGGATCGGTGCGAGGGGGCGGCGCTAAGTGAGGTGCGGCCGAAAGCGGCCGCAGCAGGCATACTCTGCGGGTGAATCAGCAGGAACTGTTTGCCTCGCGGCCTGCCCTGCCGGAGGGTTTCACGTATGCGTCGGGTTTTCTGAGCGGCGCGCAGGAAGCGCAGCTGCTGGAACAGATTCAGGCACTGTCCTTTCAGCAAGCGCAGTACAAGGAATGGCGTGCGCGCCGCCGGATCGTAAGTTTCGGCGGCAGCTACGATTTCTCCCGTCAGCAACTGAAGCCGGCCGCGCCCATCCCTGAGTTCCTGCATGCGCTGCGGGCCCAGGTTGCGGCGTGGACCGGGACAGCGCCGGCGCGCCTTCAGCATGCCGTGATTGCGGAATACCGCCCGGCCACGCCGCTCGGTTGGCACCGCGACGTGCCTGACTTTGAGGACATCATCGGCGTGTCACTGCTCGGCCGGGCGAGAATGCGCTTTCGTTCCTGGCCGCCCAAGCCCGATCAGCGCGCGAGCCATACAATTGAGCTCGAACCCCGCTCGGCGTATCTGATGCGCGGCGAGGCGCGCTGGCAATGGCAGCACGCCATTTCACCGACCCGGGAGCTGCGCTATTCGATCACCTTCCGAACGCGACGACTTTGAATCGCGGCTCCGCGACCCGGGCGCCGCAGAGCATGACCCGTGGTTCAACCCCCCGGCGCTGACCCAGGCGCAGTGGCTGCGTCATATCCGCAGCCGCCTCGGTGCGCACCTGTACGATGACTCGCGCGTGGTCGCCGCAGGCGTGGCGATCTACTCGCTGTCCGACCCGCGTGACATCCGCGCCGTTCGCTACGTCGGGCAAACGCTTGCGCCACGGCGGCGGCTCTTACAGCATCTGAGTGCCGCACGGCTGTGGCTGCCTGACGAGACCCCCTGGTGGGTGAAGTCGCCGCGGCTGCGGCCTTTGTACTGCTGGATCAGGCAGATGTACCGGGAGGAGGGCCGCTTGCCGGTAATGGTGGTTTCCGCCTGGGTCGAGCCGCCGCAAGCGCGCCTGGCGGAGCGGCTGCGAATCCATGCATGCCTGCAGAATCAGCTGCCGCTGCTGAATGTCGAGAGCGAATTGCTGCGGGGGCAAATACCGCTGATTTAATATCCGGCCGTAACCACTGACGGGGCGAAGCCTGAGGGGAGCGCGAGCGATGGACCAGGACAAATTGCGACGGCTGCGTGCGCGCTACGCGGATCGCGGTGCATTCGACGGCGACGATCCGGTGCTCTCCAGGGCGGCCCGCGACCTGCAGTCGCAGTCCCCGGAGGGCAAGCGCGCGCTGCCGTATTCCGGCGTTCCCACCTTTCTGGGACTGCCCTATGCGGCCAGCGCCGCCGAGCTGGACGTTGCGCTGGTGGGCGTGCCGATGGACCTGGGCGTCTCCAACCGCAGCGGCGCGCGCTTCGGCCCGCGCGCCGTGCGCTGCATCGAGCGCATCGGTCCGTACCATCCGACGTTGCGCGGCGTGCCCGCCAGCCGCGTACGCGCTGCGGACGTAGGCGATGTGCCGTTTCGCAGTCGTTACAGCCTCGAGCAATCGCTCGAGGATATCGAGCGCTACTATCTCGAGCTCAAGGCGCGCGGGGTCCGCCCGCTATCCGTCGGCGGGGATCACTCGATCACCTACCCCATCCTCAAGGCATTGGGGAAGGATGCGCCGCTCGGACTGGTCCACATCGATGCGCACTGCGACACGATGGGCGCCTATGACGGCTCAAAGTTTCATCACGGCGGGCCGTTCCGGCTGGCTGTCCTGGATGGGGTGCTTGACCCTGAGCGCACGATCCAGATCGGGATCCGCGGAGCGGCGAACATGTTCTGGGAGTTCTCGCACGCCGCCGGCATGACGGTCATCTACATGGAGGATTTCATGAGCATGGGTGTGCCGGCCGTCATCGAGAAGGCGCGCGCGGTGGTCGGGGATCGACCGATCTACATCTCAGTCGACGTTGATGGCTTTGACCCCGCCTATGCCCCGGGCACCGGTACGCCGGAAGCCGGCGGTCTGGAAGCGCGCGAGGGTCTGGCGCTGCTGCGCGGGCTCAAGGGCCTGACCATCGCCGGAGCCGACGTCGTGGAAGTAGCGCCGCAATACGACCCAACCACCAACACCAGTCAGCTGGCGGCCCAGGTCCTGTTCGAGGAGTTCGCGCTGATGGCGCTCGGTGAGTGATCCGGAGGTTGCCAGCGTGGCCAGCTCACGTCGCGAGTTCCTCACCACCACCTGTGCCGCGTTTCTCGGGTCGGTTGCCGCGGCGGACGAACAGGCGGCGCCCGAGGCGCCGCCGGGCTCACCGCCGGTATTGGGCACCACACCGCCCGTCGGCCCCGAGGTGGACGCTGCGACCTTTGCGGCGGCGGAAAAGCTCGTACGGTTCGAGCTGACGCCGGCGGAACGCGAACAGGCGGCGCAGAGCTGGCGCACCAGCATGGCGGCGCTCTATGAGCGGCGCACCGGCCCGCGCAAGGTCGGGCTGGATCCGCGGCTTGCCCCGTACTCGGCATGGAATCCGATTCTGCCCGGGACCCGCACGGTCCCCAGGCGGGATCGGTTCGTGCGCAGCGCAAGAGATGCCGGCGTCCTCCCCGCTGCCGATCGCGCGATCGCCCTCGCTCCCCTGTGGAAACTGTCGCGCTGGCTGGAAGCGGGCCGACTGACTTCCGAGCGGCTCACACGCATCTATCTGGAACGGATCGAGAGGTTTGACCCCAAGCTGCGCTGCGTGGTGACGCTGACCGCCGATCTCGCGCTCGCCCAGGCAAGGCAGGCGGACAGCGAGATCGCCGCGGGGCGATACCGCGGGCCGCTGCACGGTGTCCCCTGGGGGGGCAAGGACCTCCTCGACACGGCCGGCATCCGCACCACCTACGGCGCCGAGCCCTACAAGGACCGCGTGCCCGACACCGACGCCGCCGTGGTGCGCCGCCTGCGCAATGCGGGGGCGGTGCTCATCGCGAAGCTCAGTCTCGGCGCTCTCGCGCTGAACGACGTCTGGTTCGGCGGTCAGACGATGAATCCCTGGTTGCCGCAGGAGGGGGCTTCCGGCTCGAGCGCCGGACCGGGCGCGGCGACCGCAGCGGGGTTGGTGGCGTTCGCCATCGGCAGCGAGACCGAAGGCAGCATCATCAGCCCGAGCATGCGTTGCGGGGTGACCGGACTGCGGCCGACGTTCGGACGCGTCCCGCGCGCCGGCGCCATGACGCTGTGCTGGTCGCTCGACAAGCTCGGCCCCATGACGCGCAGCGTCGAGGACGTCATGCTGGTGCTGCAGGCGATCTCCGGGGTGGACAGCGCGGACCTGGCGAGTGTTCCGAGTCATCTCGACTTCGACGCCATGGCGAGCGTCAACGGATTGCGCGTCGGTTACTTCCCCACATGGATGAACGAAGCTCCGGCGACCGAGGTCGACCGCGGCGCCCTGCAACAGCTGCAGGCGCTCGGGCTACAGCCCGTCAAGGTCTCGCTCCCCGACTGGCCCTATGATTGTCTCAATACCATCCTGTATGCCGAGGCGGCCGCGGCTTTCGAGGAGCTGACACTCAGCCGCCAGCTCGACGAGCTCAGGGTGCAGACGCCGGACGCGTGGCCCAACACTTTCCGGCAGTCGCGCTTCATTTCCGCGGTTGACTTCGTCCAGGCAGATCGCCTGCGGCGTGCCGTCGCGCAGCAGATGCACAGACTCTTCTCCGAGGTGGACCTGCTGCTGGTGCCGTCGCTGCGCGATGAAATGCTGACTATCGCCAACTTCACCGGCCACCCCTCGCTGACACTGCGCGCGGGCTTCGTGCAGATCAGCGAGGCGCGCAGCGACTGGGCGCCCGACCCGAGCCGGCCGCTGCCGACCTTCCAGCCCCCACGCCGCGTGCCCCATGGTGTGACGCTCATCGGACGGCTGTTCGATGAGGGGACGATCGCACGCGTCGGGCTCGCTCTGGAGGAGCGTTTGCAGGTGGCTGCAGAGCCACCGCCGGGCTTCTAGGTCGCGGGGGTCGTTGTTCACAGCACTGCAGCCGTGGCCGAAGCCGCCGCGGCCGTCGTCGTGTCGATCTGCACGTGGTCGGTTCTGGCCTTCTCCCACGCCTGCAGCGTGAGGCCGTTGCGCTCCAGCAGCTCCCGTATTTCGCCGGTGCGCCAGTCGAGCAGCTGATCGAGCACGGGCACCACGATGCTGAATGCGTTGTCGCTTAAGACCGTGCTCCTGGCGATGCGTGCCAGCTGCCTGTTGTCCGAGACGGCGATCGTAAAGCCATCGCGATTGTTGACGTGCAGCATGACGTGCACGTCCGAGCTGCCATCACCGACGTAGATCACACGATCGGGCGGGATTCCCAGCCGGTGCTGCAATTCCTCGATTACCGCGACCTTGCCGTAGCCGGCCGGCACCCGCCTGATTGCGCGTACCTCGCCCGAATGCTCATCGAACTCGAGCTCGGTACCGTAGATGTGGTCAGGCGCCACGATGCCATCCAGGGCGGACACCACGATCTCGCGCGGCGCCGCGGAAATGACGAAGAAGGAAAAGCGCACACCCTCGAGTCCCTGCGCGAGAAAACTGACCAGGGCCGGTATGGCCCCCTTCAACCGCACACGCCGGCCGGTCTCCACCAGGTGCTCGTGCCGCACGCCGCGAAACTCCGGGTCGTGCCTGATGAGGTAGGCGAGCTCGCCTCCCTGTTGAACGAGATTGCTGCTGGCAAGCCCGGTCACGCGCTCCTGGAATCCGTGCACTCCGAGAAGACTGCTGAGAACCTGTCCCGAGTCATTGAAGCTCAGCGTCTGATCGAAATCCGAGGCGATCAGGTAGTGCCTGGGAATGACCTTGCTCAAGGGGCGAGAACCTCCGCTGTCTGTGTTCCTTGCAGGCGCGACGTTCTTCCTTGCGACGACGCGCGCGACCCCGCACCTTGCCATCCTCTGCGCGCCGAGCGTATGCACCGAAAGCGGGAGGCGGAGATTGCACTCGAGGGGGATCGATATAGCTCGCTCCGCCTCCCGCTCCGGTCATTCCGGGAAACAAGCCCCTTCGCTCGATGCAACGCGCATGCCACCAGGTCGCACAGCTGCCGCCTGTAAGGCGATCAGGGACTTAGCGCGGTCAGCGCCCGGTGTGCCTGCGAGCGCACAGCCATCGTGCCCGCTCCCGGGGCAGATACGCTGCAGCGCGCACGCGGGTGGTGCAGGTTGCGGGCGAAATTTCACCGCCGCTGAAATGCGCTGACGTTTCGGCCGCCCGATGAGCGGCGTCACTCGTCTTCGATGGCGTCCGTCAACACTGCCTTGCGGCGCGCAATGAAGTCGAGCATCGCCTCATTCTGCGCGGGGTCGATGCCCGGATCCTGGTACTCAGCCAGCATCTTCTTCCACACGCGGTTGGCGCGCTGCTCCGCCCGCAGGCCTCCCTCGAGCGACCACTGCTCGTAGGAAGAGAGGTCAGCGATCGTGGATTGATAGAACGCGGTCTCGAAGTTGGCGAGCGTGTGTGCGCAGCCGAGGAAGTGGCTTCCCGGGCCGACTTCGCGGATGGCGTCCAGTGCCTGGCCGCGCTCGGAGAGGTCCATGCCCTGGGCGAGCATCTGCATCATGGCGCACTGATCTGCATCCATCACGAACTTCTCGTAACTCGCAACGAGCCCGCCCTCGAGCCAACCGGCCGCGTGCGTTACCAGATTGACTCCGGCGAGCAACGTCGGCAGCAGCGTATGGGCGCTCTCATACGCGGCCTGAGCGTCCGCAACCTTTGATGAGCAGAGTGAGCCGCCAGTGCGGCAGGGAAGCTTGAGCCGGCGCGCGAGCTGCGCAGTCGCGAAGATCATCTGCGTCGCTTCAGGCGTGCCGAACGTGGGTGCGCCGGTGCGCATCGAGATCGCGCCGACGAACGATCCGAGAATCACCGGGGCGCCCGGCCGCACGAGCTGTGTGAGCGCCATTCCGGCGAGCGTCTCGGCCAGGATCTCGGCCAGGCAACCGGCCGGCGTCACCGGGCCCATCGCACCGGCGAGCACGGCGGGCACCACGATCGTACCCTGGTTGTGGCTGGCGAACTGCCGCAGTGCCCCGAGCATGCGCCCGTCGTAGACGAGCGGGGAGTTCGAGTTGATGTTGCCGAGCACGACCGGATGGGATTGCAGGTACTCGGCGCCGAACAGGGTCTCGGCCAGCGCGACGGCGTCGGCGGCGTGGCCGGTGGTCTCAGGGGTGGCCTCGCACCCCTGGTCGGAATAGCGGAAGAACGCGTACTGCACGTCGAGGTGGCGCTTGTTGGGTGGTATCTCCATCGGCTCGCACATGCAGCCGCCGGAGAAATGAATCGCCGGCGCCATGTGTGCGAGCTTGATGAAATTGTGTAGATCCTCGAGCGTCCCATAGCGGCGTCCGCGCTCGATATCGCTGACGAAGGGCGGGCCACCCACCGGAGAGAACACGGTGGCATCGCCGCCGAAGCGGACGTTGCGCTCGGGGTTGCGGGCGAAGAGTGTGAACTCGGAGGGTGCCGTCGCCAGCAGCCGGCGCGCCATCCCGCGCGGGATGTGGACTCGCTCGCCCTGAACGTCGGCACCGGTTTCACGCCACAGGCGCAGCGACTCCGGATCGCGGCGGAACTCGATACCAATATCTTCGAGGATGGTCTCCGCGTTCGCCTCGATGATCTCGACCGCCTCCTGGCTCAGGAGCTCGACGGGCGCCAGGCGGCGGCGGATGTAGGGGTATTTGGCCACAGGCGCTCGGGCGCGCGCGCGACGGCTCTCGCGGCCCTGGCGTGGAGGGGAGGCGATCTCGGTCATGGCTCTGCCTTGCAAGTCTGAGGTGCTGCGGATTCGCCCTGCGGTGCGCTGTCGTTAGTCTAACTGGTTGCGCTTGACCCATGCTCGCCATAGCTTATGGTGCTCGTGCCCATGCGACCCGGTGAAGGGAGCGTTCCGTGATGCGCGGGCTGATCTTCGATCTCGATGGCACTCTCGTGGACACCGTTTACGCGCATGTGTTCGCCTGGCAACGCGCGTTCGCAGAGACAGGCCTGGCCATCGACGGCTGGCGTATTCACCGTCGCATCGGCATGAGCGGTGGCTTGTTCGCCCGCGCGGCGGCGCGCGAGCTCGGGCACGACATCGACGCCGCGGCAGCCGAAGACCTGCAGCGGCGGCACGGCGAGCTCTTCCGCGAATTTCTCCCGGAGCGCCGCGCCCTGCCGGGTGCCGTGGAGCTGTTAAGGGACTTGCGGCAACGCAAGGTCGCGTATGGCATCGCAACGTCCGGGCGGCGGCCCGAGATTGATCGCTCGCTCGAGGTGCTCGGTGTCGGCGAAGACGTGGTGGTCGTCGAGCGCCGGGACGTGGCGCGCGCCAAACCCGAGCCGGACCTGTTCCTCGCCTGCCTGCAGCGACTCGGCCTTGCGCCAGGTGAGTGCTACGTCATCGGCGATGCTGTCTGGGATCTGCTCGCAGCCCGCCGTGCGGGCATCCTGAGCGTCGGGCTGCTGAGCGGGGGTTACGGTGAAACCGAGCTTCTGGGTGCCGGAGCATTTCGTGTCTATCGCGATCCGGCCGAGCTGCTCCGCTCGCTCGATGAGCTCGGGCTGCAGGGCTGAGAGGGACCGCGGAGCGCCGGCGCACGCTCGAGCGCGCGGAAGTCGAGTTGCGCCGGCCGGGAGGGGAGTCGGATGCTGGCGGTCGAGCTTGAGCAATATCTCCACGAGCATATTCCGCTGTCGAGGGCGATGGCTGTGGGTGTGGCATCAATCGATGAGGGCACCGTCATCCTGCGGGCGCCGCTGGCGCCTAACATCAACCATCAGGAATCAGTATTCGGCGGGAGTGCCTCCGCGCTGGCCATCCTTGCCGGGTGGGCGTTGTTGCACATGCGCCTGCGCGCCGCAGGCGTCGCCAGCCGTCTGGTGATCCAGCGCAATACGATGGAATACGAACAGCCGATCACCGGAGCGTTCACCGCACGTGCCTGGCTGGAGCAGCCGGAGCGGTGGGGGCAGTTCACTGCAATGCTGATGCGTAAGGGTAAGGGCAGGATCGCGGTGTCAGCGGTGCTCGGGCAGGCTGGCGGCCAGGCAGGGAGGTTCAGGGGCGAGTTCGTGGCGCTTGCTGCGAACGAGAGCACCGGGCGGCTTCGGTGACGGGCTGAATGAGACCTTGAGAGCAGGAATCAAAGGGAACGATATGCGAACGCGGCTTATCCCGGCGCGGGGGGCCGGGCTGACCCGTAGCTGCATCGCTTTGAGCCTGTGTCTCGCGGCGACCCTGCAAACAATCGAGACTCGCGCCGCACCTGCCCGGGCGCCTGCCGCCGGCGGGGCCGCGTACCCCGTGAACGAAAGCCTTTTCAAGGCGCTGCAGTGGCGCTGCATCGGGCCTTATCGCGGCGGACGCGCTCTCGCTGTCGCCGGCATTCCGGGGGACGCTAACACGTTTTATTTCGGCGCCGTGGCCGGGGGTGTCTGGAAGACCACCGACGCCGGTGCGACGTGGATGCCGCTGACCGATGGCACGCCCATCTCTTCCGTGGGCGCGATCGCGCTGGCGCCTTCCGATCGCAACATCATCTACGTGGGCACCGGTGAAGCGGCGCCACGCGGCGACATGACGTACGGGGATGGCGTCTACAAATCGCTCGATGGCGGTCAGACCTGGAGCCATGTCGGGCTCAAAGACACTCGGCAGATCGGCGCGCTGATCGTCGATCCGCATGACCCGGACATCGTGCTGGTCGCCGCATTCGGCCATGCCTTCGGCCCCAATACGGAACGCGGCGTGTTCCGCAGCGCCGATGGCGGCAAATCCTGGAAGAAAGTCCTCTACAAGGACGACCAGACGGGGGCGATCGATGTCAGTTTCGATCCGCACGATTCACGCATTGCGTATGCCTCGCTGTGGCAGGCGCGACGGCAGCCGTGGAATTTCTCCAGTGGCGGCCCCGGCAGCGGACTGTACCGTTCCACCGACGGTGGTCAGCACTGGACGCGCTTGTCCGGTAACGGCTTACCCACGGGTATTCTCGGGCGCATCCACGTCACGGTATCGGGAGCGGACTCCAATCGCGTCTATGCGATGATCGAGGCGACGCAGGGGGGGCTGTACCGTTCGGATGATGGTGGCACGCATTGGCGCCGCGTGAACGATGACGGACGGCTTAGTCAGCGGGCCTGGTATTTTTCCACCATCCTGGCCGACCCGAAGCAGGTCGACACGCTGTACGCGGAGAACACAGGCCTGTTCCGCTCAACGGATGGGGGCAAGACCTTCGATCTCCTGCCGGCCCGGCCCGTCGATCATCACGGGATCTGGATCGACCCGAGCAATCCGGACCGTATCATCGAGGCCAGCGACGACGGCGCCTCGATCTCATTCGATAAGGGCCGTACCTGGAGCACGCAGCACAATCAGCCGACGGCGCAGTTCTATCATGTGTCGGTCGACAATCGCTTCCCCTACTACGTCTACGGCTCTCAGCAGGACAATACGAGCGTCGCCATAGCGAGCATGGATGATGAGGGCGCCATCGTGGAGCGCGACTGGTACGACGTGTTCAGCGGCGAAAGCGGCTTCGTGATCGCCGATCCGCGCGATCCGGACATCGTCTATGGTAGCAACGAAAACCTCATCGGCCGCTTCAATAAGCACACGATGCAGGAACAAGTGATCTCGGTCTGGCCGATCGACGCCTCGGGGCACGCCGCCAAGGACCTCGAGCATCGATTCAACTGGACATCGCCGTTGATCATGTCGCCGTTCGATCCGGACACGCTGTATTACGGCATGGAACGGCTCTACAGGACGAGCGATGAGGGCGCCAGCTGGAGCGCAATCAGCCCCGATCTGACCCGCAACGACAAATCCAGGCAGCAGGCATCCGGCGGCCCAATCACCAAGGACATCACCAGCGTTGAATACTACGACACGATCTTCGCCATTGCGGAGTCGCCGCTCAGCAAGGGGATGATCTGGGTCGGGACCGACGACGGCCTGATCCAGCTCACCCGCAATGGCGGTGGCAGCTGGGCGAATGTCACCCCGCGCGAGATGCCCGAATGGAGCACGGTCAGCATGATCGAGCCATCGCGCTATGATGCGAACACCGCGTACGTCGCGGTGGACCGCCACAAGCTCGACGACATCCAGCCATACATTTTCATGACTGACGATGGCGGCCGCAGCTGGGCGCGCATCGACGCCGGTGTGCCACAGGGGTCGTTTGTGCACGCCGTTCGTGAAGATTCGCTCAAGCGCGACATCCTGTATGCCGCTACCGAAACCGGCGTGTTCGTTTCCTTCGATGCCGGACGGCACTGGCAGAGCCTGCAGCTCAATCTGCCGCGCTCTCCCGTTCACGACCTGGTGGTGAAGGGCAACGACCTCGTCATCGCAACCCACGGCCGCTCCTTCTGGATTCTCGACGACGTTGCGCCGTTGCGCGAGATCGCGGCGGCCGCGAGCGCCGCGGCTGCGTATCTGTACGCGCCCGCAACGGGCTATCGGCTTCACTATCCCGACGAGGTCGATACGCGTCCGCCCGTGGGCCAGAACCCCCCGGCCGGTATCCTCATCGACTACTACCTGAGCTCGGCGCCTGCCGGGCCGCTCAGCATCGACATTCTCGATGCCAAGGGCGGCATAGTGCGCCGTCTCACCAGCGTGAAGCGGCAGGAGGACGAGCAGCCGCCGGAATTTCCGGATCTGGTGCATCCGCCCGACACGCTGCCTGTGGCGCAGGGCATGAACCGCTTTGTCTGGAATCTGCGCTACGACGATCCCTTGCAGATTCCGGGCGCGTTCTATTCCGACCTGCCGCCACGTGGGCCGATCGCGCTGCCCGGTGTCTACAGCGTGAGGCTCACCTACGCAGGGCAGACGCAGACCGCACCGCTGACCATCCAGGCCGATCCACGGGTCAAGGGGTCGCTCGCGGGGCTGCAGCAGAAGTTCGCGCTTGCGATGGAGGTCCATCACGATCTGGACGCCCTGCATCGCGCGGTGAACGACATTCGCGTCCTGAAGAGCCAGGTTGCAGCGGCGCTGAAGGAGGCGCACGGTAGACCCAACAGCGTGGCGGTCACAGCCGAGGGCAACGCGCTCCTCAAGCAGGCCGCGCAAATCGAAGGGCAGCTGATGCAGGTTCACATCAAAGGGGCGGAGGCCAATCTCAACTTTCCCGGCATGTTGAACGAGCAGATCTATTCCTTCAGCGCTCTGCTGAACGACGCCGACACGGCACCCAATGCGCCGGAGATTGAAACCTATGCCGGCTTGCACGGCAGGCTCGCGCAGCAGCTCGCGGCCTGGGATGCCTTGAAGAAGACGAGGGCCTCCACCTTCTCCGCGCACGCACGTGGCGCGGGCGAGCGCCGATCTTCCACGAGCACGGGGCCGTAGGGGCTGGAGACTCGTCAAATGAGCGTTCAAAAGGCCAGCGTGTGCCCGCTCGACTGTCCGGATACCTGCAGTCTCGCGGTCACGGTTTCCAACGAGCAGGTCCTCGCAGTGCGAGGCACAAGGGCCAATCCCATCACGCATGGTGCCATCTGCACCAAGGTCGCCAGGCACTATCCTGATTTCGTTCACGGCGCCAACCGTTTGCGGCATCCACTCGAGCGCGTCGGCCCAAAGGGGCACGGCAAGTTCACACAAACCACCTGGGAAAAGGCGCTCGAGCTGATTCACAGCCGCGTCAGTGCCGTCATCGAGCGTCACGGGGCGCAGGCTGTGCTGCCGCTCAATTACGCGGGACCGCATGGGATGCTCGCGGGCGATTCGATGTCGCTGCGCTTCTTTCACGGGCTGGGAGCCTCGTTGTTGGCTCGCAATCCCCTGTGCGGCGGCATTCGCAGTAGCGCTTATGCCGCCACGTTCGGTGCTACTCCCGGCACGCCACTGCAGCAGGTGGCGCTCTCCAAGCTCATCATTGTGTGGGGCAACAACGCGAGCGTGTGCAATCTGCATCTGATGCGTCAGATCAACGCCGCCAAGCGTGACGGCGCGAAGCTCGTGGTCATCGATCCGCGCCGCACCAGGGTGGCCGAACAGGCCCACCTGCATCTGCCGGTTCGTCCCGGTACGGACGTGGTGCTCGCCTGGGCGATTGCGGTGGAGCTGGAGAGAATCGACGGTTTCGATCATGGCTTCATCGAACGCCACGTGCTCGGGTGCGACGCCTTCATGCAAGCAGCGCGTGCGTATCCGCCTGAACGGGCAGCCGGGATCTGCGGTGTCGCTCTCGACGACATCCGCGCTTTGGCCCGCTGGTACGCCGAGGCCTCGCCGGCCGTCATCGCCTGGGGGAACGGACTCGAGCGCAATCAGAACGGCGGCTCCGGGCTTCGCGCCATCGCCGCCCTGCCTGCGCTCGCGGGAAAGTTCGGTGTGGCCGGCGGTGGCCTGGTCGGTGGCGCCGGTCACGCTTTTCCGAAAACACCCGAGAGGTTGACGCGGCCGGATCTGGTACCTGCAGGTACCCGCACCCTGAATATTCTGGATGTCTCCGCAGCTATCCTCGATGAGACTCTGAATCCGCCGATCAGGGCCTTGTTCATCTATAACCACAACCCGCTCATCGTCCACCCGGACCAGAATCGGATGAAACAGGCGCTAGCGCGCGAGGACCTCTTCACGGTCGGTATCGAGGTCGCGATGACCGACACCATGACGTTTGCAGATGTGGTCCTGCCCGCCTGCACCCACTTTGAGCACCCCGATATCTACGCCGCCTACGGACAGCAGTATCTGCAGCGCGCCGAGGCGGTGATTGCACCCGTCGGTGAGAGCCTTCCGAATACCGAGATCTTCCGGCGGCTGGCGGCCAGATTCGGCTTCACCGATCCCGCATTCACGGCGAGCGACGCCGAACTGATGGACGCGGCCCTGGATGCGCACGATGCCCGCATGCAAGGTCAGCTGCCCAGCCGGATCCCGATCGATCGGGCACTCAAGATGGAATACGGCGGTGCGGAACCCGTTCTCTGCGACAGCGTCTGGCCGCGCACGCCCAGCGGCAAAATAGAGCTGCTCTCCGAGACTCTGGGCAAGCGCTATGGAGCCTCCCTTCCGAGCTACCGATCGCTCGAATCCTCCTACCCCCTGACGCTGATCACGCCCGCCTCCGACCAGCGCATTACCTCGACATTCGGAGGTCTGTCGGCTGGTGATGCCACACCGGTGCTCGAGATGAACCCGCACGACGCGGACGATCGAGGGCTGACGGACGGAGAGCGGGTGAAGGTCTGGAACGATCTGGGGGAGGTATTCCTGCCGCTGCGAATCACCACCGTGGTGAGACCCGGCGTTGTGTGCTCGGAGAAGGGTGCCTGGCTGCGCACCAGTCCCAACGGACAAACCGTGTCTGCCCTTGCTCCGACACACAAAGCAGACCTTGCCGAGGGCGCATGCTTCAACGACGCCCGGGTCGAGGTACAAGCGGGCTGAGTCGATCCGGCGAGCGGCTTCAACCCGGCTTGCGGAAGCGATACAGGAACTGATCGGTCTTGTGCCGGATAGAAGGATCGAACACCAGCTTGCTGTGATCGTCACCCGGGGTCCTGAGGGTATCCTTCTCGGAATCGAAGGCGAACCCGGCCTGCTCGAACGTTCGCTTCACGACCTCGGGATCAATACGGTGCAGGTCGTTCACCGACTGCGCGGGATCGCTCCCAGCCTTGGCGACGTGGTCCTGCACCACCACGACGCCTCCGGGTTTCAGGGCGCTGAATAGCGCGCGCACCATTTGCGAGCTGTCTCCCATCGGACCCTGCGCTCCTGGCGGGGTGAAGTAGACATCGTGGTAGGACATGACGAACAGGGCTGCGTCCAGGGAATTCTCCGGCAGCTTCAGATCCGCGATCTCGACGACCTTCTGCAGGATGTTCGGCACGTGCCTGCCGTCGAAGCGCTTCGCGAGCCCCTGCCCGGCGTAGCTCGCGTATCCGCCGTTGTTGTAGAGAATGACCTGACCCTTTGGTCCCACGATGCGAGCGAGAAGCTCGCTGTAGTAACCGTCGGCTGCAAAGTAGTCGATCACGTGCATGCCGGGCCGCGCACCGAGCAAGGTCAGTACGATTTCGGGCTTTGCCCAGACATCGCGTTCGCGATCGGCCGCCGGCCGCTCAGGACTGGCAATTGAGGCGGCGATGGCACCCGCATCCGCCTTTACCGGGCGGGCCAGGGCGGCGTTACAAGTGAGAGCGACAAAGACGGAAGTCAGGACTACACAGATCGGTGAAGGACGCATATCAGCTCCGAAACACGGTGGGGAGGGGTTACTGTTGCAGGCCGGCAACCGAGCCGGCACCGGGATCCTTTTGGCAGACAAGCAGAATTTCGTCGATATCGTCTGCTGCCATCATTCCGGGCGCGAACCGCAGGTCTTTCTGGAACCACAGCCCGAGTTGCATGAATACGCGGTTGTACCACCACATTGCCCGTTCCCGATGGTGGAAGAGCCACCACATGCCCATATCAGTCAGGCGCGACGAACGCGGCTGCATTCCGAATACCGCACTGCGCTCCACCGATAGGTGGTGCTGAGCGAGCTTCGACAGCAGCCGTGGCGGATCGTAACGCCGTTTGTGCCCCACGAAGTCATCGAACGAGCTCCAAAGCGAGAGGTGCAGCGGGGCCGAGATCAGGACAGCCGCGCCGGCCTTCGCAACGCGTGACAACTCGGAGAGCGCGCCGTCGTCGTCGTCGACGTGCTCGATGATATCGAGGGCACACACAAAATCGAAGGTACCGGCCGGGAAGGGCAAAGACGTCACTTTGCCGAGCACGACTTGCGCGCCGCGCCGGCGCAGCTTCGCCAGCGCCGGCGCGCTGATGTCCACGAACTGCGTACCCAGGATCGGCAGTCGTGGTCTCAGGCCGGGCGCAACCTCGAGGCGCCGGCCGACCGGGGCCAGGAGCGACTGTACCAGCGGCCAGGTATTGAACCGTTGCGGCTCGACGAGGCTCGCGCCGGACCACAGCATGTCGTAAAAGCCGCGATTCCTGTCGAGCAGATGGCGCTCGCGGTCCGTGTGCAAAAGCCCTGGTTGCATCATCCGCGCCGCAATCTCAGTTCAGCCGCTCGATCCGCGCCGCGATTTTGAGCTCGATTCGGGGCTGGACTAAAGTGGCAGAGCAATGAAGCAGAGGTCGTTGTCATTTCCCAATGTATATGACGATGCTCAGAGAGCTGAAGCATATGCCACGCTGGAGTTCCCTGGGACCTACTATCTAGCGTACCGCGACTTGCCGGCCATCATCGCCGAGAATGTCACAGGACGGGTCGGTCTCGATTTCGGGTGCGGGGCTGGCCGCTCTACCGGGTTTCTGAAAAAGCTGGGCTTCGAGGCCATCGGCATCGACATTTCGCCCAGCATGATCGAGCGGGCCAGGAAGGCCGACCCGCACGGTTCGTATGAATTGATCGACGACGGCGATGTCAGCCGGTTCGCACCCGGCAGCTTCGACCTCGTTCTCTCTGCATTCACGTTCGACAACATACCCGATAGCGATAAACGCGCCGGCCTCCTGCGCGGCCTGCGGAAATTGCTGAATGGGGATGGGCGGATTATTTTGCTGGACTCGACACCGGAGATCTATACGCACGAGTGGGCCTCGTTCACTACCCGGGAATTTCCGCAGAACCGCCTGGCCAGGAGCGGGGATACGGTGCGGATCGTGATGAAGGACGTCGCGGATCAGCGCCCGGTAGTCGACTTCGTGTGGTTCCATGAAGACTACCTGCGTCTGTTTGCCGCAGCCGGATTGGAACTGATCGCGTGTCATAAACCACTCGGACGAGAGGATGAGCCCTACCGCTGGCGATCCGAGCTCTCGATCTCCCCGTGGGTCATCTACGTCCTCAGATCTTCAGTCGAACCAGCGCCGCTCACAAAACCCTGAATGAGGCGGGTGCCCGCGGGCAGGACACTGCGCCCGCCCCGATTCACTCCGCCTGTTGTGGCGGCGTGGCGTGACTCCCCGCAGTGACTATGCCGCGCGCAAATGCGGCCGCGACCGCTTCGGCGCGCGAGTGCACGCCGAGCTTCTCGAAAAGTGAGCCCACGTGATGATCTATGGTCTTCGGTGAACGATGCAGCCGGCGCGCGAGCTGCGCGCTCGTGCACCCCTGCGCGAGGAGCTGCAGTACTTGCAGCTCTCTTGCGGTCAGGCCCGAGGGGTTGGCACGCGTGGCTTCATTCGGGCCGCGGGGTACGCTGCGCACACCGCTTTCCCGCAGCCGCCGGCGCACGATGGCGGCGAGGGGACCGGCTCC
>DASZHQ010000215.1:0-5546 GCA_035937715.1 Steroidobacteraceae bacterium | reverse complement strand
GTCGCGAAGCTCAAGGAATACAACATTCCGCAGCTCGCCGCCGCGGTCGCCGCCGGCTACGACATCGTGGCGCCGATCCCCTCCTGCGTGCTGATGTTCAAGCAGGAGCTGCCGCTCATGTACCCCGAGGACGGCGAGGTGCGCGCGGTCGCCGCGCGCACGTTCGATCCCTTCGAGTACCTGATGCTGCGCCACGAAGCGGGACTGCTACGCACCGACTTCAGCACCCCGCTCGGCAAGGTGAGCTACCACGTGCCCTGCCACCTGCGCGTGCAGAACCTCGGACTCAAGACACGCGATCTGCTCAAACTCGTGCCCGGAACCACCCTCGACACCATCGAGCGCTGCTCCGGGCACAACGGCACCTATGGCGTGAAGCGGCGCTTTCGCGCCGCCTCGGTCAGGATCGGCCGCCCGGTCATGCAACGCGTGCAGGCCGCGCAGTGCGACCACTACGCGAGCGATTGCCCGATGGCCGGTCACCAGATCGAGAGCGGCCTCGCGGATGCGCGTGCCCCCGAGCACCCCTTGCGGCTGCTGCGGATCGCCTATGGACTCTAGCGTCGGATGCCGCGGGCGCTGCGGCGGCCGCCAAGGAGGCTGGCATGAACAAGCTTGCACCCGCTGATCTGATGCCCCTGGAGCAATATGCGCGCGAGCGGCCGGCATTCCGCGCGCGGGTGATGGCCCACAAGGGCGCGCGCCAGCTCGCGGTCGGACCCAATGCCACCTGGTGCTTCGAGGACCGCCTCACCGTGCAGTACCAGGTGCAGGAGATGCTGCGCGTGGAGCGCATCTTCGAGCCCGAGGGCATCGCCGATGAGCTCGGCGCCTACAACCCGCTGATCCCCGACGGCAGCAACTGGAAAGTGACGCTGCTGATCGAGTTCCCGCAGCCGGCCGAGCGCGCGCGCGCTCTGGCACGACTGAAGGCAATCGAGGATCACTGCTGGGTGCAGGTCGCCGGGCACGAGCGCGTGTTCGCGATCGCTGACGAGGACCTCGAGCGCGAGAACGAGGAGAAGACCTCGGCGGTGCACTTTCTGCGCTTCGAGTTGAGCGCGCCCATGATCGCGAGCCTGCGCGCCGGGGCGGCGCTCGCCGCGGGCATCGATCACGAGCATTACCGCTACCAAGTACCTGCGGTTCCCGAGCCGCTGCGGCAGGCGCTGACGGCCGACTTTTCCTAGGGGCCGCGCGGTCAGGTGCTAAGATCGCGCCGCGCCCTGCGACGGGCGCAGCACCTCCGCGCCCTCGCGGCGCACAGCAGGGATGATTCGCGCAGCGGATGAGCCAGTCGTACACCGCATCCGACATCGAGGTCCTGAGCGGCCTCGAGCCCGTCCGGCGACGGCCGGGCATGTACACCCACACACAGCGTCCCAATCACCTCGCGCACGAGGTTATCGACAACAGCGTCGATGAGGCGATCGCCGGCTACTGCAAGCAGATCGACGTCGTGCTCTACAAGGACGGCTCGCTCGAGGTCGCCGATGACGGCCGCGGCATGCCGGTCGACATTCATCCGAAGGAAAAGGTGAGCGGCGCGGAGCTCATCCTCACGCGCCTGCACGCCGGCGGCAAGTTCTCCGACAAGACCTACAAGTTCTCCGGCGGCCTGCACGGCGTCGGCGTCTCGGTGGTGAACGCGCTCTCCAGGCACCTCGAATGCTGGATCAAGCGCGGCGGCAAGGAATACAACATCAGTTTCAAGGACGGCAAGATCGCCTCGAAGCTCGAAGAGATCGGCACCGTCGGGCAGCGCAACACCGGCACCACCTTGCGCTTCTGGCCGGATCCGAAATTCTTTGACTCGGCCACGTTCTCTGCTCCATTGCTGAAGCACACGCTGAAGGCCAAAGCGGTGCTGTGCCCGGGCCTGCGCGTTACCTTCAAGAACGAGGCGAACGGGGAGCGGGACGAGTGGTTCTATACGGGCGACCTGGGCGCCTATCTGATCGAGGAGCTCGGCAAGCACGAGCGCATCCCTGCCGAACCCATCACCGGCACGCGCGAGGGCGACAACGATGCGGTCAACTACGCGCTGTGCTGGGCGCCGGATGCGGAAACCTCCATCGGCGAGAGCTACGTAAACCTGATCCCTACCCCCGAGGGCGGCACGCACATCAACGGGCTGCGCGCCGGCGTCGCGCAGGCGGTGCGCGAGTTCTGCGAGTTCAGGAACCTCGTGCCGCGCGGCATCAAGCTCACCCCCGAGGACGTGTGGGACAAGGCGAGCTATGTGCTGTCGGTGAAGATCCAGGAGCCGCAGTTCGCCGGCCAGATGAAGGAGCGCCTAGGATCGCGCGACGCCGCACCGCTGGTGGAGGGCTTCGTGCGCGACTCGCTCGCGCTGTGGCTCAACCGCCATCCGGACGCGGGCGAGCGCATCGCGCAGTTTGCGATCGCCAACGCGCAGGAGCGCGCCCGCGCCGCAGCCCGCGTGGTGCGCAAGCGCATGACCGGTGGTCCGGCTCTGCCGGGCAAGCTCGCCGACTGCACGAGCCAGGAGCCGAAGCGCTCGGAGCTGTTCCTCGTGGAGGGCGATTCCGCGGGCGGCTCAGCCAAGCAGGCGCGCGATAAGGACTTCCAGGCCATCATGCCGCTGCGCGGCAAGATCCTGAACACCTGGGAGCTCGATCCGGGTGAGATTGCCGCCAGCCAGGAGGTGCACGACATCAGCGTGGCCCTCGGGATCGAGCCGGGCTCGACGGACTTGAGCGGGCTGCGCTACCACAAGATCTGCATTCTCGCGGACGCGGACTCCGACGGGCAGCACATCGCGACGCTCCTGTGCGCGCTGTTCCTGCGGCACTTCCGTCCGCTGGTGGCACAGGGGCACGTGTACGTTGCGATGCCGCCGCTCTATCGCATCGATGCCGGCAAGCAGGTGCACTACGCGCTCGATGACGCCGAGCGCGAGCAGCTGCTCAGGAAGATCGAGAAAGAGGGCCCGCGCACCAAGGCAACCGTTACGCGCTTCAAGGGCCTGGGGGAAATGAACCCCACGCAGCTGCGCGAGACCACCATCGACCCGCGCACGCGGCGTCTCGTGCAGCTCACCATCGACGGCAAGGACAACACCGATCAGCTGATGGACATGCTGCTCGCCAAGAAACGCGCCGCCGACCGGCGCGAGTGGCTCGAAGAGAAAGGCAACCTCGCGGAAGTGCAGGTGTAGGCATGGCCCCCGAGAACCAGGAACTGAACTTCGAGGGCATCGAGCGCCAGCCGCTGCGCACTTTCACCGAGAAGGCCTATCTCGACTACTCGATGTACGTGATTCTCGACCGGGCGCTGCCGGCGCTCGGCGACGGGCTCAAGCCCGTGCAGCGACGTATCGTTTACGCCATGAGCGAGCTCGGGCTCTCCGCGGTCTCCAAGCACAAGAAGTCCGCGCGCACCGTGGGCGATGTCCTCGGCAAGTTCCATCCGCACGGGGACACGGCCTGCTACGAGGCCATGGTGCTCATGGCGCAGCCCTTTGCCTATCGGTATCCCCTGGTCGACGGCCAGGGCAACTGGGGCTCGCAGGATGACCCCAAGTCCTTCGCCGCCATGCGCTACACGGAGGCGAAGCTCACGCGCTATGCCGAGGTGCTGCTCGGGGAGCTGTCCGACGGCACGGTCGACTGGTCGCCCAATTTCGACGGAACGCTGGAAGAGCCGGTCATCCTGCCGGCGCGGCTGCCGAACCTGCTGCTGAACGGCACGACCGGGATCGCGGTAGGCATGGCGACCGATATTCCGCCGCACAATCTGCGCGAGGTGGCGGCAGCCGCCATCCACCTGCTGGAGGATCCCGAGGCCACCCTTGCTGCGCTCATGAAGCACGTCAAGGGGCCGGACCTGCCGACGGGAGCGGAGATCATCTCGCCGCGGGCGGATCTCAAGGAGTTCTACGACAAGGGTGTCGGCACGTTCAAGGCGCGCGCCACCTGGGAGATCGAGGACGGCAACGTCGTCGTCACGGCGTTCCCCTACCCGGTGTCCCCGGCGCGTGTGCAGGAACAGATCGCCGAGCAGATGCGCACCAAAAAGCTGCCGATGGTGGACGATCTGCGCGACGAATCCGATCACGAGAATCCGACGCGCCTCGTCATCGTGCCGCGCTCCACCCGCGTCGATCTCGTCGAGCTGATGAATCACCTGTTCGCGACCACCGACCTCGAGCGCAACTACCGCGTGAATCTCAACATCATCGCGCTTGATGGCCGGCCGCGGGTCATGGGGCTGAAGGAGATCCTCGGCGAGTGGCTCGAGTTCCGCACCTCGACTGTCACGCGGCGCCTGCAGCATCGCCTGCAGAAAGTCGCGAAGCGGTTGCACATCCTCGACGGCCTCCTCATCGCCTTTCTCAACCTCGACGAGGTGATCCGTATCATCCGTCGCGAGGACGAACCGAAGCCGGTGCTGATGAAGCGCTTCAAGCTCTCCGAGGAGCAGACCGAGGAGATTCTCAACACCCGCCTGCGCCACCTGGCGAAGCTCGAGGAGATGAAGATCCGCGAGGAGCAGAAGGCGCTCTCCAGCGAGCGCGAGGAGCTCGAGGCGCTGCTGAAGAGCAAGGCGAAGCTGAAAAAGCTCATCGCCGCCGAGATTCGCGCCGATGCCGACAGGTATGGCGACGAGCGGCGCACGAAGATCATCGAGCGCGAGGCCGCGCAGGCGATCGATGAGACGGCCCTCATTCCCAACGAGCCGGTGACGGTGGTGTTGTCCACCGGCGGCTGGGTACGTTCGGCGAAAGGCCACGACATTGAAGCGGGCGCGCTCTCCTACAAGAGCGGGGACGCGTTCCAGGCGCTCGCTCGCGGACGCAGCCTGCAGCCTGCGGTATTCATCGACAGCACCGGCCGCACCTACACCCTGCCGGCGCACTCTTTGCCGGGCGCGCGCGGATACGGCGAACCGCTCTCCGGGCGTCTGGATCCGCCGGATGGGGCCAAGTTCGCAGGCGTCATGATCGGCGAGCCGGAGGACTTGTGGCTGCTGGCGAGCGATGCCGGCTACGGCTTCACCGCGCGCCTGAAGGATCTGATCAGCGACCGCCGCGCCGGTAAGACCGTGCTCAACGTGCCGGAAAATGCGCACGTGCTTCCCCCCGCGCCGGTGCCCTCTGCCGATGCGCTCGTCGCCGTGGTCTCGAGCGAAGGGAAACTCCTCGCCTTCCCGGTAGGGGAGGTGCCGGAAATGCCGCGCGGCAAGGGCAACAAGCTCTACGACATTGCCGGCAAGAAAGCGGCCGCGCGCGCCGAGCTCATGACCGCGGTTGCGGTCGTGCCGCCGAAGGCGAGCCTCGTGCTCTGGTCGGGCGAGAATAAGAAGACCCTCGACTGGCGCGACCTGCAGGATTATCTGGGGGAGCGCGCGCAGCGGGGTGCGGTCCTGAAGCGCGGCTGGCCGCGCAGGATCGAGCGCATGGAAGCGCAGCTGCCGCCGCCGCAGCCGGCCTGAGCCTTCCGACCCAACACCGATAAATCTCGCGCCGGTGCGCACGCGGCGCACGCGGGCGTGCGCCGCTGCAGCGGCCCGCAGTCTGCGGT
>DASZHQ010000214.1:0-1818 GCA_035937715.1 Steroidobacteraceae bacterium | reverse complement strand
CCGTGCCGGATCGCGTAGCGCACCAGGCTCGCCGTGTCATGAATATCGAGCTTCTGCATGAGCTTGGAGCGGTGCGATTCGACGGTCTTCGCGCTGATCGCGAGCCGCGCCGCGATCGCCTTGGTGGAATGACCTTCGGCGATCAGCTGCAGCACCTGGCGCTCGCGCACGGAGAGTGCGGCGGCCGCGTGTTGCGGCGCGAGATAAGCCTCGGCGACTGCGCCGGCGACGCCGGGAGACAGGTACACCTCGCCGCGGCAAACGCCTTCGATGGCCTGCACCAGGTCGCGCGCCGCCTGGCTCTTGAGGACGTAGCCCCTTACGCCGCAGCGCAGCGCCTCGGTGACGTACTGCTGTTCGTCATGCTGCGTGAGCATCACCAGCTTGACACGCGGACAGAGGCGCGCCAGCTCGAGCGCCGCGTTCAAGCCGTTGAAGTGCGGCATGCTGATGTCCATCACGGCGACATCGGGGTTCTCGCTGCGCACCAGGCGCACCGCCTCGCGGCCGTCGGCCGCCTCCCCCGCGATCACGAACCCCGCGCTCTGCAGCAGGGTCTTCAATCCCTGTCTGACGAGCACGTGATCGTCGGCCAGTACCAGGCGTATCGCCACCACTAACCTCCCAGGGGCAGTTGAATCCTGAGCTCCGCGCCGTGACCCGGTGCGGAGACAATGTGCAGCGATCCACCGAGCGCGCTCAGGCGCTCGCGCATGCCCCTGAGGCCCAGGCCGCCGCGGCGCACGCAGGACTCGACCTCGAAGCCAAGCCCGTCGTCGCCGATCAGGCAGCGCAGATACTCCTGCTCCTGATCGATCTCGATGCGAATGCGCGTCGCGTGCGCGTGACGGGCGGCGTTGGTCAGAGCCTCCTGGACCACGCGATACAGGGCCGTTTCCACGGCGGCGGGCAGGCGCTGCGTGACACTGGAACGCACCTCAACAGGGATCCGCGTGCGCCGCGACACGGCCGCGGCCAGAAATTCGAGCGCCGCGAGCCATCCGAGGTCATCGAGCACCATCGGCCGAAGCTCGTGGGACAGGTGCCGCAGCTGCTGCTCGGCCTGATCGAGGAGCTCCTGGCACTCCTGGATCCTCTTCCCGGCCGCGGGCACCTCACGCGCCACTTGCGCGAGCTGCAGGTGCACGGACACCAGCAGTTGCCCCGAATCGTCGTGCAACGCGTGAGCGATGCGCCGGATCTCCTGCTCGAGAGTCTCGTTGATGTGCCGCCAGGCAACCAGCGAATCGCGATAGCCGCGATGAGTCATTTCGAACGGCGACAGCATTTCGGCGAGAAAGGTGGTCGCAGAGTCGATGAGCAACCCGGGATCACCGCGGCCATCCGCTGCGGCGACGATCGCCCGCAGTGCCCGGCTGTGCAGGCCGACCAGGTCGGGAATGCTGCGCCCTTCGGTGAGCGCATCGCGCCCCAACTCGTAGGCACGGGCGAGCAGCGCCTCCCCGCCACGCTCCAGGTAGGCCGACAGCGCCTGCTGGTAGTTGGAGTCGGGCGACTCAGGTGTTGGATGTGCCGCGTTCATGGCGATGCGCCGTCTAGTTCGCACGCGCCACTACCACCAGCGCGTCATCGTTCCTCTGGCAGTGGTGCGCAATGATGTCATCAGCCAGGGACTGCGCGGACACCGCGGATGCGAGGCCATCGGAAAAATGCCGGCTGATCCCATCGGTGGCGAATATCAGCATGTCCCTGGCCCGCAACGGAATAACAGAAGCGTGCAGTGCTGGCAACTCGCCGTAGCCCACCACCCCGGGACGCGCCAGCAGCTCGTCGCGCGCGGCGAGCACACTTGCGGTT
>DASZHQ010000213.1:0-13544 GCA_035937715.1 Steroidobacteraceae bacterium | reverse complement strand
GGGTGGCCACCGTACTGCTCGTGCGTCATCGGGCGCGACGCCTGCGGCAGGTGCCCGGCCGTAGCCGTGTGCGCAGGCGATGCTGCTGATCCAGCCTGGCCACCGTACTGCTCGTGCGTCATCGGGCGCGACGCCTGCGGCAGGTGCCCGGCGGCGGCCGTGTGCGCGGACCCGCGCTCGCCGCCGGCAAACGGGGCGTGCGGCCCCTGAGGGCTGCCGGTCATGGCGGCCGGCGCCGTTCCAGTCCGCGCAGCCACGACACCATGACCGTAGAACACGCCGGGCGTCTGGGTAGCCGCGACCGGTGGCCGCCCGTGATTGAACGAGGCGCGCATGGTCCTGTCGTGCGCGGCCGCCTGCTCGTGATGCAGCTGCACCTCCGACATGCCCACGTGGTGTTCGTGAGCCACGCGCATTTCCACGGACGTCGGCCGTGCCGCGACACCGCCCTGTCCGCCGTTGAAGGCCACGCGATTCACGGGCGCTTCATTGATCACGGTGTTGTTGACGATGAACGTGTTGCGTTGCCAGTAGCCGCCGTGGTAGCCGAACCCGCTATAGCCACAGCCGTAATCGATGCCGCCATAGAATCCGACATGCGGGCCCCAGTAACCGGCGTGCCAGAGGTAAGCGCCCTCGCCCCATCCCCAGTAGCCGGGCGTCCAGAGCAGACCGACCGCAGGAGCCAACACCCAGGTCCCCGGCACCCAGTAGTATTCGTCACCGCCCCATGCCCAGTAGCCGGGCGTCCAGATATAGCCCGGTGCCGGGATCGGCGGCGGCAGATACACCGGCAGCGCGGGCGGTCCGAAGCTGACCGAGACGAATAGCTCCGCGTTGGCTGCCACAGGCAGCGTCGCGAGCAGCAGTGCCAGAAAGATGGCCCGTATCGGATTGCGCATGTGACGGCCTCCTGCGCTGACGTTGACGGGGTGCGGCTGAACCCTTCCTGAATTCTGACCGCTCCCCTTCCCGTGCAGCTCCTTGAACTCCTTCACCTTCTGCAACGCGCGCGCGGACTGCGGGTTGACGCCTTCCCGGCCCCGTGGCGGGCACGTCCGGGGTCGGCTCCTAGAACCAGCTGTAGTTGAAACTGATACTGATGCGTTCGGCCACGCGCGGGTTGGCGGCGACCTCGTGTCGCAACCAGCTCTCGAACAGTACGAGTTGTCCGGGCCGCGCGCGCAGAGTGACCCACGGCCGGTTTGCGCGCCGCGCAGCGGCCCGGCGCGGCGGCGCACCCATGTAGCGCTCGAGTCGTGGATCCTCGAGCTTCAGCCCCGGTGTGCCCGCAGGTGCCGCGACATAGTAGGTGCCGCTGATGGTCGACAGCGGGTGCAGGTGCGAGCCGTGTGCGGCGCCGCACCCCATGATATTGACCCAGCAGTCCGTCAGGGCGAGGCGGCGCTTGCCGAGGTCCATCTGCAGCGCGTGCGTGAACCTGGCGACGTGTCGGTCGAGCTCGCGCGCGAGTGCGGCGAACGTCGGAGAGAGTTGATGCATGCGATGGGCGGAGCTGTAGGAGGTGTAGCCGGCCGGATAGTTGCGCGCCGACCAACGCCGCCCCGCGGCATCGTCCGCGCGCAACTGGCGGCATTCGCGCAGCAGCCGCGCGTTCAGCCCCCGCCACCCCCGCGAGCGCAGCCGCGCCTCATACACGAGGGTCGGAAACAGCACCTGCAGGCTCATCGGCTGGGGCAGTATGCGGGGCGTCGGCCCGGTGGTCTATGATCGGCGCAGTTACCGAGGTCCTCCCTGTGCAGGTGTCCGTCATGGCAGTCTCCACGCTCTCGCCTCCCACCCCGGCTGCGCCGCCGCGCCCTGCACTGCTCGACACCGTGCCGCACTGGATCGGCGGCCAGCCGGTGAGCAGTGCCGGCGCGCGCCTGCCAGTGTTCAATCCCGCCACCGGCGCGGCGGCGCGCGAGGTGCTGCTCGGAACCGCAGCCGACGTGCGCGCGGCGGTCGCGAGCGCGCAGGCGGCGTGGCGCCCCTGGGCGGACACCCCGCCGGTGCGCCGCGCCCGAATCCTGGCGCGCTTCCTGGCGCTGCTCAACGAGCAGCGCGATGCGCTCGCCGCCGTCATCACCAGCGAGCACGGCAAGGTGTTCTCGGACGCTCAGGGCGAGGTGACGCGCGGCATAGAGATCGTGGAGTTCGCGTGCGGCATCCCGCAGTTGCTTAAGGGGGACTTCACCGATCAGGTCTCCACCGGCATCGACAACTGGACGCTGCGCCAGCCGCTCGGTGTAGTCGCCGGCATCACGCCTTTCAACTTTCCGTGCATGGTGCCGTGCTGGATGTTTCCGCTCGCGCTCGCCTGCGGCAATACCTTCGTGCTGAAGCCGAGCGAGCGCGACCCCTCCGCCGCTCTGCTCATGGCGCGCCTGCTGGCGCAGGCCGGGCTGCCGGCCGGCGTGTTCAACGTCGTGCAGGGCGACAAGACCGCGGTGGACGCGCTGCTGGATCATCCGCAGGTGCGCGCGGTGAGCTTCGTCGGCTCCACGCCCATCGCGCACTACATCTATCAGCGCGGCGCGGCGGCCGGCAAGCGCGTGCAGGCCCTCGCCGGCGCCAAGAATCACATGGTGGTCATGCCGGATGCGGATCTCGAACAGGCGGTTGATGCGCTGATCGGCGCCGCCTACGGCTCGGCGGGCGAGCGCTGCATGGCAATTTCAGTGGCGGTGCTGGTGGGCGACAGCGCCGACCGCATCATGCCGCGGCTCGCCGAGCGCGCGCGGCAGCTGCGCATCGGCGACGGCATGCAGCCGGATGCGGAGATGGGTCCGCTGATCAACCGCGCGGCGCTCGAGCGCGTGCGCGGCTACATCGACGACGGGGTTGCCAGCGGGGCGCAACTGCTGGTGGACGGCCGCCATGCGGCCAGCGGGGCGCCTTTCAGCGTCGCCGGCCGCGAGGAGGGCTTCTTCCTCGGCGCCACGCTGTTCGATCGCGTGACGCCGCAGATGCGCATCTACCAGGAGGAGATCTTCGGGCCGGTGCTCTCGTGCGTGCGGGTGCCGGACTTCGCCGCCGCAGTGCAGCTGGTGAACGCCCACCCGCTCGGCAATGGCGTGGCCTGCTACACGCGTGATGGCAACGTGGCGCGCGAGTTCGCGCGGCGCATCGAGGTGGGCATGGTGGGCATCAACGTGCCGATCCCGGTGCCCATGGCGTGGCACGGCTTCGGTGGCTGGAAGAGCAGCCTGTTCGGGGACATGCATGCCTACGGTGAGGAAGGCGTGCGCTTCTATACGCGGCAGAAATCAGTCATGCAGCGCTGGCCGGAGAGCACGCCCAAGGGGGCGGAGTTCGTCATGCCGACCGCGAAGTAACGGCGCGCTTCTGGCGGCGACCACCTGGGAGCGCGTCGCCGCCTTGGGAAAGGCCGCGTAAGCCTCAGCGGGTCGCGTGGGCAGCCGCGCCGCCGGCCGCTGTCTCGAACTGTTGTTCCTCGGTGCTGCCGCTGAGCGCGCTGAGCGAGGAGCTGCCGCCGCTCACCGCCTGAGTGACGGCATCGAAGTAGCCGGCACCGACCTCGCGCTGATGCTTGGTGGCCGTATAGCCGGCAGGCTCCGCGGCGAACTCAGCCTGCTGCAGCCTCACGTAGGCGCTCATCTGCTGCGCCTTGTAGCCGCGCGCCAGCTCGAACATGGAGTAGTTGAGAGCGTGGAAGCCGGCGAGCGTGATGAACTGGAAGCGATAGCCCATGGGAGCGAGCTCACGCTGGAACCTGGCGATGGTCGCGTCGTCGAGCTTGCTCTTCCAGTTGAAGGAGGGCGAGCAGTTGTAGGCCAGGAGTTTACCGGGGAACTGCGCGTGGATGCCCTCGGCAAACTCCCGCGCCTCCGCGAGATCGGGCTTGGCCGTCTCGCACCACAGCAGGTCGGCGTACGGCGCGTAAGCGCAGCCGCGGGCGATCGCCTGCTTGAGTCCCGCCTTCACCGTGAAGAAGCCCTCCGCCGTGCGCCCGCGCGCCGCGTCGACGAACGGACGGTCGCGCTCGTCGACGTCCGACGTCAGCAGCTGCGCGCCCTCGGCATCGGTACGCGCCACCAGCACGGTCGGCACGTTGCACACATCCGCCGCGAGGCGTGCGGCGATGAGCTTGTTGACCGCCTCCTGCGTGGGCACAAGTACCTTGCCACCCATGTGGCCGCACTTCTTGGCGGAGGAGAGCTGGTCCTCGAAGTGAACGCCCGCGGCGCCCGCATCGATCATCTGCTTCATCAGCTCGAAAGCGTTCAGCACCCCGCCGAAGCCCGCTTCCGCATCCGCGACGATCGGCTTGAACCAGTCGATCGAGTCATCACCCTCGGCGTGACCGATCTCATCCGCACGGCGCAGCGTATTGTTGATGCGCCGCACGACCGAGGGCACCGAGTCCGCCGGATACAGCGACTGATCCGGATACATCTCGCCCGACAGGTTGGCATCGCCCGCCACCTGCCAGCCGGAGAGGTAGATCGCATCCAGTCCCGCCTTCACCTGCTGCATCGCCTGGTTGCCGGTGAGCGCCCCGAGCGCGTTCACGAACGGCTTCTCGTGCAGGTAGCGCCACAATTTCTCGGCCGTGAGGCGTGCGATCGAGTGTTCCACCGCGATCGTGCCGCGCAGCCGCACGACATCGCCCGCCTGGTAGCCGCGCGTAATGCCGCGCCAGCGGGGGCTCTCGCGCCAGTTGCGAGCGAGATCGGCGGCGCTGGGAAGGGACTGGAGTGGATTCATGGCTTGCCTGTGCCTCGTGCGGGGAATCTCCCCTGATCAGCTCAACAGCTCGTAAGCCGGGAGTGTCAGGAACTCGTCGAAGGTTTCGCTCTTGGTCATCTGTTCGAACAGGCGCGCCGCGGTGGGAAACACGCCGTTGGTGAGGCGCTCCGCGCCGACCTCGTCGTGAATGCGGTCGAGCTCCGCACTGAGCAGCCGGTCGAAGCGTTCCACGCTGACTGCGAGCCCGTCGCTGGTGCGCGCGCCGTGATGCAGCCACTGCCACAACTGCGCGCGGCAGATCTCGGCGGTGGCGGCGTCCTCCATGAGGTGGTAGAGCGGCACGCAGCCATTGCCGCGCAGCCAGGACTCGAGGTACTGCACACCAACGCGGATGCAGCCGCGCACCCCCTCCTCGGTGATCGCGCCCTCGGGCACCGTAAGCAGGTCGCGCGCCGTGACATTCACGTCCGCACGCAGCACCTGCAGCTGGTTGGGCCCGGGCATCACCGCATCGAAAGCCTCGCGGGCGATCGTCGCCAGTCCCGGGTGCGCGATCCAGGTGCCGTCGTGGCCGGCATGCGCCTCACGCAGCTTGTCGGCGCGCACGCGGGCCATCGCCGCCTCGTTCGCCTGCGGGTCATCGCGGATCGGGATCTGCGCCGCCATGCCGCCCATGGCGTGCGCGCCCCGGCGGTGGCAGGTGCGGATGAGCAGATCGACGTAGGACTTCAGGAAGTGCCGCTCCATGGTCACGCTGGCGCGGTCCGGCAGGAGAAAGTCGCGGCGGTTACGGAACTTCTTGATGAAACTGAAGATGTAGTCCCAGCGGCCGCAGTTCAAACCGGCGGAGTGCTCGCGCAACTCATAGAGGATCTCGTCCATCTCGAACGCGGCCAGGAGGGTCTCGATCAGCACCGTGGCCTTGATGGTGCCGCGCGTCATGCCGAGCGCATCCTGCGCCGCCAGGAACACATCGTTCCACAGCCGCGCCTCCAGGTGATTCTCGAGCTTCGGCAGGTAGAAATACGGGCCGGTGCCGCGCGCGGCGAGCGCTTCGTGGTTGTTGGCGAGAAACACGGCGAAGTCAAACAGCGCGCCGGAGACGCTCTCCCCGTTGATGCGCACGTGTTTCTCCGGCAGGTGCCAGCCGCGCGGACGCACGATGAGCGTCGCGGTGTGCTCGCCGAGGCGGTACACCTTGCCGGTCGAGGGATCCTCGTAGCTGATGGTTCGGCGCACGGCGTCCGCAAGGTTCACCTGGCCGCGGATCACGTTCTCCCAGGTCGGCGCGCAGGAGTCCTCGAAGTCGGCCATGAAGGCGCGCACCGGCGCATTCAGGGCGTTGATGATCATCTTGCGGTCGACCGGACCGGTGATCTCCACGCGCCGGTCGGCGAGGTCGGCGGGTACCGGCGCGATGCGCCACTCGGCGCTGCGCAGCTGCGCGGAGGCGGGCAGGAACTCCGGCAGCGCCCCGTCATCGAGCTGCGCCTGGCGCTGCGTGCGCGCGGCGAGCAGCTCGAGGCGTCGCGCATTGAAGCGGCGGTGCAGACTGGCGAGCAGTTGCAGCGCGAGCGGCGTCAGCACCTCCTCGGCACGCCCGATGCGTGCGCCGGCGATCTCGACCTTGGGCCCGGCCTGATCTCGGGGATACAGCTGTCCCTGCTTCTCGGCGTTCATGGCTTCCAGCATACGCGGTCTGGGAGCGAATTTGACTATGGAAACTTCACACTGTTAATTTCACACCCCGTTCATGCAAGGGCCGGCCTCGGCAAAGGGGCAATGAACATATGGCGGAGCTGTTGCGCAGAGGTCATTTCCTGGGCGCGAAGCTGCGCTCGGTGCGCAAGCGCAACGGGTTGACGCTGGAGGAGCTCTCGATGCGCTGCATCGAGCGCAACTCCAATGTTGCCCCCTCGGTGTCGTACCTGAGCATGATCGAGAGCGGCAAGCGCACGCCATCGCCCGCGCTGCTCGCCCTGCTTGCCGGAGTGTTTCAGCGCCCGCCGGCCTGGTTTCTCGATGAAAGCGCGCAGCTCGAGCTACCCGTGCTCGCCGCCGGCGGGGCGACAGCGCGCATTCCGCTCGAGCCCGCGTTCCTGTTCTCCCGCAGCCTTCTGCAGGCGGCGATCCCGGAGCTGCTCGCGCAGACCGGCACCACCGGTCGGCAGTTCGCGCACCTGCTCATCCGCTCGCACCAGGAGATGTCGCGCAACGATTTTCCCGACCTGGAGCGCGCCGCCGATCAGGTGGGCGAGCGGCGCTTCCCGCTCTCGGTCGAGGATCTGATGCAGCTGTGCCGACGGCATGGACTCGAGATCCGCTGGTTCGACCGCAAGCCGGTACTGGCGCGCGACAAGGACCGCGAAGTGCGCAGCATGGTGCGCTCGTTCTTCGAAGCCCCGGGCGTGGTGTACGCCAACCGCGCGCTGCTGGCGGACCCCGCGCGGCTGAAGTTCGACCTCGCCGCTCACATCGCCCACAAGGTGTTGCACGGGGGAGATGGGCTGAAGTCTCCACACGCTACCGGCGGGGAGATGGGCGGCAGCCCGGAAGGCGGCTCGAGCGCGGCTGGCATGAATGCACAGGACGTCCTGCACGCCTGGCGCGACTTCGAATGCAGCTTCTTCGCCGGCGCCCTGCTCGCCCCGCGCGTACCGTTCCGCCGCTTCCTCGCGCATGAGCGCTATCGCGTGGCGGCGGGCGCAAAGCTCGAGCTGACACCGGCCGTGGTGATGCGCCGCATGACCAAGGTCTCCCCTTATCCCTACTGGCATTTCTTCGACGCCTACCCGCCCGGCTACCTGCGCGCGGTCTATCGGGGCAATGGCATCCCGCTGCCCTGGGGGAATCTCGCCCAGGTGAGCGACCCCTGCCCCAACTGGGCGGTGTTCCGCATGATCGACGGCGATCACGGCGCGTGCGGTTCGCAGATCTCGGTGCTGCGCGACGGGGAGCGTTCGCTCCTTTACTGCTGCCACTCCATCCGCGTGCACGACATGGCGGGCAACCCGCACGTACTGTCGGTCGGGGTCGACCTGGCGCCGGCGCTCGCCTCCCACGGCGTGCCTGCCGATGCGCTGATCGAGTCCATTTTCAGAGAATGCCTGCACCGGCGCGGTGAGGCGCGCATCCCGAAGGCAGCCGTGCAGGCGCTCGCCGCGGTAGCCAACGTGCTAAACATCGCCTGGATCGTCGATGCGCTCGGTGCGCCGGCGCGCATCATCTGCCCGCGCAGCAACCGCTGCCCGCGCCCCGAGCGCTGCGAGGGCGCCCGCCCCTCGCGGGCGCGCGAGATCGCCGACGTGCGCGAGGAGATCCTCGGACGCGAGAGTTGATGGCATACGATGCGCGCCAGCGCCCGCGCAGGAGAAGCCACATGTCTGCGGATCACGATGCTCGAGACCCGCGCGCCGGCTGGTTGCGGCGGGCGAGCGTGCTGCCAGCCACGCTGCTGACGCTGATCGTGCAGTCGATGCTGGTGCTACCCGGGCGCGCCGCCGCCGAGTCTGAAAACACGCCGCCGCCCACCACCGCGGCCGCCGCGCTGCAGGCGGAGCGCAGCAGCATCAGTGAGTGGCGCCTCAAGCGCATCGACTCACTCACCAGCGACAACGGCTGGCTGACGCTCGCGGGGCTCTTCTGGCTCAAGGAGGGCGACAACAGCTTCGGCCGCGCCGCCAGCAACTCCCTCTCACTTGACAGCCCATCGCTCGCCGCCACCGCCGGTTCCTTCGTCGTCACCGGGCAGCGGGTCCGCTTCGTCGCGCTCGCCGGCGGCGGCGTGATGCACGACGGCCGCCCGGTCGGCTCGCTCGAGCTCGCTTCCGATGGCGCCGAGGATCCCACGGTGCTCGCCAGCGGGACGTTGCGTTTCTTCGTCATCGAGCGCGCCGGCCAGCTCGGCGTGCGGGTGCGTGATCTGAACAACCCGCGCCGCCTGCAGTTCCAGGGCCTGAGTTACTTTCCTGTCAGCACCGGTTGGGTGTTCGACGCGCACTTCGAGCCGTACCAGCCGGTGCGGCATATCAGGATCGTCAACATCCTCGGCATGGAGGAGGAGATGGTGTCCCCGGGGGCCGTGGTCTTCGCGACCCACGGCCGCGAGTGGCGTCTCGACGCGGTGCTCGAGCAGCCGGACGAGCGGGAGCTGTTCATCATGTTCGCCGACGGCACGAGCGGGCACGAGACTTACGGCGGCGGACGCTTCCTCTACATCCCGCTGCCCGCCGGCGGCAGCGCGCGGCTGGATTTCAACAAGGCCTACAACCCGCCTTGCGCGCTCAATGACTTTGCCACCTGCCCGCTGCCGCCGCCGCAGAATCGGCTGAAGCTCCGCATCGAGGCCGGCGAAAAGACTTACGCCGGGGTGAGCGGCCACCGCCCCTGAGGCCGCGGAGGGCTAACTCCCGCGATGCAGGCGCTGCGCCTGCACCAGCCGGGTGCGCGCCATGACGCGCTGGCGCGCTGCCGTCGTGAGCGCCATCCCCTCCGGCGCCGCCAGCGCGCTGTAGGCGCTGCTGCCCGCCTCCCCTGCCGCGGACTGCGCCGCGGCGGCGGGCGGAAAGGAGAGGAACACATCGCTGCGCAGCTGCGTGCCCGGATCGGTCTGCACGTAAAACGGCAGGAACGCGCCGTTCGCATCCGCAAGCGACTGGTAATCGCCGAGGAACAACCCTTGCGAATTCGGCGCCAGATCCAGGTTGAAGGGACCTGACAGGTGCGTCTCCCTGAAAGTCAGGCCGCCGTCGCTGGAGGTCACCATCCAGCAGTCAGTCAGGAGCGCCGTGGGCGAGGGTACGTTGTTGCGCAGGTCGAAGTAGGTCACCGCGATCACGCCATCGGCGCTTACCCTGATGGTCGGCGTGAACGCCTGCACCTGGTGATCGGCCTCGACCTGCACGGGCACCGACCAGGTGTGGCCGCCGTCGGACGAGTGCGTCATCGCGATGCCATCGTGCTCCCCGGAGAAGCGCGCGTCCTGCCAGACGACGTAAATGATGCCGCCGGGACCGACGCTGACGGACACGAGATCGGACCCATCCCGCACCGCCGTTCCCGTGGCGGGATCGCTGGTGCCGACGGCGTTGAGGTCGGAGAGCGTGACCGCGGCGGACCAGGTCATGCCGTGGTCGGTCGAGCGGACGGCGCGCACCGAGGCCGTGGGCGTACCGTTCATCGCCGTGTCCAGCTCGGTGAAGATGTCGACCAACACGTCCCCGGGGAGCACGACAATCTGATTGCCGATAGTCTGATTGCGTGCGCCCGGATCGTAGATGTTGCGGGCCGCCTGCCAGCTCGCTCCGGCGTTGGAGGTCACGGCGAAGTAGCTCGGTCCCGCGTTCTGCGCGGTGAGGCGGTCCCAGACGGCGTACACATAATTGCCGTCGGTCGGATCGGCGGTGATCGAGCCCTTGTCATTGAAGAACTGCGAGCCGTCCTGGATGAGCGCGGTCGGCGTGCCCCAGTTGGTGCCGCCATCCTGCGACTGCGCGACCAGCATGCCGCTCGCGGAGCCGGGCTGGAGTGAGGCGCCGCTGAAGGACAGCGACAGGGCGTACACCACGTTGCGCGGTGATACCGTGAGCCACACGTCGGTGGCGCGGGCGTAGTCGCCCGCATTGCCGCTGTTGCCGCCGGTGCAGCGCGAGAAGGGCGCGTTGCTCAGTGTCCAGGTGAGGCCCCCATCGAAGGAGGCGGCGAGGTTCAGCCCCTGCGCGCCGCCGTCGGACCAGCGGTTCTGCTGCCAGGCGGCGATGAGATTCGACGGGTTAGTGGGATTGACCGCGAGATAGGGCTCGGCCGCGGTGTCGGTGTACAGCGTCCCGCTTGCCGGCATGCCGTCGCAGCCGGCGGCGAAGGTCGAGGGGTGCGAGACGCGCACCTGAGTCACCGCGGTGAATAGCGGCGGCACGGGCGCGGCGGGCATCATGCCGCTCCCGACTCCGCCGCCTCCCCCGCCGCACGCCGCGAACAGCGTCAGCAACGCCGCGCTCCCGATGCTGCGCAGTCGAGGCAAGACGCATCTCCCGGCCGCAGCGCACCTTCAAGCGGCGATGAAGATCGTCGCCGGATGCTCGAGGCATTCCTTCAACGCCTGGATCATCGCGGCCGCGTCGTAGCCGTCGACGAACCGATGGTCGAAGGAGGACGACAGGTTCATGGTGCGGCGGATCGCGATGGCGCCATCCACCACCACCGGGCGCTCGATAGCGCGGTTCACGCCGATGATGGCGACTTCCGGGGCATTGATGATCGGAGTGCTGGCGATGCCGCCGAGCTTGCCGAGGCTGGTGATGGTGATGGTCGAGCCGCTGAGCTCCTCGCGCCGCGCCTTGTTGCTGCGCGCGGCTTCGCTCACGCGCCGCATCTCCGCCGCCAGCTCCCACAGCGTGCGCGCCTGCGCATCGTGCACCACGGGCACCTTCAGTCCATCCGGGGTCTGCGTGGCGATGCCGAGGTGCACCGCGGCGTAGCGCACGATCACGCCGCGCTCGGCATCGTAATGCGCGTTGCATTGCGGGAAGTCCCGCAGCACCCGCACCAGCGCGAGCGCGAGGAAAGGCAGATAGGTGAGCGCCGCGGCGCCCGCGGGCAGCTTGCCGTTCAGATGCCGACGCAGCGACTCGAGCTCGGTGATATCGAGCTCCTCCACGTAGGCGAAGTGCGGGATGTTGCGCTTCGCCTCGCTCATGCGCTGCGCGATCACACGCCGCAGCCCGATCACCTTGATCTCCTGCGTGGCGCCGGCGAGCGCTGCGCGCGGCTCGTGCGCGCGGGCCACGGGAACCGCCTTGGGTGCGGGGCGCAGCGGGGTCGGCTGCCCGCGACGTGCCACGTAGGCCTCCAGGTCTTTCGACACGATGCGTCCGTTAGGCCCGGATCCGGCGATCTGCCGCAGATCGATGCCGGCCTCGTGCGCGCGGCGGCGGATTGCCGGCGAGGTCGCTACCCGGGCGCTGCGCGCCGCTGCGACCGCTTCGACTTGCTGCGCCTGCGCGGCGCCGTTACCGGCGGCCGTGGCGCGTCGGCCCGTCGCCGCGGCTGCGCCCGGGGCCTCGGCAGCCGCGCCGGCGCCGGCCACCGCCCCTGCACTCGCCGCGCCCGCCGGTGCTGCAGACTTCGCACCCGCAGCGCCGGCAGCTGCTGCGCCGGCGCCCGCCTCGGTCTCGAACACGATCAACTCGGCACCCACCGGCACCATCTCGCCGGGCTCGCCGGTAATGGATACCACGCGCCCGCTCACCGGCGCCGGCACTTCCACCGCCGCTTTCTCGGTCATCACCTCGGCGATCACGTCATCCTCGGCGACGATGTCGCCCGGCTTCACGCGCCAGGCAACGATCTCTGCCTCGACCGTGCCCTCGCCCAGATCGGGAAGCTTGAAGACATACCTGCTCATGCCGCCTCCAGCACCTGTTTGAGCGCCGCGACGATGCGTGCCTGGCCTGGAAAGTATTCCCACTCGAAGGCGTGCGGATAGGGAGTATCCCAGCCGGTGACGCGTTGCACGGGCGCTTCGAGGTTCCAGAAGCAATGTTCCTGCACGGTCGCCACCAGCTCGGCGCCGTAGCCGGCAAACCGCGTGGCCTCGTGCACCACCACGCAGCGGCCGGTCTTGCAGACGGAAGTGCACAGCGTATCGACGTCCAGCGGCGCCATGGTACGCACGTCGACGATCTCCGCGTCGACGCCGAGCTGCCGCACGGCGGCTTCGGCGACGTGCACCATCGTACCGTAAGCGAGCACCGTCACGTCCTTACCCTCGCGCACGATCCCGGCCTGGCCGATCGGCACGGTGTAGTGACCGTCGGGCACCTCGCCGCGCGGGTGCGCGCTCCAGGGAACCGCGGGCTTGTGCGGATCGCCGTCGAACGGACCGTTGTAGATGCGCTTGGGCTCGAAGAACACGACCGGGTCTTCGTCCTCGATGGAGCTGATCAGCAATCCCTTGGCATCGTATGGGTTGGAGGGCATGACCACCTTGATGCCGCACACGTGCGTGAAAATGGCTTCCGGGCTTTGCGAGTGCGTCTGGCCCCCGCGGATGCCTCCGCCGCAGGGAGTGCGGATGGTCACGGGGGCATGGAACTCGCCGGCCGAGCGGTAACGCAGCCGCGCCAGCTCACTCACCACCTGGTCGAAACCCGGATAGATGTAATCGGCAAACTGGATCTCCGCCACGGGCTTTAGTCCGTTCACGCCCATGCCGATCGCCGCGGCAATGATGCCGCCCTCCGCGATCGGCGTGTCGAGCACGCGGTGCTCGCCGTATTTCCTCTGCAGCCCCTCGGTCACCCGGAACACGCCGCCGAAGTAACCGACGTCCTCCCCGAGGATGACCACGCGCGGGTCGCGCCCCAGCATCACGTCCATCGCCGAATTCAGCGCCTGGACCATGTTCATGCGCGCCACGCGTCAGCCCTCCCGCGCGACCGAGGGGTGAGCCTCCGAGGCCTCCCCGGTCGCATTGCGCAGTGCGCGCAGCTCCTCGCGCTCGCGCACCAGATTCGGCGGCATGTCCTTGAAGACATCCTCGAACATGGTGAGTGGATCGAGCGCCGGGCCGCCGGTGAGGGTCCCGTACGACTCGGCCTCCTTCCAGCAGGCGGTGACCTGGGCCTCCAGCTCCTTCTCGAGCCTTGCGTGGCGCTCCTCGGACCATTCCCCGAGCGCGATGAGATGCGCCTTGAGGCGCAGCACCGGATCCCCCAGCGGCCACGCGCGCCACTCTTCCTTGGGCCGATAGCGTGAAGGGTCGTCGCTGGTGGAGTGCGCGGCGGCACGGTAGGTCACGTGCTCGATGAGCGTGGCGCCGCCACTTTGACGCG
>DASZHQ010000212.1:0-3777 GCA_035937715.1 Steroidobacteraceae bacterium | reverse complement strand
GCGCGTCTGGGAGCTTCTCGGCGGCGTGCCCGATCCGGAGATCCCCGTGCTGAGCATCGTGGACCTGGGCATCGTCAGGTACGTGCGGCATGGCGCCGGCGGGTGTCTCGAGGTGGGCCTCACCCCGACCTATTCGGGCTGCCCGGCGACGGCGGTGATCCGCCGCACGGTGCGCGCGGCGCTCGATGCCGGCGGCTGCGCGGATGCAATTATCGAGGAGGTGCTGTCGCCGCCCTGGACCAGCGACTGGCTGACGCCGCAGGGGCGCGAGAAGCTGCGCGCATACGGCATCGCTCCGCCCGAGGAGGCGGTCGCGAGTCCGCGCGGCCTGTGGCAGCCCGCCGCGGTGAGCTGTCCGCGCTGCGGCAGTGGCGCGACCGAGCGCGTGAGCGAATTCGGCTCCACTCCCTGCAAGGCGCACTACCGCTGCACGGCCTGCCGCGAGCCCTTCGACTACTTCAAGTGCCTCTGAGATGCTCAAGTTTCATTCGCTCAAGGTGGCGCAGGTCTCTCCGGACGCGGAGGACGCGGTGGCCATTGCGCTCGAGGTGCCCGAAGCGCTGCGGGCGGAGTACCGCGGCAGCCCCGGACAGCACGTGGTGGTGCGCGCCACCGTCGACGGCGAGGACATCCGCCGCACCTATTCACTGGTGAACGCACCGGGCGAGGTGCCGCTGCGCATCGTGCCGCGCGTGCATGCGCAGGGGCGCATGTCGCGTCACCTGGCGGAAGGATTGCGCGCCGGTGACCTGCTCGAGGTGCTGTCACCCAACGGCAGCTTCATTCCGCGGGAGCTTTCTTCGGGTGCGGCGACGTTCGTGGCATTCGCGGCAGGCTGCGGCATCACCCCGGTGCTCGCGGTAGTGCGCGCACTGCTCGCAGGCGGTGCCGGCCGGGTCCTGGTCTTCTACGGCAATACCGGCAGCGCACGGGCGATGTGCCTGGAGGAGCTGCTCGCCCTCAAGGACCGCTATCTCGAGCGGCTGTCGGTGCACTTCGTGATGAGCCGCGAGCCGCAGGAAGTCGAGCTGTACAACGGCCGCATCGACGCCGCGCGGGTGCGCCGTTTCGCGACGACGCTGTTCCGCCCCGAGGAAGTCAGGGAGTATTTCGTCTGCGGTCCGGGCGACATGATCGAGCAGGTCAGCGCCACGCTGCGCGAGCTCGGGGTGGAAGCCGCGCGCGTGCACAGCGAACACTTCACGCTCGCCACGGCGGCGGGAGAGCCGGCGGGGCGCAGCAGCGCCGCCGCGCCCGAAGCTGCCGCGCCTGCTCCGCAGCGCCCGGCGCCGGCCGCCGGCGCGGGTGTGGCCGAGGTGACCGTGCGCATGGATGGGCGGCGCCGCTCCTTCAGCATGAAAATGGACGATGAGACGGTGCTCGATGCAGCGGCGCGCGCCGGGGTGGAGCTGCCGTTCTCCTGCCGCGCGGGCGTGTGCTCCACCTGCCGCACCAAGGTGATCAGCGGAGCGGTGGAAATGGCGCAAAATTACGCGCTGGAGGACTGGGAGCTCGAACAGGGATATGTGCTCGCGTGCCAGTCGCGGGTCAAGACGCCCTTGCTCGAGCTCGATTATGACGAGAAGTGAGGCGCAGCCCAGGTGAGCTACCAGACGATCCTTTTTGACATCAGCGCGGGTGTGGCGCGGCTCACGCTCAATCGGCCGGAGCGGCTGAACAGCTTCAACAGCGCGATGCATGCCGAGGTGCGCGCCGCGCTCGCCGCGCTCGAGGGCTCGGCGGCGCGCGTGCTGGTGATCACCGGTGCGGGGCGGGGTTTCTGCGCCGGGCAGGATCTGGGGGATCGCGCCGTGGCGCCGGGCGCCTCACCTCCCGACCTCGCCGAATCGATCGAAAGGAATTACAAGCCGCTGGTACTGGCACTGCGCAGGCTCCCGCTGCCGGTCATCGCCGCTGTCAACGGGGTTGCGGCCGGCGCCGGCGCCAACATCGCGCTGGCGTGCGACCTGGTCGTGGCGGCGCGCTCGGCCACCTTCGTGCAGGCCTTCTGCAAGCTCGGGCTCGTGCCCGACTCGGGCGGCACCTGGCTGCTGCCGCGGCTGGTCGGTACGGCACGCGCGCTCGGGCTCGCGCTGCTGGGGGAGAAGCTGCCGGCCGAGCAGGCGGCCGCGTGGGGACTGATCTGGCGCTGCGTGGACGACGGCGAGCTCGCCGCGGTGGTCGAGGCGCTGGCACGGGAGCTCGCGGTGGCGCCGACACTCGGGCTGGCGCGCACGAAGCAGGCTGTCTACGAGGGCCTGAGCCGTACGCTGCCGCAGCAGCTGGACGTCGAGCGCGACTTCCAGGGCGAGCTCGGCCGCAGCGCCGACTACGCCGAGGGCGTGGCGGCCTTTGCCGAGAAACGTGCGCCGCGCTTTACGGGCCGTTGAGAGTGACTCATGCAGGATGAAAGCTCGCCAGCGGCCCTCAAGCAGCGGGCCGAGCGCGCCGCCGCGGCATTGTTCGCGCGGGATCGCGCCTCGCAGGCGCTCGGCATGCGGATCACGGGAGTCGCCCCGGGGTGGGCGCGCGTCGTCATGCGCGTGCGGGCGGACATGGTCAACGGGCACGGCGTCTGCCACGGCGGCATGGTCTTTGCGCTCGGCGACAGCGCGTTCGCCTTCGCCTGCAACTCGCACAACGAAGCGACCGTAGCGGCCGCCGCGGCGATCGACTACCTGGCCGCGGCGCGCGAGGGTGACGAGCTCACCGCAGAGGCTGCGCAGCTGTGGCGCACGCGGCGCAACGGCCTCTATGAAATCGTCATTTCCAACCAGCGCGGCGAGCGCATCGCGCTGTTTCGCGGTCGCTCCTATCGCATCGACGGACAGGTGGCGGGCGAGGAGTGAGCCGTATGCAGCTTCAGAGTTTCGTTGCCGGCAGTTGGCTGGCAGGCCACGGCACCGCGGTGGCGCTGCGGGATGCGACCACGGGGGAGGTGATCGCCAGCGCGAGCGCCGAGGGCCTCGACGCCCGTGCCATGCTCGAGCACGCGCGCGAAGTCGGTGGGCCCAACCTGCGCCGGCTCACCTTCCATGAGCGAGCGGCGCTGCTGAAGGCGCTGGCGCGCTATCTCGGCGAGCACAAGGATGAGTTCTACGCCCTGTCGTATGCCACCGGCGCCACCAAGGCGGATTCCTGGATCGACATCGACGGCGGCATCAGCACGCTGTTCGTGTACGCCAGCAAGGGTACGCGCGAGCTTCCTAACAGCCGCGTGTACATCGACGGCGCAGTGGAGGCCCTTTCGAAGAGGGGTAGTTTCGTCGGGCAACACGTGTGCGTGCCGCTCGAGGGCGCGGCGGTGCACATCAACGCGTTCAACTTCCCCGTGTGGGGGATGCTGGAGAAGCTGGCACCGGCGCTGCTCGCCGGCGTGCCGGCGATCGTCAAGCCTGCGACCCAGACCTGCTACCTCACCGAGCGTGTGTTCCGGCGGATCGTGGAGTCGGCGATCCTGCCGGAAGGGGCGGTGCAGCTCATATGCGGGGGAGTGGGGGATCTGTTCGAGCATCTCACCTGCCAGGACGTGGTGTCCTTCACCGGCTCGGCGGCCACGGCGCTGAAGCTGCGCCAGCATCCGGTGGTGACCGCCGCCTCGGTGCGCTTCACCTCCGAGACCGACTCGCTCAACTCCTCGATCCTCGGTCCCGATGCCGCTGCCGCTACCCCGGAGCTCGAGCTGTTCGTGGGCGAGGTGGTGCGCGAGATGACCGTCAAGGCAGGACAGAAGTGCACCGCCATCCGCAAGGCCATCGTCCCGGCAGCGCGCGTCGC
>DASZHQ010000211.1:0-3253 GCA_035937715.1 Steroidobacteraceae bacterium | reverse complement strand
CGAGTTGCGCCGCTGGCGCTCGCTGCCCGAGCTGCGCTTCATCGCGGACTATCACGAGCATCCGGGCTACATCGATGCGCTGCGCGCCAGCGTCACCGAGCACTGGCAGGCTCACGGCCGCACGGCTCACCTGCTGATTTCCTTTCATGGCATTCCGGAACGCTACGTCCACCAGGGCGACCCGTACTTCTGCCGCTGCCAGACCACGGCGCGCCTGCTCGCGGACGAACTGCTGCTGCGCGACGGGGAGTGGAGCGTGAGCTTTCAGTCGCGCTTTGGTCCGACGGACTGGCTGAAGCCCTACACCCTCACGGTGCTCACCGGGATGCCCGCCCGCGGCGTGCGCGAAGTGACCCTGGTGTGTCCGGGTTTTGCCGTGGACTGCCTGGAGACGCTCGAGGAGATCGATATCGAAAATCGTGACGCCTTCATGCGCGCCGGTGGTGAGCGTTACCAGTATGTGCCGGCGCTCAACGCCCGCGCCAGCCATGCGCAATGTCTCGCGGACCTGATCGAGCAGCACTGTCAGGGCTGGACGCACGCCGGGCATGGCCGCCTTCCCAGCACCGCGCGCGGCGCCTCGGCGTGATGTCCGGCGCACCACTGCCCCTGCTGGGGACTTTTCACGAGACCAGCATCGCGGTCAATGATGTGCGCGCCTCGATCGAGTTCTACGAACGACTGGGCTTCACCCAGGCCCTGACCACCGATACGCTCACGCATCCGTACGGAGTGCTGACCGACGGCCGGCTGGTCATAGGCCTGCATCAACGGCCCGGCGCCTCGCCGGTTCTCACTTTCGTGCGTCCCGGCATTGCCGAGTGCGTGCGGGAGTTTGCCGCGGCCGGCATCAAACTGACGCGCTGCCGCACCGGCGAGGAGGTATTCCACGAGATCGGTTTGTCGGACCCGTTTGGCCACGCGGTCGCGGTCCTGGAAGCGCGCACCTACTCGCCGGTGGCGCGCGGGGTGGCCGAGGTCTCGCTGTGCGGGGACTTCGCCGAAGTGAGTCTGCCGGTCACGGACTTTGCCGCCGCGCAGGGCTTCTGGGAGCCTCTGGGCTTCGTCGCCGCCGGCGAGGTGGCAGCGCCCTATCCGCACCTGCCGCTCACCAGCGACTACCTGGACCTCTCGTTTCACCCCCTGCAGGTGTGCGAGCGTCCGATGCTCGTGTTCCGCGCCCCCGATATGCGTGCCCGCATAGCGCGGCTGCGCGAGCTGGGCGTGGCCATGTCCGCCCTCGTGCCGGGCGCCGCCGGGCGCCTCGGCAACGCCGTGCTGGAAAGCCCGGACGGCACGACGCTCATGCTGCTCGAATCGGAAAGCTGAAGCGAAGAGCGGAAGGTAACTTTCGAGCATAATCGCCAGCCCCGGAATTGTTGGCCGGGCTGCCAAGAATAACTTTGAAAGGATCGCCATGCGCCGCAGCTGTCTGCCCGCCGTCCTCGTGCTCCTGGTATCACCGCCCGCGTTCAGCGACGCCGGCATGTGGACCTTCCACGACTTTCCGCAGGATCTGGTGAAGCGCCAGTACGGCGCCGACATCAGCTCCGCCTGGCTGGATCGGGTGCGCACCGCCACCATCCGCTTATCGAACTGCACGGCATCCTTCGTGTCGCCCGACGGACTGATCCTGACCAATCACCACTGCGCCGAAGCCTGCCTGGATGAGCACTCGAGCAGCGAGCGCAACCTGGTGCGCAGCGGCTTCCTCGCCCGCTCCCGCGAACAGGAACTCAAGTGCGGAACGCAGATCGCCGACGTACTGATGGGCGTGGAGAACGTTACGCCCAAGGTCGCAGCGGCGATCGGCGGACTCGATGACCGCGCGGCCAACGACACCCGCAAGAAGACCCTGACGCAACTCGAGCAGGCCTGCGAGCAGGAAAGCCAGCACGCGAAATCCGGTCCGCTGAAGTGCGAATCCGTCGACCTCTACCAGGGCGGGCAGTACTGGCTCTACAAGTACCACCGCTATGACGACGTGCGCCTGGTATTCGCTCCCGAGCGCGGAATTGCCGCATTCGGCGGTGACCCGGACAACTTTCAGTTCCCGCGCTGGTGCCTGGACATGTCGGTCCTGCGCGCCTACGGCCCGAACGGCAAGCCCGCCTCGACGCCGAGCTTCCTGCGCCTGCGGCCGGAGGGGCCGCAGGCGGGGGAGCTGGTATTCGTATCGGGGCATCCCGGTTCCACCGACCGGCTGTTGACCGTTGCGCAGCTCCAGACCCTGCGCAATGTGGAACTGCCGCGCTGGCTGCTGCGCGCCTCGGAGCTGCGCGGGCGTTTCATCGAGTTCGGTAAAACGGGCCTTGAGGCGGACCGCATCGTGGAAGATCCGCTCAATGGCCTGGAAAACTCCATTAAGGTGCGCCGCAAGCAGCTCGACGCGCTGCTCGATGACCGGCTGCTGAAAGCCAAGCGCGACGAGGAAGCGGCGCTGCGGGCCAAGGTCGCCGCCGACCCGCAGTTCGCCGCCGCGATCGGCGATCCCTGGTCGGACATCGCGAAAGCGCAGCTGCGCGAGCGCGAGCTCTCGCTGCCCTATACGTTCCTCGAGCTGGGCGCCGGCTTCAACAGCCGGTTGTTCACCTATGCGCGCACCCTGGTGCGCGGCGCCGCTGAACGCCCGAAACCCAACACCGACCGCCTGCGTGAATACCGCGACGCGGCGCTGCCACGCGTCGTGCAGCGCCTCACCGCCCCGGTACCCGTGTATCCGGCGCTCGACAGGCTCACCTTGTCTTTCGCGTTGGAGCGCATGCGCGAGTGGCTGGGGCCGGATGCCCCGATCGTGCTTCAGCTGCTGGCGAAGGATTCACCCGACACGCTGGCGGCACGGCTGGTGGACGGCTCGCAGCTCGCCGATCCGAAGGTGCGCCAGCGCTTGTGGGAGGGTGGTGCGGCGGCGCTCGACGCCACGCACGACCCGATGATTGAACTCGCGCGCAGCGTGGATGCGCCGGCCCGAACGGTGCGCAAGAGTTATGAAGACGAGGTGGAAGCTCCGGTCGACGCCGCGTCCGAAAAAATCGCGCGCGCCCGCTTTCGCGTCTATGGCACGAGCGTGCCGCCGGATGCGACCTTCACCCTGCGCCTGAACGTCGGCACGGTGCAGGGCTGGAAGGAGGACGGCCGCGAAATCGAGCCGTTCACGCACCTGTCGCGCCTGTTCGAGCGCGCCACCGGCCAGGAACCGTTCAGGATTCCCGACAGCTGGCTCGAGGTGAAGACCGGGCTCGATCCGCAGACG
>DASZHQ010000210.1:0-33078 GCA_035937715.1 Steroidobacteraceae bacterium | reverse complement strand
CAGGCGCGCAATCAGGTCATCGGGCGGCAGGTCGATCAGCTCGATGTCGTCGGCTTCGTCGAACACGTGATCCGGCAGTGTCTCGCGCTGGCGCACCCCGGTGGTCTGGAAAACGAGGTCGTTGAGGCTCTCGAGGTGCTGTACGTTGACCGTGGTCCACACGCTGATGCCCGCCGCCAACAGCTCCGCGACGTCCTGCCAGCGCTTGGGGTGCCGCGGCGGCGGCTCCCCACCCACGATGTTGGAGTGCGCCAGCTCGTCGACCAGCAGGATCTGCGGATGGCGCGCGAGGGCCGCATCGAGGTCGAACTCCAGGCGCACGATCGCGCGGTAGCTCACCGGGAGCGCCGGCAGGCGCGGCAGTCCTTCGAGCAGCCGCTCGGTGTCGACGCGGCCGTGGGGCTCGACGTAGCCGACTACCAGGTCGGTACCACCGGCCAGCACGCCGCGGGCGGCCTCGAGCATGGCGTAGGTCTTGCCGACCCCGGCGGCGGCGCCGAAGAAGATGCGCAGCCGCCCGCGGCGGGCGCGCGCCTCTTCCGCCTTGATTCGCTCGAGCAGCTGGTCGGGATCCGGCCGGACTTCGGCCATTGGGGTCACTTCAGCGCATCGAGTGCCAGGTTCAGCTCCAGCACGTTGACACGCGGCTCGCCGATGACGCCCAACAACCTACCCTCGGTGTGTGCGGCAATCAATGCCCGCAGGCGCGCGGCCGGTAGAGCGCGGGCGCGCGCCACGCGCGGCACCTGGTAATCGGCGGCCGCCACGCTGATGTGCGGATCGAGTCCACTGGCGGAAGTCGTGACCAGGTCGACAGGGATGGGCGCGGCGTTGCCCGCATCGGCGGCACGCAGCGCCGCGACGCGCTCCTTGATGGCATCGGTGAGGGCGGGGTTGAGCGGCCCGAGGTTCGAGCCGGTGGAGGCAGTGCCGTTGTAAGGCTGTGGAGTGGTGGCGGAAGGCCGGCCCCAGAAGTGACCCGGATCGCTGAAGCTCTGCCCGATGAGCGCGGAGCCGACCGGGCGACCCGCGCGCGCGATGAGGCTCCCCGCAGCCTGGCGCGGAAACAGCCCCTGCGCGATGGCGGTGACCACGAGGGGGTAGAGGATGCCGGTAAGCACCGTCAGCAGCAGGAACAGCGTGAGCGCCGGGCGCAGCAGCGGGGCGCGCGAGGAGGGCTGTGGCGGCCGAATATTCATAAGGGCACGCGCTCAGGTGAGGTGCGTCACGACCAGCACGAGGTCTATCAGTTTGATGCCGACGAACGGCACGATGATGCCGCCCAGCCCGTAGATAAGCAGATTGCGCCGCAGCAGGATTGCCGCCCCGAGCGCGCGGTAGCGCACGCCCTTCAGGGCGAGCGGAATGAGCACGACGATGATGAGAGCGTTGAAAATGACGGCCGCGAGGATCGCCGAGAACGGGCTCGCCAGGCGCATGACGTTGAGCGCGTCCAGCTGCGGATAGGTGGTCACGAACGCCGCCGGGATGATAGCGAAGTATTTGGCAACGTCGTTGGCGATCGAGAACGTCGTGAGGGCGCCGCGCGTCATGAGCATCTGCTTGCCGGTCTCGACCACCTCAATGAGCTTGGTGGGGTTTGAATCGAGATCCACCATGTTGCCGGCTTCCTTGGCGGCCTGCGTGCCGGTGTTCATTGCCACCGCCACGTCCGCCTGCGCCAGCGCCGGAGCATCGTTGGTGCCGTCGCCGGTCATCGCCACCAGGCGCCCCTGCGCCTGGTGCTCGCGGATGAGCTGCAGCTTGGCTTCCGGGGTCGCTTCGGCGAGAAAGCCATCGACGCCGGATTCAGCGGCGATCGCCGCGGCGGTGAGCGGGTTGTCGCCGGTGATCATGACCGTCTTGATGCCCATGCGGCGCAGCTCGCCGAAGCGCTCGCGGATGCCCCCCTTGACGATGTCCTTGAGCTCGATGATGCCGAGCACGCGGGCGCCGTCACTCACCACGAGCGGGGTACTGCCGCGGCGCGCCACCTCCTGCACGGCGGTCAGCACGGCCTTCGGAAACAAGTGACCGAACCCCTCGACGTGACGCTGGACGGCGTCCGCCGCCCCCTTGCGGATCTGGCGGTCGCCGATGTTGACGCCGCTCATGCGCGTATGCGCCGAGAAGTGCACGAACGAGGCGCTCAAGGCCGTCAGGTCGCGCTCGCGCAGGCGAAAGCGCTGCTTGGCCAGCACGACGACGCTGCGCCCTTCGGGAGTTTCATCCGCCAGCGAGGAGAGTTGCGCCGCATCCGCCAGCTCCTCCTCGCTGACTCCGGCTGCCGGAATGAAGGCTGCAGCCTGGCGGTTGCCGAGGGTGATGGTGCCGGTCTTGTCGAGCAGCAGGACGTCGACGTCGCCGGCCGCCTCAACGGCGCGGCCGGAGGTGGCGATGACATTGGCCTGCAGCATGCGGCTCATGCCCGCGACGCCGATCGCGGAGAGCAGCGCGCCGATGGTGGTAGGGATGAGGCACACGAGCAGCGCGATGAGTGCCGTGATGGTGATCGGCGTACCGAGCTTGGTCACCGCAACGCTATAGAGCGAGTACGGCAGCAGCGTAGCGGTCGCGAGCAGAAACACCAGGGTGAGCGCCACCAGCAGGATGGTCAGCGCGATCTCGTTCGGGGTCTTCTGGCGGCGGGCGCTTTCGACCATGGCAATCATGCGGTCGAGGAAGGTCTCGCCCGGATTGACCGTCACGCGAACGATGATCCAATCCGACAGCACGCGCGTACCGCCGGTCACTGCCGAGAAGTCGCCGCCGGACTCGCGAATGACCGGTGCGGACTCACCCGTGATCGCGCTCTCGTCTACGGAGGCCGCGCCGACGACGACTTCGCCGTCGGCAGGCACGTAGTCTCCGGCTTCGATAAGCACCACGTCGTCGCGGCGCAGGTCATCGGCGCGCACTTGGGTGCTCTCTTGCCGCTGCCCCGGGTCTGCCAGCTTCTTTGCCCACACGGTCTGCTTCAGTCCGCGCAGCGCCGCCGCCTGCGCCTTACTGCGCCCCTCGGCCAGCGCCTCCGCCAGATTCGCGAACAGCACCGTGAACCACAGCCACAGGGCGATGTTGAAGATGAACCACGCCGGTGCCTCGCCGGGACCGGTGAGCGCCTGCACCCACAGCGCGGTGCTGAGAATGCTGCCGATGTACACGACGAACATCACCGGATTGCGCCACTGCACGCGCGGGTCGAGCTTGCGCAGCGCATCGGTCAGCGCGGGCACGAGCAGCGCGCGATCGAACAGGGCAAGCTTGCGCCGCGTCATGGTCTTGCCCACATCGTGATGTGCTCGAGGATGGGCCCCAGAGCGAGCGCGGGCACGAAGGTGAGGGCTCCGACCAGCAGCACCGTGCCGATCAGCAGGATTACGAAGGTGGCGCCGTGCGTCGGCATGGTCCCGTCGCTCACCGGGATGCGCTTTTTCGCGGCCAGCGACCCCGCCACCGCCAGCACCGCCGCGATCGGCCAGTAGCGGCCCAGCCACATGCAGAGCGCGAGCGCGCTGTTGTAGAAAGGCGTGTTTGCCGAAATGCCTGCGAACGCGCTGCCGTTATTGTTGCTTGCCGAGGTGAAGGCGTAGAGGATCTCCGCGAAGCCGTGCGCTTGCGGGTTCGCCACACCGGCCTGCCCCGCCGTCACGCTCACTGCGACCGCGGTGCCGACCAGCACGATGAACGGCATGACGAGGATGGCGATCGAGCTCATCTTCATCTCGAACGCTTCGATCTTCTTGCCGAGATACTCGGGCGTACGTCCGATCATGAGGCCGGCGATGAATACCCCGACGATCGCGAAGATCAGCATCGAGTAGAGCCCCGTGCCGACGCCCCCGAACACGACCTCGCCGAGCTGCATGTTGAACAGCGGCACGAAGCCGCCCAGTGGGGTGAAGGAGTCGTGCATGGAATTGACCGCACCACAGGAGGTCGCGGTCGTGATCGTGGCGAACAGCGCCGAGGCAGCAATGCCGAAGCGCGCCTCCTTGCCTTCCATGTTGCCGCCCGGCTGCGTGGCGCTGGCGCTCTGGTCGACCCCGAGCGCGGCGATGCGCGGATTGCCGAGCTGCTCGTTGTAGGCTGCGATCGACAGCTGCGCCACCAGCAGGATCGCCATGGCGGCGAAGATCGCCCAGCCCTGGCGCGTATCACCCACCATCCGTCCGAAGGTATAGGTGAGCGCGGCGGGAATGAGCAGGATCGCAAGCATCTCGAAGAAATTCGACACAGCCGTAGGGTTCTCGTATGGATGCGCAGAATTGGCGTTGAGGAAGCCGCCGCCGTTGGTGCCGAGCTCCTTGATCGCCTCCTGCGAGGCGATCGGGCCCATCGGCAGGGTCTGCTTGTGCGTGGAGGCGTACTGCATGACGGGATTGCCGGCCCCATCCAGCTTCGGCTGCGGGTAGATGAGCGTCTCGACGGTCGCGACGTCCTTGTAGACGCTGAAGTTCTGCACCACCCCCTGCCCCACGAGCAGAATCGCCAGCACGATGGAGATCGGCAGCAGGACGTAGAGCGTCGCGCGGGTGACGTCGACCCAGAAGTTGCCGATGACCTTGGCGCTCTGGCGGGCAAAGCCGCGGGTGAGCGCGACGGCGACTACGATGCCGGTGGCCGCTGACAGGAAGTTCTGCACCGCGAGCCCGGCCATCTGCGTGAGATAGCTCATCGTGGACTCGCCCGAGTAGCCCTGCCAGTTGGTGTTGGTGATGAAGCTGACTGCCGTGTTGAAGGACGAATCGGGGCCGACGTTCGCGAAGCTCTGCGGATTCAGCGGCAGCCATGCCTGCAGGCGTTGCAGGGCATATAACGCGAGCGCCCCGAGGGCGTTGAACAACAGCAGACCCGCGGCGTATTGGCTCCAGCCGGTCTCGTGCGCAGGGTCGACGCCGCACAGGCGATAAATCAAGCGCTCGAGCGGCGCGCCGGCGCGCAGCGCCCAGATAGGCCGGCTCTCGAACAGCTGCGCCATATACAGGCCGAGCGGCTTCACACACAGGAGCAGCAGCAGCAGGAAGCATACGATCAGCGTCGGTGTGACCGCGGTCATCAGAACTTCTCGGGCTTGAGCAGCGCATAGAGCAGATAGACAAGCAGCGCGACGGTCAGCACCCCGCTCACGACATAAACCGCGCTCACTCGATGCTCCCGAGGCGCGAGATGGCGGCGATGAGCCACTGCGTCGTGCCGTAAAGCGCAAGCAGAGCGAGGATGAAAATCACGTCCACTCGGGGCCACCCGCGAGAGTCGAGCCGGAACGGCCACGTTACTGCCCGGCCTGTGAGGTCCGCGTGAGGAAACACGCCAGCGAACTGTGACGGCTGCACTGTTGCCGGGCAGCGCTTTCAAGCGTGATTGGTACCGATGCATCCGTGCGACCTGGGTCTGATCACGCTGCGCCGCGAAGTCGGCGCGCGCTATGCGCGCATCCACCGCCTGTGGGTGACCGCCCGCAACGTCTACCGCCGCCTGCACCAGGCGCCGGTGCAGAACCTGGCTGCGCTGCGCGCGGCGGCGCAGCGCCTCGACCAGCTCGATCGCGGACGCGCCGCGCTGCGGCGCGACCTCAAGGCGCTCGCGGACTGAGGCTCGCCGCGGCGACCGCCGCGCTTCGGCTGTGCCGCGGACGCGCTCATTGACGGCCCTTTCCCCCCACGCCTAGAGTCCGCTGCCCGATGAATGCAACCTTCCAAGCGCCTGCGGCGCTGCATCCCGGCGACCGCGTGGCCGTGATCGCGCCGGCCAGCGGCTTCGAGCGCGCCGCCTTCGATGCCGGCCTCGCTGTGCTCGCGGCGCGCTATCGCCCCGAGTACGGAGCGGGCGTTTTCGAGCGCCACCGCTACCTCGCCGGGAACGATGCGCGCCGCTTCGATGAGCTCACCGCCGCGCTCGCCGCTCCGGACATCCGCGCGGTGTTCTGCGCGCGCGGCGGCTACGGTGCCACGCGGCTGCTGGCGCGGCTCGCGCAGCGCGCTCCGACCGGTCCCGCGAAACCTATGATCGGCTTCTCGGACATCACTGCGCTGCACCTGTGGCTGCAGGCGCATGGACGCGCCAGCATCCACGGGCCGGTACTCACCCAGCTCGGGCGGCTGCCGCGAGCGAGCGTCGAGCGGCTGTTCGCCCTGCTCGAGTCCGACCGCCCTGCTCCCGCCCTGCAGGGTACGGCCACGTATGTGGGCGGCACGGTGGAAGGAGCGCTGCTCGGAGGCAACCTGTCGGTGTTCTCGCGTGTGCTCGGTACGCCTCTCATGCCGGCACTGGAGGGCGCTATCCTGCTGCTCGAGGACCAGGGCGAGCGTCCCTACCGGCTCGATCGCATGTGGACGCATCTGCAGCTCGCGGGTGTGTTCAGCCGCGTGCGCGGCATCGCGCTCGGAGCGTTCACCGGCTGCGAGGAAGCGGGCGCCGCATACACGAGCGCCGAGGTGCTGCGCGAGCTCGCGCAAGGCACGGGCCTACCCTGTGCGGCCGGTTTTCCCATCGGACACGGCGATGCCAACGAGGCCGTGCCGCTCGGCGCCCGGGTGCGGCTCGATGCCGACGCCGCGCGCCTCGCTTTCCTCGAGGCGGCAGTCGCCGGCTGAGGCGGCGCACCTTTCGACGCGCGCGCCGATGCCGAGATTTCAATCCAGGCGGCGTACCTGCAGCGCCAGCAGCGCCCCACTCTCGTCGCGCTCGGCCTGAAACTCGATCGGGCGGCAGCAGACCTCGCAATCTTCCACGTAGACGGCCTCTTCCGAGGTCAGGTCGACGCGGGTTTCCAGCCGCTCGCCGCAGTACGGGCAGCGCACCGCCACGAACTCCTCCGGCGCCAGGCGCGGCTGCCCGGAGCCCGGCTCCCAGACTGGCTCGAGGCCATAGAGCCTGTCGATGCTCTCCTCGTCGAGTCGCGTCAGCGACTCCTGCAGGCGAGAGCGGCGGGTGTTGCGGTGTCGTTTCATCGTTGCGTAAACGCGTGGCGAACTGCGATGCTGCGCGCACTGCGTAAGGTGAGCGAGGATACGCCACTATGCCGAAGGTCCGTGCGTGGGGGCTGCTCGTATGTGCCGCGGCCGCCGCTACTCTGGGGGGGTGCGTCGGTATGGGACTCGCGCCCGAGCCGCCTGCCGGAGTCAGTCTCGCGGGCGCCTGGAAGCTCGACCATGCGGCGAGCGACGACCCGCAGAAATTGCTCGACCAGATGCGTGCGCAGGCCGTCAAGATCATGAGCCGCCGGCAGACCGTCAGCGCACCGCGCCCCGGACCGCGTGGCACGACGAGCGGCCCGCAGAGGTCCGAGCCGACGGCGGATGAAGAGCTGGCGCCGCCCCCGGGGCGCGGCGTTCATCGGCCCGACCCGCTGCTGCGCTCGCCCATGGCGCACATCATCATGAGCAGCGTCGCGCGCGGAGACTTTCTCACTGTGCGCCAGACATCGGGAGCGCTCGTGCTCGACTACGGCACTTCGCAGCGCAGTTTCACGCCCGGCGGCCGCAGCGTGGTATCCGCAGAGGGCGGCGTGGCAGATCAGACTTCCGGCTGGAAGGGCCGCGAGTATGTCATCCAGATCAAGGCGCAGCTCGGGCCGGACGTCACCGAGCGCTACGGGTTGGCCGCCGACGGGCAGCAACTGGTGGAGAAGTTGTATATCGGGGCCGGGGAGCTGCCCGCGGTCAATCTAACGCGCGTGTACATCCCGGCCACCGCGAGCGCGCCGCGGCCGCCACCGAGCAACGACTGAACTTGCGTACCTCTCGGGCAGTCACATCAGCCATGCTTGCGGCGGCCAGGGCACTCGGGCTGTGCGCGCTGCTGCCGGCCGCGTTGAGCGCTGCGGCGCAGCCGCCCGCGGGGAGCGGGGGCAGCCCGGAAGCCGCGGCCGCCGAGGAAATCGTGGTGGAGGGGCGGCACGAGGGCCCGCGCGTGTGGACGGTGCGCAGGGACGATCACACGCTGTGGATCCTCGGCACGATCTCGCCGTTGCCGAAACGCATGATCTGGCAGCCGGACGCCGTGCAGGAGATTCTGCGCCATACGCAGGAGGTGGTACCCGCCTGGCCCACCTACGGCATTGGTGCCAACCCGCTCACGGCGTTGCGCGTCTATATCGAGTGGCGGCACCTGCAGAAGCCTCCCGACCACATGTCGCTGCGCGAGGCTGTGCCGCCGGCGCTGTATGCGCGTGTCGCAGCCCTCAAGGCCCGCTACGTCCCGCGCGACAGCAAGATCGAGCAGATGCGCCCGATGCTCGCTGCGCGGGAGTTGCTCACCCGCGTGTTCGATGCCGCCGGCCTTGCGATCCACAACGAAGTGCAGGAGGAGGTGCTGACGCTCGCCCGGCAGCAGGGCGTGCGTATCCACCAGGACAAACTCAGGATCGACGACCCGGTCGACGTGCTGAAGGACGTCAGCTCCGCACCGCTCGCGGGCGAGGTGGCGTGTCTCGACTCGGTGGTGACGCTGCTGGAGACCGACTTGGGTCCGATGCAGGCACGCGCCCGCGCCTGGGCGCTGGGCGATGTCGACACGCTGCGCAAGCTCCCGCACGCGGACGATCGCACCGCCTGCATCGCCGCGGTCGCAACCACCGAGCGGGTACGCCAACTGATTGCCCGCGCCCAGGACGACTGGCTGATCTCGGTGCGCGCGAGCCTTACGCGCAATAGCGGCACGCTCGCGGTGCAATCGATGGATCGGCTGCTCGGGGCGAACGGCGCGCTCGCCGCGCTCCGCGCCCAGGGTTACAGCGTCGAAGGTCCGTGAGCGCGGCGCCTCAGCTGCGCAGTGCGTAGCTCCAGGCGATCGCCAGCGCGGTGAGCGTCGCGGCGCCGCTCAGGGCCTGCGGCACACGAGCAAGCAGCGCGCGTGCGCCCGGCAAAGCCGCCGTGGCCCCGAGCAGTGCCCCGACCGCGAAGCCGCCCAGATGCGCCATCACATCGGTGCCTTCGCCTGCCGATCCTGTCCAGCCGAGCAGGATCACGCCGGCGATGAGCGGGCCCCAGCGGCGCGCCCAGCGCTGCGGCAGCGCGAAGCGCTCGCGCCACGAATAAGCCGACATTGCCCCGAGGAGGCTGAACACCGCGGTCGAGGCCCCCACGGCGCGATGATCGGCCGGACCGAGCAGCGCCTCGAGCAGGTTCGCGAGCGCGGCCCCGGTGACGGCGAGAAGCCAGGCGGTGCCGCTGCCCATCTGCCGGCCGGCGAGGTAACCGAACCACACGCCGGCCGCGAGATTCGCGGCGAGGTGCGGGCCATCGAGGTGCAGCGTGAGCGCCGTCCATGCACGCCACCATTGGCCTGCCTGCACGCGCGCGGCATCGAGCTCGCCCATGTCGAACGCATCCAGCCGCACCAGGCCGTTCGAGAGCACCCAGGCCACGCCCAGCAACACCAGCACATATGCGGCGCAGCCGATCCAGGCGTTGGGGTGGAGTGGCGGCGGCGGCGGCGCACGCGGTGGTGCGCGGTTCTCGACCTCGTACTGCAGCAGGTGCTGCGCCGCGTAGCCGGCGTCGGCGGCGGCTACCTGCAGCAGGAACTCCCCGCCTGCCGCCACGACCACCGCCTCGACGCCGACGGCTGCCAGTACCAGCAGCCGTTCGTTGCAGTCGCCCCGGCGCGGCGAACGGAAGACGGTGGTCAGCTCCTCGTGGTCCACGCTGATACCGGAGTGCGCGAGCCGCTCGTTCACGGCGCCTGCCGGCGCAGGTCAAGGGCGGCCAGGGCGCCTCGCACCAGGTCCCCGAGAAGCTCGTAGAGCGCGGCGGTGGAATGCTCCAGAGCGTCCATGTTGGGCAGGTAGCGCAGCGCGCTGTGGCCGCGCCAGGCCCACAGTCCCGTGGGCGCCGGCACGACGGCGAGGCCGGCGCTGGCGAACTCCTGGACCGCCCGCCACTCGTGCTCGGCGTCGGTCACCAGGATGATGCGGCTCACGCCTGCCGCCCTGAGAATCCGCGACGAGAACTGTGCGTTCTGAAAGGTATCACGCGCGTGATCTTCGACCCAGCGCGTCTCGATGTGGAAGTCGCGCGCCAGCGAGGCACTCATCGGCTGCGCCTCGTCGGCGCCGGACACCAGCACCGGCAGCCCGGTGCGGTGCGCGACGAACGCGCCATAGGTGATGCGCTCGAGGAGCCTCCCTCCCACCGCCGGCGCGCCGCCATATTCGGGCGCCTCCGGGCGCGGCTTGTCTCCCCCGAGGATGACGATTGCCTGTGCCTGCACCGGGCGTGTCAGGTCGAGCGCCGGGTAGCGTTGCGCCGCCCGCGCGAGCCTGTCCGCCACCGCCGGTGTCGACAGCAGCCACAGCGACCCCAGGCTCGTGATGAGCAACGTCCACCCGGCCCGGCGTGCGAGGCCGCCGCTGCGTAATCCGAGCAGGCAGGCCCCGGCGATTCCCACCAGCAGCGGGCCGCCGGGGGGCAGGAGCAGTGTGTGTAACACCGACTTCAGCGCGATGAGCATAAGGCGCGCGTTACCTCCGGGAGCTCAGATGCAGATCGCCTGCCAGGCGCGCGAGCGCCAGCGCAGGAACAGCGCACTGCCGAGCACGATGACATAGATGAGCACCGCGACCCAGCCGCCGAGGGGGCCCCAGCCGAACTGCGGCAGGAAATGCACCCAACCCTGCCCCGGCGCAAAGGTGAAGGCGTGCGCGAGCGGCGCGAACAGCAGCAGCGCCACCGGTAGCACCATGGCGGCCGGCACCCGCACGTCGCCCGCCCCGCGCAAGCACATGCTGCTGCCGAGATTGAGCCCGTCGAAGAACTGATAGGCGGCCGCCAGCCACAGCAGCTGCGTGCCGAGCACGACCGCGGCAGCGGCATCGGCGTCGTGCGCGCCGGTGAAGAACGGCAGCATCCAGCGACCGCCGAGCGCGATGAGAACGCCGATCCCGCCCATGTAGAGCGCGGCGAGCAGGATAACGCGGTTGCCGACCCGCAGCGCCCAGTCACGCGCCCCCGCGCCGATCGACTGTCCGACGAGCGTCGTGCCCGCGGAGGCGATGCCGAAGCCGGGCATGTAGGCGAGCGAGGTGAGCATCACCACCAGCTGCGTGGCGGCGCCGCCGGCGGTGCCGAGCCGCGTCTGCATCATCTGGAACATGGCGAACGCCAGCAGGTCCGCCGCCGGCGACAAACCGATCGGCACACCGAGTCGCAACTGCTGCAGCATGCGTCCCGCGTGTGGCCGCCACGTCAGGTGCGAGCGGTAGCGGCGCCGATAGTCGGGCCGCAGGAACAGCGCCACCGCGAGCAGCAGCCCCACCAGCTGCGCCACGTTGGTCGCCCAGGCGGAGCCGGCGATACCCCATCCGAGTCCGAAGATGAAGACCTGGTTCAGCAGCGCGTTCGTGACCGTGATGACGATGGTGATCGCGAGCGTCACGCGCGGCCGGCCGACGCCGTTGAAAAAGCCGAACGTGGCCCACACCGCCGCTCCCACGACGGCGCCCCCCATGCGTGGAAACCAGAAGGCCGAAGCCAGCCGCTCGATCTCCGGATCGAAACCGAAGGGTGCAAGAATCAGGTGCCGCGCGGCCCCGACCAGCACGAACAGCGGCGCGGCGCACGCCATCGCCCACAGCGCGGTCCACACCGCCTGGGCCGCGCGCCGGTAGCGGCGCGCACCGAAGCTCTGGGCCACGAGCGTCTGCACGGCCATGCCGGCCCCACCGAGCAGCAGCACGACCGCCACAATGAGCCACTGCACGGCGCCCACCGCGGCGAGCGCCTTGGTGGAGATGCGTCCCATGAACCACATGTCGGTGAGGTTGAGAACGATCTGCACCGCGCTGTTGGCCATGAGCGGCAGGGCGAGCGCCAGCACCGCACGCTGATCCACGTGCGTACCGCCGGCGGCGTCGATGCGCTGCGCCGGCAGGCAAGCGGCAGCGCTCGCTGACTGCGTGAGAGAATCCATGGCAACATCCTGCGCAATCGGTCATTCTCGCACACACCCTGCACGAGCGAGTGATGACACCATGGCCACACGCACAAAGAGCGCGCCCGGCCGCAAGCGCGCCGCCGCCGCCGCGCGCGGCGCCGGTCGACTCGCGCCGCGCAAGGCGCGCCGCGGACTCGAGGCCGCGCAGGTTGCCATCTCCATCGAGCACGAAGACATCGCGCCGCTCGCCGCGCTGGTGCGCAGCGCCGGCGGCGCGCCGATCGGCGCGTACCGCGAGCCCCTCGGCGGGCGCGCGCTGCTGATCGCGAGCCTGCCGCTCGCCGCCGTGCAGCCGACGCCCTTTCAGCGCGACCTGTCGCCGACGCACGCCAAGCGTCTGGCCGCACGGATCGACGAGACGGCCGCATTTCTAGATCCGATCATCGTCGTGCGCGGCGAGGACGGTCGCTTCTGGACTCCCAACGGGCGCCATCGACTGGCGGCGGCCAAGGTGCTGGGCCTGAAGCAGATCACCGTCCTCATCTCCCCCGAGGAGTCGCTCGCCTATCGCATCCTCGCGCTCAACACCGAGAAAGCTCATAACCTCAAGGACCGGAGCCTCGAGGTCATCCGCATGGCGCGCAACCTCGCCAAGCGACGCGGCGGCGAAGCCGAGGGCGCATTCGTCGCGGAGTTCGAGTCCCCGGAGCTGCTGACGCTCGGCATGGTGTACGAGCAGTCTGCGCGTTTTGCCGGCGGCGCCTACAGCCCGTTCCTGAAGAAGCTCGACCGCTTCAGCGAGCGAGCACTGAGCGCCAGCCTGCGCCAGCGCGAGGACTACGCCGCGCGCCTCACGCAGATCGACGCGCGCGTGAAGACGATCATCGCCGCGCTGCAGGCGCGCGGCTTCAAGTCGCCATACCTGCGCAACTACGTCGTCGCGCGCATCAACCCGGTGCGCTTCCACAAGGCGAAGAAGGGCGACAGCGCCCCGCCGATGCCGCTCGCGCAGGCCCTGACGCGCATGGCAGCCGCTGCGCGCACGTTCAATGTCGGCTCGGTATCGAACGCCGACCTCGCCTGGGTGGCGGTGGGCGCGGGCTCGAGCGAATAGCCGGCGCGAGCTCGCCTATGGCAGCCGCTCGCGGCGCCGGCGGCTGCGGCGGTCCGCGCCCGCGCAGCTCGCGGCATTTCAGCTCTCGGGGAGCTGCCGTAGATCCCCGTCGTCGCGATAGCCGAGTCCGTAACCCAGGGAGAAGAGGGGCGCCTCGCCCTTCTGGTGATCCACCGCCGGCGGGCGCGGCGAGGCCGGCCAGGAGAACGACAGCCTGCCGCGGAAGTCGTAGCGCACCGCGCCGGCCGGTGTGGCGAACAGCACATCCGCCACGCCGCCGCCTTCGGGACCGGGGAGCCAGGCGACGACGAAGCTGTCGGCGGCGTTGAGCTCGCGGTTGACCCACAGCGGCCGGCCCGAGAGAAACACTGCCACCACCGGCACGTGCTGCGCGCGCAGCCGGCGCAGCAGCGCCAGATCGTGCGCATCGCCCGGACTGTATTCGAGCGTGGCAACGTCGCCCTCGTACTCGGCGTACGGGTGCTCGCCGAACACCACGATGGCCACGTCCGGCCGGGCGTGAAACTCGCCCATCGGACTCAAGGTGGCGCGCCCGCCGGCGGCGGTCACACAGCGCGCGATGCCGGCGAAGATCGTCTCGCCGTGCGGAAAGTCCTGGTTGGGCTCAGTGCCCTGCCAGTCGATGGTCCAGCCCCCACTCTGACGCGCGATGCTGTCGGCGGCATCGCCTGCCACCAGCACCCGCGCGCGCGGGGACAGCGGCAGGAGGTGGTCGCGGTTCTTCAGCAGCACCAGCGACTCGCGCACGGCCTGACGCGCCACCGCGCGGTGCGCGGCGGATCCGAGCAGCTCGTAGCGGCCCGCGAACGGCCGCGATGACGGACGCCCTTCGCTGTCGAGGCGAGCGCGCAGCTTTACGCGCAGCACACGCCGCACGGCATCATCGAGGCGCGCGGCGGAAATCAGCCCCTCGCGCACCTGCGCGCGCGTACTGGCGAACAGCTCCCGCCACCCGTCCGGCGCCATCAGTATGTCGAGGCCGGCATTCACGGCCGCGGCGCAGCTGCCCGGGGTGCACCCGGGCACCTGCTCGTGCCCATTCCAGTCGCCGAGGAGTATGCCGTCGAAGCCCATGCGGCCCTTCAGCACGTCGGTGAGGAGCGCGCGGCTGCCGTGCATCTTCACGCCGTGCCAGCTCGAGAAGGACGCCATGACGGTCTGTGCCCCTGCGGCAATCGCGGCCTGGTAGCCGAGGCTATCGAGCTCGCGCAGCTCGCTCTCGCTGGCCAGATTATCCCCCCGGTCCTTGCCGCCGGTGCCGCCGTCGCCCAGGAAGTGCTTCGGCGTCGCCAGCACGTGCGCGGCATCGAGGAACTGCGGCGTTCCCGGGGCACCCTGCAGCCCCATCACCATCGCCGCGGCATACTCGCGCACGAGCTGCGGATCCTCGGAGTAGCTCTCGTAGGTGCGCCCCCAGCGGGCATCGCGCGCCACCGCCACCGTCGGAGAGAAGGCCCAGTCGAGCCCGGTGATCCGAACCTCGAGGGCGGTGATCTCGCCGATGCGGCGCACCAGCTGCGGATCGTGCGCCGCCCCGAGGGCGATGTTGTGCGGGAATATCGTGGCCCCGGGGATGTTGTTGTGCCCATGCACGGCGTCCGTCCCCCACAGGGCGGGGATGGTGGCGGACTCCGGGGCGCCGATGGAGGCCTCATAGAACCGGTCCGCGAGTGCCAGCCACTCACTCGGAGCCGCGAGCTTGTCGTCGCGGGGCGAGGAGTTGCCGCCGTTCAGGATGGACCCGAGGGGATAGTGCCGCAAGTCATCCGGAGTGATGCTGCCGATATCGGCCTGGATCAGCTGGCCCACCTTCTGCTCGCTCGTCATGCGAGCGAGCAGCGCCTCGATGCGCCCTTCGAGCTGGGCATCGGGCGCCAGCGCCGGGGGCAGCTTCGGCCAGCGCTGCGGATGCACGCTGGGGGCCGGCGCCGCGTCCCGATCGGACGCCGCGAGGGTGGCTACAAACGCCAACACGGTGCAAGCGGCGCAATAGGATGCGAGCCGGGCCGGTCTCCTCCTCATGGTGCCCATAGGATACACAGCAGAGGTCGATGCACATGCTGGAACCCGTAGCTCAGATCCGCAGCCTCGAGACGAGTGGCGCACACATCCGGCGGGGAAACACACCGGGCGCCGAGCCAGACGCTCTGCCCGATCTGCTGCTCATCGAGCGCGCACGCGCCGGCGATGGGCGTGCAATCGAGGCGCTGATCCGCCGTTACGGACGGCGCCTGTTCCGAGTCGCGCGCAGCGTGCTGCCTGACGAGGAGCGCGCCGAGGCGGCCGTGCTCGAGGCGTACCTCGCCGCGTTCGGCGATCTGAACCGGTATGAGCTCGGCGGAAAATTCGCCGCGTGGCTGACACGCCTGGCATTCAACGAGGCGCGAGGCCTGCGTGCGGGGCGGCCCTCAGGAGCACCCGCGGCGGCTGTGCCGCGCGCCGAGGCCGCCCCGGCGGCGGCCGACAACACCGCCGGCGATGCCCTGCAGGAGCGGCGCGAACTCGAGCAGGCGATCGACTGCCTGCCGGAAGTGTTCCGCACAGTGTTCGTGTTGCGGGTGGTCGAGGGCATCAGCGGCATCGAAACCGCCGCCTCGCTGGCAGTGCACGAGACCACCGTGCGCACCCGGCTGTACCGGGCACATCGGCGGATCGCCGCGGATATTTTGCGGCGCGTGCGGGCCACGCCGGGACTGTTGCCGCTGACGCCCGAGCGCACCGAGCGGATCGTGCGGGGCGTCCTCGCCGCCCTACATCACGGCTCGATGCTGACGATTTCAGCCTCGGCGCCCTGAAAGGAGACGCTCTCCCCGCTCTGCCTGCCGAGCAGCGACTGTGCGAGCGGCGCCGTCCAGCTGAGCAGGCCCTGCGCGGCATCCGCCTCGTCCTCGCCCACCAGGCGAAACACCTGAGTGACGCCCGAGGCAGGGCGCAGCGTCACCTGCGTGCCAAAGCGCACACGCTGCGCTGCGGCGCCCGGTTCGATGAGGCGGGCGCTGGCGCGCCGCGCGTTCCAGTAGCGCAAGTCACGCTCGATGCGCAGGCGCGCCGCTCGGTCGTCACTCGCCCGCGCCGCCTGGCGCTGCGCCGTGAGCTGCTGCACCTGCGCTTCGATCTGCGCCAGCCCGCGCGGAGTGACGAAGTTGGGATGCGAGCTCACGGGCCGCTCCGGCAGCGACTCGGGAGTCTCGTCCGATTCGCGCACGAAGGCGCGGCTCACGTGGCCCTCGCGCGCGGGGCACAGCTGACAATGCCAAACCGGCCGTTCATACTGCTCGAAAAGATTCCCAGGACAGGATGGTATATGAAAGGGATCAGGCGCATCGCGCTGCTGATGCTCACCGCCTGGGCGGCGGCTGCGCTCGCTGCGAGCGCACCCCCCGAGTTCACTCACCCTCGCCCCACCGACTGGATCAACTCCCCTCCCCTGACGCTCGCCGCGCTCAGGGGCAAGGTGGTGCTGGTGGAATTCTGGGCCTTCGAGTGCGTGAACTGCCTGAATTCCAGGGCCTGGCTCAAGTCGCTCGAGCGTGACAAGGGTCCTGCGGGCCTGGTGATCGTCGCCGTGCACACTCCGGAGCTGCCCGCGGAGAGAGATCCGGCCGCCGTTCGCAGCGCGGTCGAGCGGCTCGGCATCGGCCAACCGGTGATGATCGACGCCGACTACTCCTACTGGAAGGCACTGGACAATCATTACTGGCCGGCCTTCTATCTTATCGGCCGCGACGGACTGCTCTACGGCAGCGCCATCGGCGAGATGCACGCTGGCCAGGAGCCGGCCAAGCGCCTCGAGGCGGCCGTCGATGCGCTGCTGCAGGCGCAGGCGCGGTGAACGGCGTCGCCAGCGCCTTCCTTTTGACCTTCGCCGGGCTGTTTCCCATCGTCAATCCGATCGAGTCGGCGCCGTTCTTCTTCGGCCTGACCGCGAACCTGAGCAGTGCTGAGCGCCAGGTAATGGCGCGCAACGTGGCGGTGAATGGCTTCGCGCTGCTGCTCGGATCGATGGTCCTGGGTCCGTGGCTGCTGGAGTTCTTCGGCATTGAGCTGCCGGTGGTGCGCATCGCCGGCGGCCTGGTGGTCGCAGCGCTCGGCTGGAAGCTGCTCACCCAGGAGCAGTGGTCCGATCACGCGGGCTCCGTGGGTCTGCAACCGGGTGCAGCGAGGAAAATCGGCAGCTTCTATCCGCTCACCATGCCACTCACGGTGGGCCCGGGGTCGATGTCGGTGGCGATCACTATCGGCAGTCACAAGCCTGCGGGCCTGCCGCAGCTCCCGCAGCTGGCCGAGCACGCCAGCGGTGCACTGCTGGGCGTCGTCGCGATCGCTCTGTCCATCTATCTCGCTTACCGCTTTGCCGAGAACATGGCGCGGTTGCTGGGAGAGACCGGGGTCGAAGTGCTGGTGCGGCTGTCCGCATTCATCCTCATGTGCATCGGCATCGAGATCATCTGGAGCGGTTACAGCACGCTGAGCGGCGCGCTCAGCGGCACGCGCTGAAGTGAGCGCGCTGCCCGGGCAAGGCCGCGCAGCGTCAGGGTGGCTGCGGCGCGGCCGGCGCCGCATCGGACAAGAGCGAGAGCACCGCGGCGCGCGCCGCCGCCGAGTGCACCGGCAAGGCCAGCACGTCACCCGGACGCGCCCATTCGAGCGCGCAGCGCACGGCCTCCAACTCGCTCGGGCGCACCGCCAGGTGCGACTCCGGCAGCCCCGCGCGCAGCAGCGCGGCATGGATGAGACGCGGGATCTCCCCCGGCGCGCGGCCGCGCAGGTGCGCCTCGTTCTCCTTGACGACGACCAGCGCGGGGGCAAATTCCGCGGCGGCGCGGGCCAGCGCCTCGATCTCCGCATCCTGGCGGTTGCCGGCGTGACCGAGGAGTGTGGCGAGGCGGCCCTCGCAGGGACGCAGATGCTCGGCGACTCGCAGCAGCCCCCGCAGGCCTTCGGGGTTGTGTGCGTAGTCGATGAGGATCCGCACCCCGCCGCGCTCGAAGCGCATCATGCGTCCGAAGTTGTCATCGGCCCGCGCGCCGAAGCGCGCAAACACTCGGGCGATGATCGCGGGCGGCACGCCGAGCGCCGCGGCGGCGAGCGCGGCGCCGGCGAGGTTGGCAACGTTGTAGACCGCACTGCCTGCGACGCTCAACGGCATGGCGGCGATCTCGCCCAGATCGTGCTCGCGACCTGCATGACTCAGGGTAAGCCGTCCGCCGCGCACGCCGCAGGTCGCACCGCCGCCTGCGCGGTGGGCGCGCAGCGCAGGAAGATCCGCATCGAGTGCGAACCATGCGAGCGGTGGACGGCGGCCGAAACGCTGCGCCAGTCCCGGCGCCTTCGCCACGAGCTGCGCATCGTCCGCGTTCAACACCAGCAGGCCCTCGGCGCTCACGAGGCCCGCGACCGTGAGCTTCACGTCGGCCAGGTCCTCGAGACGGTCGATGCCGTATTCGCCAAAGTGATCCGGGCTCACGTTGGTGACGAGCGCGACGTGGGCGTGCGAGAGCGCGATGCCGCGGCGCAGAATCCCGCCACGTGCGGTCTCGAGCAGCGCGGCCTGCGCGCGCGGCTGCCGCATCACCTGCCGGGCACCCGCCGGGCCGGAGTAGTCGCCGCTGGCGAGCATCTGCGCGGCAAGAAACACTCCGTCGGTGCAGCAATAGGCCGGCAGCCAGCCTGCGGCAAGCGCGCAGGCAGCGAGCAGGCGGACCGTGGTGGTCTTGCCGTTCGAGCCGGTCACGATCGCGGTCGGGACGTCGTGCAATTCATTCCAAGGCACCGCCGCCGGATCCGGAAGCGAGGCGAGAGCGAAGTCGCGCCCGCCGGCCCCCGCTCCGAGCGTGAGGATGTCATCATCCATGACGTGCGGCAGGCGCCGCCCGCTCGCCTCAGCCAGCAGCGCGCGAAGATCCGGACGCGCCTCGCGCGCGGCGAGGCGCTCGAGGCGCTCGAGCGCGGCGGACTCCTCGAGCACCGGGACGATGAGCGTGGCCGGATCGGCAGCCTCCTCGAGCGCCGCAGCAGCCAGCGTCGCCTCGAGAGCGCTCCAGCGCGCGGGATCGTGCGCCACGAGCGCCGCGCACAGCGCCCATTCGTTCACCTCGGTCGCAACGAACAACGCATCGACCGGGGCGGCGAGCGCCAGCGAGACACCGCGCGCGTGCACGCGCGCCACCACGCCCGGCATGCGCCATCCGAGGTACGCGCGGGCACGCTCGGCGCGCACGCGCCACTGCTCGAGCAATGCGGCATCGGGCGTGACGCCCACGGTTTCCAGCAGTGCGCCGGTGCCGGCGAAGAACAGGTTGGCGCCGGTCATGCGGCGTGAAGCCTCGAACGGCAGCATGATCGCGGCGCTCAGTCTTCGGCCTCCGGGGCGTACCGTACGCCGCGCTCGTCGCGGATGAGACCCTCGAGGCTGAAGGCGGGGACGGCCGCCTCATCCGGGGGCTGGCCGCCGTCCGCGCCGGTCTCGGGCAGGTACGGCGGCGCCGGCCGCGGCGCGGTTGACGCCGCCGCCACGCCCGCGGGCCTGAACTTGGTGATCTGCTTCCAGGAGCGCACCAGCGTATCGGCGAATATCAACAGCAGATCCCCCGCCTGCCCCATGTTGAGTGCAGTGCTGATCGCCTCCTGCTCGTCGGGGATGATCGAGATCGCGGCCTCCTGCACCCCGGCCGCGCGCAGCGCCGCGGCCTGCAGGCGCGGCACCTCGTCGGGTTTGCGGTTGCGCAGGTTGTCGTCGCGGCGGCAGATGTAGTGGTCGAAGCGGCCGGCGACCGCTGCGGCGATGGCGACGAGATCCTCGTCGCGGCGGTCGCCAGGGCCCGCGAGCACGACGATGCGCTTACCCGTCACATCGAGGCGCTGTGCGAGATCGGCCATCGCCGCCACCGCATGCGCGTTGTGGCCGTAGTCGAACAGCACCTTGAAGGGGTGCTCGCTGAACACGTTCATGCGCCCCGGGGCCTGGAAGAAGGTCGAGTCGAAGGTGCGCAGCCCCTGGCGGATGGCATCGAGCTTGATGCCGAGCGAGAACGCCATGGCGGCGGCAAACATCGCGTTCTGCACGTTGTGCGTGGCGCGCCCTTCGAGAGTCGCCGGAATCAGGTGCGTCCACAGGAGCGGAATGTGGCCGCCCTTATCGTAGAGGGTGATCATCTGGCCGTTGACGCCGGCCTCCAGCGCACAGGCGCGCCCTCCGGCACGGATGTGCTCGCGCACCAGCGCATGCTGCGGATTGAGCGTGACGTAGCAGATGTGCTTCGCCTCCGTGTAGCCGGACATCTTGAGCACCAGCGCATCGTCCGCATTCAGCACGGCGCAATCGGTGGCCACTTCGACCACGACGCGCTTCACTTCCGCGAGCTGCTCAAGCGTATCGATGCCCTTGAGGCCGAGGTGATCGGGCTGTACGTTGAGCACCGCCCCGACGTTCACCTCACTCACCCCCATGCCGGCTCGCAACAGCCCGCCGCGGGCGGTCTCGAGCACCGCCAGGTCGATCTGGGGGTCGGCCAGCACCATGCGCGCCGATACCGGCCCGGTCATGTCGCCCGACACGGTGCGCTGGCCGTCGATGTAGACGCCGTCGGTGGTCGTGAGGCCGGGTATGTAGCCCGCCATCTTGGTGAGGTGCGCCAGCATGCGCGCGGTGGTGGTCTTGCCGTTGGTGCCGGTGATCGCAGCGATCGGCACGCGCGCCGCGGCGCCGGGTGGAAACAGCATGTCGATCACCGGGGCGGCGACGTCGCGCGCGCTGCCTTCGCTCGGGGCTACATGCATGCGGAATCCGGGAGCGGCGTTCACCTCGCAGATGCCGCCGCCGATCTTGCGGTAGCTCTCGGTGATGTCCTTCGACAGGAAATCGACGCCGCCGACGTCGAGCCCGATGGCGCGCACGGCACGCTCGGCCATCTCGCGGTTGTCGGGATGTATGACGTCGGTCACATCCGTCGCCGTGCCGCCGGTGGACAGGTTGGCGGTGGAGCGCAGATAGACCGTGTGGCCCTTCGCGGGCACGGACTCCCCCGTGAGCTCGGCGCGTGCGAGCATCTTGTGCGCCTGCGCGTCGAGCTCGAGGCGGGTAAGCACCTTCTCGTGGCCCACTCCGCGGCGCGGATCCTGGTTGACGATATCGATGAGCTCGGCCACCGTGTGCTCGCCGTCGCCCACCACGTGGCCGGGGGTGCGCCGCGTGGCCGCCACCAGCTCCCCGTTCACCACCAGCAGCCGATGATCGTCGCCCTCCAGGAAGCTCTCGACGATCACCGAACGCGAGTGCTCGCGGGCGACCGTGAAGCCGTGCGCCACCTCCTCATCCGAGGTCAGGCGGATGGAAATACCGCGCCCGTGGTTGCCGTTATAGGGCTTTGTGACCACGGGGAAGCCCATACGCCGTGCGGCACGCACCGCCTGGGTTTCACTCTGCACCAGCTCCTGCTGCGGCACCGGCAGACCGAGGCCCGCGAGGATCTTGTTGGTCTCTTCCTTGTCGCTGGCGAGCTCGACCGAGATGTGCGGCGTGCGGCCGGTGACAGTCGCCTGGATGCGCTGCTGGTACTTTCCGTGGCCCAGCTGTACCAGCGACTGATCGTTCAGGCGCAGCCAGGGGATGCCGCGCGCCTCCGCGGCGCGCACCAGCGATGCGGTGGAGGGGCCGAGCGCGCGCCGCTGCGCGAAGCGGATGAACTGGTCGCGCGCCTCCGCCCAGTCCCAACCCTCGGGCACGCTGCCCGCGGGACGCAGCTCCTCGGGCAGGAGCGACCCGAGCAGGCGCAGGCCGAGCTCCCCGGCAGCGATGCCTTCATCGCGCTGCGCGTACTCGTATACGACCGTGTAGACCCCGCTCGCTGCGGCGCTGCGCGTCTTGCCGAAGGTAACCGCTTCGCCGGCGATGTTCTGTAGCTCGATCGCGACGTGCTCGAGCACGTGGCCGAGCCAGGTGCCCTCACCCTCGCGCATGCGGCGGAAGAAGCCGCCCGGCTCACGGTAGGAGCAGCCGTGCTCGGCAAGCCCGGGGAGCGCCGCGGCCAGCGCATCTACGAACGCGGGGCCCAGTCGCCCGGTGGGCCACGCCTCCAGGGCGCCGAGGTCGAGCTCCAGGCGAATGACGGGGAAGCGCGCGTAGAGCGAGGGGCCGACATAGACGGAACGGTCGAGGATGCGCATGGGTGTTGCTCGTGAGAGTCGTAGTAGTTATCCAAGGCAACTTGCCGCGCGTGGTCGGACTTAAGCTGTCGATTTACTCCTTCGGCGGAATCAGCGTACCGGCGGTGGCGATGCGAGTGTGCAGGTTGAAGGTGGCGCCCGCCACCAGCATGTGGAGCTTGAGTCCCAACATGCACACGGGCTGCCCCTCCTGGACACTATCGATGGAGGAGTAGCTGACCTCCGACCCATCGACGATCGTGACGCCACCGCTCCCCTCGACCTCGACGGTCTCATCGGGACCGATGAAGGCGGCGGTGTCCTCATCGAGACCGATGCCCACCGAGAAGGGGTTGTAGGCGAGCGCGGTGAGGAGCCTGCCGAGGCGGTCGCGCTGGCTGAAATGCTGGTCGATGATGAAGCGGTTGGTGAGCCCCAGGCCCGGGGCGAGGCGTACGCTGCCGGCAATCATGGAGGAGCCCTCATCTCCGGCGGCGATCATGTGCTCGCTGAGGATGCTGGCCCCGGCGCTGGTGCCACCCACGGTGACGCCACAGGCGTTGCGCAGGCGAATGAGCTTCGCCACCGGCGTGCCGCCGAGCAGCGTCGTGAGGCGCAGCTGGTTGCCGCCGGTGAAGAAGATGCCGCTCGCTGCCTCGATGCGCTCGAGGCGCCCCGGCTCCTGGCTGTCGCGGCGCGTGTCAAAATCCATCACCGTGACGCGCGCGGCGCCGAGGGAGCGGAACACCTGCTCGTAGCGCTCGCCGGTCTCGTGCACTCGGCTGGCCGTAGGGATGACGACGATGTCGGCCTGCTCGGCCCCCGAGACGCGTACGAAACGCTCGAGGATGCGGCGGTCGTTTTCCTTATTCTCGGCACCGCCGATCGGTACGATCCAACCGCGCGTGCGGCCGTCGGGAACTTTACTGGGCATCCGCTGCTGACTCCTTGAGGTTTCCAGAGTGCAAAGTTACCACGCCGGACGGGCCTCCTGCCTGCTGCGAGCCCTGTCAGCGTGCGCCGCTTGAATTTGAGCGAGGCGGACTCGACACTCTCTGACTCGAACACTCACGCCCCAGCAGATGTCGCAGGCCGCGATACCATGACGCGCACCATCCACGCTACGAGCGCCGCGCGCGGCGCGTCCCGGCCAGCCGGCAAAGCTCGCCTGCCCGCTCACGTCGGCCTGCAGCTCGCGCGGCTGGTCGATGCAGCCCCCGCTGGCGATGGCTGGCTGCATGAAGTGAAAATCGACGGCTACCGCGCGCTCGCGTGGCGCGAGGGCGCCCAGGTGCGCATCACCTCGCGCGGCGGCCAGGACTGGACCGGCAAGCTGCCGGCGGTGGCTGCCGCCATCGCCCGCTTGCCTTGCCGCAGCTGCATCGTGGATGGTGAGCTGATCACTCTCGACGCTCAAGGCCGCAGCAGCTTCGGGCTGCTGCAGCAGCGCTTCGGCGAGGCCGGCGGCAAGTCCCAGCTGCGTCTGGTGCTGTTTGATGTGTTGTATCTCGACGGCGAGGATCTGCGCCGCAGGCCCCAGCTGGAACGCAAGCAGCGGCTCGCAGCCCTGCTCGGCAAGGCCCGCTTGCCGCTGCAGCTGAGCGAATACGTCCTCGGCAACGGCGCGCGCGTGGCAAGCGAAGCATGTGCGCAGCAGCTCGAGGGCATCGTGTCCAAGCGGGTCGACGCGCCCTACGAAGATGGTCGGGGCGGAGCCTGGGTCAAGTTCAAATGCGTGCAGTCGGACGAATACGCCATCATCGGCTACACCCGCGGCAAGGGAGCGCGCTCGAAGCTCGGCTCACTGCTGCTGGCGACACCCACGTCAGGGGGTGGGTGGCGCTACCGCGGCCGGGTCGGCACCGGGATGGACGAGCGGATGATCGATGACCTGCTGCGCGAGCTGTCCCGATCGCAGTCCGCCCCACCGAGGGCTCTGCAGAGCGCTCCGACGCGGGCACAGTTGCGTGGAGCAACGCCCATCTGGGTCGCGCCTGCGCAGGTGGTCGAGGTCGAATTCCGTGGCTACACCGAGGATGGCTTGCTGCGGCAGGCGAGCCTCAAAGGAGTGCGCAAGGATCGCTCCGTGGATTCCCTGCGTCCATCGCAGCGCGACGCCGCGGAAGTGCGCGCGCCTGTCTCGACGGCGGCTGGGGCGCGCACGCCGCCGGCGCGCAGGCGCGGCCGTCGAGCGGCGCAGCGGCCCAGTGCGCCCGAGCCGGGGCTCGCCGACGGATCGGCAGATCGCGCCAGCGGCGAGCGCCCGGTGCGGCTCACACATCCGGATCGGCTTGTGTTCGAGAAGCCCCGCATCACCAAGCAACAGCTCGCGGACTTCTATCGCAGCATCAGCGCTCACATCCTCCCGGGCCTGATCGCTCGTCCGCTGCTGCTGCTGCGCTGCCCACAAGGCGGCGGCCGCCAGTGCTTCTTCCAGAAACACCTCAATCGCACTTCCCCGCCGCAGCTGCGGGAAGTCACCGATCGCTCGAGCGGCGAACGCTGGATGTACGTGGACGGCCTGGAGGGACTGCTCGCGCTGGTGCAGATGAATGCCCTCGAATACCACGTCTGGGGGTGCACGGTGCGCGATCTCGGGCACGCCGACCGGCTGGTGATCGACCTGGATCCCGGCAGCGGCGTGCCCTGGAAGTGGATGATCGAGGCGGCCGTGACCTTGCGAGAGCGGCTTGCCCGGCTCGATCTGGAGTGTTTCGTGCGCACCTCCGGTAGCAAGGGACTGCACCTGGTGATTCCTCTGCAGCCACCGGCCGAATGGGAGCCGGCCAAGTCGTTTGTGCGCTCTCTCGCCGAGAGCATGGCGCGTGAGCAGCCCGAGCGCTACCTGAGTGTCGCGTCCAAGGCGCAGCGGCGCGGGCGGATTTTCATCGACTACCTGCGCAACGCCCGCGGCGCCACTGCCGTGTGCTCGTACTCGCTGCGCAACCGCGCGGGGGCTCCGCTCGCCACGCCGCTGCGCTGGGAGGAGCTTGCGCGCGTGCGCGCCGCCGACCAGTTCCGCTTCGACAACATCCAGCGGCGGCTGCAGCGCCTGTCGGCGGATCCCTGGAGCGGCATCGAGCGCGTGCGCCAGGCGCTGCCGGCCAGATAGCGCGGCGCTCCCGGCCAGCCGGCGACTGAGCCCGCGCCGCGGCGGGTGCCCGGCGTACCTCGGCCTATGCGTTTTTTGCCGGCGGCTATGCCTTTTCGCCGCTTGACCTGCCGGCGCCGTTGGGATTTATTCGAATTCAAGATGAGACCTCGCAGGCGGGATTCCCACAGAGCCGGCGCCGCCGGCGCCGCCGACCAGCCCGAGCGCTCGACCCGCTACCGCAACCTGGTCAACCCTTTCGATCCGGTGCGCATTTTCTCCGACGACCAGGTGGAGAGCATGCACACGGCCGCGCTCGGAATACTCGAGCGCCAGGGCATGCGCGTGCTCTCAGCCCGGGGGCGCGCGGTGCTCGCCGCCGCGGGCGCCAGCGTGGATGAAGCCAGCCAGATGGTGCGGCTCGATCGCGCTCAGGTCAGCGCGGCGCTCGCCTCGGTTCCCGCCGAAGCCAACCTGATCGCCGGCAACCCGGCGCGCTCCTGCCGCGTCGGCGGCCCGCACGTCGTGTTCGCGCCGGTCGCCGGCCCGCCGAGCGTGAGCGACCTGCTGCGCGGCAAGCGCACCGGGTCGATCGCCGATTTTCGCGACTTCGTGCGGCTGTCGCAGGCCTTCGACGTCATCCACGTCCTCGGCCAGATGACCGAGCCGCAGGATGTGGCGGTGTCCGTGCGGCACCTGGAGACGACGCTCGCGCAGCTCACCCTGGGCGACAAGCCACCTTACTTCTACTGCCGCGGCGATGGGCAACTGACCGACTGCTTCGCCATGCTGCGGATCGCGCACGGGATCGACGAAGCGGCCTTCCAGGCTGAGCCACGCTGTTACAGCATTTGCAATACCAACTCGCCGCTGCAGCTCGACGTGCCCATGACCGAAGGCATCATCGAATTCGCCCGGCAGGGGCAGTTGATGATCGTCACGCCGTTCACCCTCGCTGGCGCCATGGCGCCGATCACGATCCCCGGCGCGCTGACGCTGGCCCACGCCGAGGCCCTGTTCGGCATCACGCTCACGCAGACGGTGCGCCCCGGCGCGCCGGTCATGTACGGCAGCTTTACCTCGAACGTCGACATGAAGTCCGGATCGCCGGCATTCGGTACGCCCGAGTACACCAAGGCCGCCTTCGGCGCCGGGCAGCTGGCGCGGCGCATCGGCGTGCCGTGGCGCTGCTCGAGTGCCACCGCGAGCAATGCTCCCGATGCACAGGCGGCCTACGAATCGCAGATGAGCCTGTGGGGCGCGCTCCTCGGCGGTTGTCATTTCGTATTGCATGCCGCCGGCTGGCTCGAAGGCGGCCTCACCGCCTCATACGAGAAATTCATTCTCGATGTCGAGATGCTGCAGATGTTCGCCGAGCTGTTTCAGCCGGTGCCAGCCTCGGCCGAGGAAATCGGCATCGAGGCGGTCGCGGAAGTGGGCCCCGGGGGGCATTTCTTCGCCGCCGCTCACACCATGCTGCGCTACCGCGACGCTTTCTACACGCCGCTGGTCTCCGACTGGCGCAACTTCGGCGCCTGGTCGGAGGGCGGAGCGAAGACCGCCACCGAGCGCGCGGGCGCGGTGTGGCGCGACACGCTCGCCGCCTTTCAGCCGCCGCCGCTGGACGCTGCCGTACAGGAAGCGCTCGGCGCGTTCGTCGAGCGGCGCAGCCGCGCGGGCGGCGCCCCGCCGGTCTCCTGAGTAGGCCGCGCCTCAGCGGATGCGCAGCACGATCTTGCCGAGCACATGGCCGTCCTCCATGCGCTCGTGCGCCCGCGCGGCCTCGGCGAGTGGATATTCCGCCGCGAGCGGCACCCGCAGCTTCGCCGCCTCGATGGCTTCATTCAGGCGCTCGTACTCCTTCGGCCCGGCGATCGCATCGTAGCGCACGATGCTGATGCCGGTGCGGGCCTTGGGCTCCGGTTGCACGCCGGAGGGAAAGGCCACGCGGCCTGCGCGTCGCAGCGCAGCGAGGCAACGCTCGAGCGCCTCGCCACCGGCGAGGGCCAGCACGGCATCGACGCCCGCGGGAGCGAAATCATGCGCGGCCGCGGCGATGTCGCCGTGCCGGCCGTCGACGACGGCGTCCGCACCGAGACCTCTGACGAAGCTCAAGCCATCCTCGCCGGAGGCGGTCGCGAGCACGCGCGCGCCGCGCAGCTTCGCAAACTGCAGCGCGAGGCTTCCGACCCCACCGGCCGCGCCGTGAATAATGAGGGTCTGGCCGGACTTCACGTGCAGGGCATCATCGATCCCCTGGATCGCGGTCAGCCCGGTGGTTGCGATCGCGCCGGCGTCTCGCAGGCTCAGCCCCGGAGGGACATGGCCGACCAGCCGCGCGGGAACCGCGACATATTCTGCGTAGAAACCGCCCTGCGGATTGTCCCAGCTGTAGGAATACACCGGGTCACCGACCTTGAAGCCATGCACCTGCGCGCCCACAGCGGCAATCGTCCCGGCACCGTCAGTACCGAGCACCAGCGGAAATCGCGAATGCTTGATCTCGTTGGGGTGGCGGCGAACACCGGCGTCCCACACCCCGACTCCCGCGGTGTGCACAGCGATCAGCACTGCGTCCGCGGCGGGCTCCGGCACTGGCAGCGTGTGAAGCGTGATGACCTCGGGGCCCCCGGCCCGATCGATGGCGGCCGCTTGCATCGTCTGGGCTCCGAGCGCAACTGCCTGCCACAGGGCGGCGCCGAGGAAGAGCACCCCTGCGACGGAGGTGGGTTGCGTGCTGAGTAATGACATGGTCGGCAATGATAGCGCCTGCGCCCTGCGAACTTTGAGTCCGCGGCCCGGCGACCGACCGCGCGGGGCCAACCGCTCAGCGTATTCGCCTGGAGCAATGCCACCCTCCCCGGGATGCGCAATAATCCGACGCGAGGCTCACGTGTCTGCTGATCGAGGCGGGGGAGCATGGTCGCTCGATGCCATGCTGGGCGAGCGCGGTATTCCCATTCAACTGCGCCGCCGCAGCTTCTGAGAGGGCGTTTGGGGCCGTGCCCCCGTGAGGCTACCCGTGACGCGGCTCGCTGAGCTCGTCGAGGCATCCGAGCGGGTGAGCGCCACTCCCCGCCGTCTGATCAAGGTCGCGGAGCTGGCGACGCTGCTGCGAGCGCTTAGCGCCGATGAGATCGAGATCGCCACGCACTACCTCTCGGGCGAGATTCCGCAGGGGCGCATCGGCATCGGCTATGCCAGCCTGCAGGCGGCCGCTGCCGCCCCCGCGGCGCAGTTGCCGCAGCTGTCGCTGCGCGAGCTCGATGACCGCCTCGCCGCGATTGCCGCCATCCGCGGCAGCGGCTCCGCCGCGCAGCGGGCCCAGGCGCTGCGCGAGCTGTTCTCGCGCGCCACCCGCGCGGAGCAGCAGTTCCTGCTGCGCCTGCTGCCGGGAGAGCTGCGCCAGGGCGCGCTCGGCGCAGTGATGGTCGAGGCCATCGCCGCTGCGGCAGAGGTGCCCCTCGGTCAGATGAGGCGCGCCGTCATGTACTCGAAGAATCTCGGGGAAGTCGCCCGCGTGGCCCTGCTCGAGGGCGCCGCGGCGCTGGGGAGGTTTCAGCTCGAGCTGTTCGCTCCGGTGTCGCCCATGCTCGCGCAGACGGCGGCCGACGTGGAGGAGGCGCTGAGCGCGATGCCAGGCGAGGTGGCTTTCGAGTGGAAGATGGATGGCGCCCGCATCCAGGTGCACAAGCAGGCCGCCGAGGTGCGCATTTATACGCGCGCCCTGAACGACGTCACCGCTGCGGTGCCTGAGATCGCGGAGGTGGTGCGCGGCCTGTCGGCCAGCGCGCTGATACTCGACGGCGAGGCTATCACGGTCGACGCGGCGGGCCGGCCGCACCCTTTCCAGATCACCATGCGTCGCTTTGGCCGGCGGCTCAACGTTGAAGCGGCGCGCGCCGGGTTGCCGATCCGGGCTTTCTTCTTCGACTGCCTGCGGCTCGAGGAACAGAGCATCGCCGATCGTCCGGCGCGTGAGCGCTTCGCGGCGCTGGCCAGGAGCCTGCCGTCGCCGCTGCGCGTTCCACGCCTCATCACGGCCTCGCCGGCGGCCGCGCGCGCTTTCTACGAGGAGGCCCTCGCAGCCGGTCATGAAGGCCTCATGGCGAAATCGCTGCAGGCCGCATACGAGGCGGGCAATCGCGGCGCGAGCTGGCTCAAGATCAAGCGCGCGCACACCCTCGACCTGGTGGTGCTGGCTGCCGAATGGGGCCACGGGCGCCGCAGCGGCAAGCTCTCGAATCTGCACCTCGGAGCCAGGGACCCGGACTCGGGCGAGTACGTCATGCTCGGCAAGACGTTCAAGGGCCTCACCGATGTCATGCTCGAATGGCAGACGCGGCGGTTTCTGGAGCTGGAGATCCGCCGCGATGCGTGGACTGTCTACGTCAGGCCCGAGATCGTGGTGGAGGTTGCCTTCAGCGACCTGCAGGTGAGCACGCGCTATCCGGGCGGACTGGCGTTGCGCCTGGCGCGCGTGAAGCGCTACCGCGAAGACAAGCGGCCCGAGGACGCCGACACCCTGGAGTCGGTGCGCAGGATCCACGCCGCCCAGTCCGGCGCGTCGCACCCCTAGTGCTTCGCCGGGCGTCGCTTTAGGCTTGGCGCATGGAAGGGACTGCGTCATGGGATGCCGAGCCGTGCGATGTAGCGGTGATCGGCGGCGGCCCCGCCGGCAGCACTGCCGCGGCGCTGCTCGCGCGGCGCGGCTACCAGGTCGTGCTGCTGGAGAAGGCGCACCATCCGAGATTTCATATCGGCGAGTCGCTGCTGCCGATGAGTCTGCCGCTGTTCGAGCGGCTGGGCGTACTGGAGAAGGTGCGCGCGCTCGGCGTTTTCAAGCGCGGCGCCGATTTCGAGGCGGACAATGAGCGTGGCTACAACACGTTTGCGTTCGAGCGCGCCATCGGCAGCAGTCCGCCGCACGCCTACCAGGTATGGCGGCAGGATTTCGACCGGATGCTGTTCGAGCACGCGCGCGAGTGCGGTGCGGATGCCCGCGAGGGCCACGAGGCGGTCGGGGCCGAGCAGCACGGTCCGCGCGATACGCGGCTCGAGGTACGCACCGACGACGGCCGCGGCTATCGCATCCAGGCGCGCTACCTGATCGATGCGAGCGGCCGCGATACCTTCCTGGCTGCGAAGAAAAAGCTGCGCCGCAAGAACCTGCGGCACCAGAGCGCGGCGATCTTCGGCCACTTCCGCGGCGCGCAGCCGCGCGCGGGCGAGGACGCCGGCAACATCAGCATGTACCGCTTCGAGCACGGCTGGATGTGGATGATTCCGCTTCCGTACGGGGTAATGAGCGTGGGCGCGGTGTGCTGGCCCGATTACCTCAAGCAGCGCAAGGGCCGCACGGTCGAGTTCCTGTTCGACACGCTGCGACTCAACCCGGCGCTGTGGCGGCGCCTCGAGCACGCCGAGCTGATCGGCAACGAAGTACGCGTCACCGGCAACTATTCCTACGACTCCGCGCAGCTCGGCGGACCGGGCTGGATCCTGGTCGGCGATGCCTTTGCGTTCCTCGATCCAGTGTTCTCCACTGGCGTGTACCTGGCGATGAGCAGCGCGGAGGAAGCGGTGCGCCTGGTGGATGTGGCGCTGCGCGAGCCGGCGCTCGAGATGGCATTGCTGCGCAAGCTCGAAAAGCGCCTGCGCGCCGGCATCAGGCGATTCTCGTTCTTCATCTACCGCTTCAACAATCCGGTGATAAAGGAGATGTTCCGCCATCCGAGTAACCGCTTGAAGCTAGAGCAGGGCGTGATCTCGATGCTCGCCGGAGACGTGTTCGATACGCCGCCGGTGCTGTGGCGCCTGCGGCTGTTCCAGCTGATCTACGCGCTGCTCGCCCTGCTCGACTGGCGACGCTGGCGCGCGGCGCACAGCTATCGCCTCGCACAGGCGCGCACCGAGTTCAGCGGCGGCAATACGCCGCTCGACAAAGCTTGAGGCTGGCCGCAGTCATGCACGAGCTAAGCGGCAGCTGTCACTGCGGCAATCTGTACGTGCAGCTGCAGCTGACGCGCCCGCCGGACACTTACCAGCCGCGCGCCTGCGACTGCGACTTCTGCCGCAAGCACGGTGCCGCCTACGTATCCGATCCGCAGGGCTCGCTCCTGATCCGCATCAGCGATGAGCGCCAGGCCGGGAAGTATCATCAGGGAAGCGGCCAGGCGGAGCTCCTCTTGTGCCGCAATTGCGGCGTGCTGGTGGGTGCCGTCTATCGCGGCAAGGAACGTCTCTACGCCGCGGTGAACGCGACCATCCTCGACGGGGCCGCGAGGTTCGGCGCGCCGCAGCCAGTGTCGCCGAAGTCACTGTCCGATCGGGACAAGGCGCAGCGCTGGCGCGAGATCTGGTTCTCGGAGGTGAGCGTGGTCACGGGCGCCGCCTAGGCTCAGGCGCGGCCGTGTGCAACGCGACCCCCCGCGGCGATACATCAAACCGTCCCCGCGCTGGCGGCGATCAGCCGAGCGCAACTTCACGCGAACAGCCGCATCGCGCCGGGCGTGCGCTTGAGGCGCCGCGCTCGGGCCGCATTTTTTTTCCCCGCCGGTTGAATGCACGAGCGCGGAGGCAATCAAACTCGTGTGCGACACGCGCGTTCCTGCCAGGGTTGCGCGGCTGCCGGCGGCACGCCAACACTGTCGAGCTGGCGCTGCGCTCTGATTCTGCTCACGGGGGCCGCCGTGTACGCGTCCGTCCTGCGTGCGGCGGATCCGCAACCCTACCGCGTGGAGCTCGCCTCGACCGGAAACGGGAAGTTCGATGCAACGCTCAAGGCAACGTCGCAGCTCGAGGCCCTACGCACCTCGGTTCCGGTGGATCCTTTCGGTCTCATTGCACGCGCCCGCGGCGACGTCGATCGCCTCAAAACCGTTCTGCAAAGCTTCGGCTATTACCAGAGCACGGTCTCGATCACGATTAACGGCCTGGCGCTCGATGCGCCGAGCCTCGGCGATGCGTTGAACGCGTTGCCGAAGGGAAACGACGCGCTGTGCAAGGTCAGCTTCAACCTCGGGCCCCTCTACCACCTCGGCCGCATCGATATCGAGGGCTCCCTCCCGGACTTCGCGCGCGGCGGCCTGGCGCTTTCCTCCGGAGCCCCGGCGATCGCCTCCGACATCCTGGCCGCCGGGGCGAGATTACTGACGACGCTGGAGAATCATGGCTACGCATTCGCCAGGGTCGATGCGCCGGTGGCCTACGAAGACGCGGACCACCACCTGCTGAACCTCAGCCTTCACGTCGCGCCCGGACCCCAGGTTCAGATCGGCGACATTCGGTTCGAGGGCCTGAAGCGCGTGCGGGAGAGATGGGTGCGCAGGCGGCTGCTGCTGCATACCGGCCAACCCTACTCCGCCATTGCCGTCGAGCAGGCGCGCAAGGATCTGCTCACGCTCGGGGTCTTCGCCGCAATCAGCGTGCGGCTCGCCGAAGCGCCGGAGCCTCCGGGTCGCGTACCGATCAGGTTTCAGATGCGCGAGCGGGCGCGGCATGCCGTAAGCCTGAGCGCCGGCTACTCGAGCGACCTCGGGGGGAGCGCCGGTGTCAACTGGGTCGACCGGAACCTGCGCGGCAGCGCCGAGCAGCTCAATCTCACCGCCCGCGTGATCAATCTCGGCGGCACAGCCAGCACCGGCATCGGCTATGACACGAGCGCCAAATACCTGCTGCCCGAGTTTGTGCACCGCGACCAGCAGCTGCAGTTTGCCGTCGGCGCCATCAAGCAGTCGTTGCAGGCCTACAACCAGACGGCGCAGACCTCCGGAGTGACGCTGAGCCGCAAGATCTCGACCCTCTGGTCCACCAGCGTCGGGATCTCCGG
>DASZHQ010000209.1:0-51091 GCA_035937715.1 Steroidobacteraceae bacterium | reverse complement strand
GAGGGTATTGGTCAGCGCCGCTTCCCAGGCGCCCGTGCCTGAGGACGGAAAGATGAACACCTGCCCGCTGGTTGTCTTGAAGACGTTCTTCAGATCGTTAAGCACGCTCATCGAAAGCTCGGGAAACTTCGAGGAGCGGTGATCTTCCATCGCCACCTGCATGGCCCGCTGCACGCGGTCAGGAACGTTGGTCGGTCCGGGGACGAATAGGAAGTTTCGACCTGCTATGCGGGATGGCATCACACCCTCCTCCTGGCGATTAGGCAGCGCTCTTGGGAGCCGCACCAACCGCTAAGCCTAGACTATTTGCTCCAATATTAGTGAACGCCGCCGGGCAAGAGCCGGGAGGTCACCGAAGTGCGGCGTCCCTGCCGCATTATTGCGCATCCTACTGGAACGTCCCCGCAGAGTCCGAACCCTCGCGCCCACGGCGGGTGGGATCGCATTGCAGCGCAGCGCCATAAATATCGCGGACCAGCTGCACGAATCCATCCCAGTTCAGATGCTGTGCCGCGTAGTGCAACGCTCTTTGTCCAGCCGCCTGGGCTTCGCCAGGAGAGTTCAAGGTGCTCTCAATCGTGTCAGCCAACCCTTCCGGAGTCGGCTCCGACAACAAGGCGCGGCCGTCATTGAGCAAAGGCTGGTGAGGACTGCCACGTGTGGCGATGATGGGCTTGCCAGAGGCCATGTAGTCGAAGAGCTTAAGTGGCAGATTTCGACCGGCGGTGCGGGGGGAAATCAGACAATCGGCCAACTGCAGATAACACGGCATCTGCTCGCGTCGTTGCCGTTTCACGAAGTGCACCCGGTCCAGACCGCGCGAGGCACAGCGCGCGCTCCAGTCGCGAATCTCGGGCTCGGTCGCACCCACGCACACGAGCGACAGCCGCGAGTTGCGGCGGCGAACGAGGTGGAATGCATCGACCAGCAAATCAACGCCCTGATAGCGGGCGAAATTGCCGCAGTACATGAGCACTCTGTTGCGAGGCGGTATCTGCAGCCGCCGACGCAAACTCGCCACCTGCTCTGCGTCGACCCGCGCCATGTGCGCCGGGAAGCGCCATTCGCTGACGGCTACTGTCGGTGAGCGCGCACGAACATAGTCGGCCAGTCCGGCACTGCAGACCACATGCCGGGCACGCTCGAATACGCGACGCTCGACCGACTGCATGAAGCGCCTGGCCATGGCATTCCTGAAGAGCAACTTATGCTGCAATTCCAGCGGAATCGCTGAGGCCATGTCGTAGATGAAAGGCTGCCGATAGCGGGGACAAAGCAACGCCGCAATATACGCCGCCTCCTCTACAGCATGCACAATGGCATACCGCCCGGTGGCGACACGGCGCGCGAATGCTCTCCACAGACTGAGATCCATGGCGATCTTGCGCCAGGAGAAACCAATCGGCACAGATCGCAGGCCGAGCGGATTAGCGCAGCGTCTGATCCTGCTGCGGGGCAGCTCGACATCCCGGCCAACGGGGAAGGCCAAGATATCTGTATCGACGCCCAGATCGCCCAACGCGCGCGCCACGTAGCGGACCGCAATTGGTGTGCCGCGGTCCTCGAAAAAAGGCTGGGGCGTGACTATCAGGATGCGCGAGCCAGGCAGCAGGCGAGCGGGCGTCCCAAGGCGACTGTCGCGTGCATGCGACGCAATTGGCGTGAGCAAGATTACCCCGTGACGGCAAGGCGACCCCGTAAGCTAATAACGGCGGTGGCATACCGGCTGTCGGACTGACACACGGCCACTCGTCGGGCGTTTCCTACGCCCGTCGACAGAGATGCCCGAGTCTCCAGCCGCCGTGATCCTTCGGCTCCGGGCGCGCGCTAGACTTGGACGTTCATGGATGAACCCTCACGGCTTGGCCGCAGAATGCTCGAGCAAGCGCCACGACGCTGGTTTTCGACCGCGGCGCGTGCGGCATTGAGCTGCGTGCTGCTGCTATGGATCCTTTACACAACTCCCTTGCATGCGATCGCAACCACGCTCGCACGTGCAAACCTCTGGCTGTGCGCCGCAGGCCTGGCTGTGAGCCTGGTGGCGAGAATTGCGGCCGCGGAGCGCACCCTGGCAGTCACCCGCGCACTCCGCCTGCCGTTATCGCGCTGGCAGACGATCGAAACATTGTTCATCAGCAACTTCTACTCGTTGTTCTCTCCCGGACCGGTGCTCAGCGGGGCGGTCACGGTTTATCGATATAGTCACCGCGGAGCCAGCATTCGCGGCAGCCTGGCAGCGCTCCTGATCAGTCGCGCCATGGAGTGCACGGCTTTTCTCACCCTGGGCGCTGGCGCGCTACTGGTCGACGATCACGCAGCTCCCGGGGGGGCAATCCACAGGAGTTTGCTGTCGGTGGCGGCAGCGGTGTTGACAACCGGAGTGATCGCGGCTGTCGGCATCGTGCTGCTCGCCCGGGCGCGCACGCCGCCGGCACAGGCGCGTCTGATGAGACAATCCATGCTGGCCCGCGCCATTGCGAGCGGCACGGATCTGCTTCAGGAAGTACGGGGTGAAGTCGGCCGCAGGCTGCTGCGGGCCCTGCTGCCGGCGGCGGCGCAGGCCTTCCTGAGCGCCGTGGCGCTGACGATATTCGCCGCTTCGCTCGGTGTGCAGGTGTCACTCACTAGTGCGCTGTGGGTTTCAGCTGCAGTGTACGTCGCCGTGCTGCTGCCCATCTCCGTGATCGGTCTCGGAGTCCGTGAAGTCACGTTGATCCACAGTCTGGCCACAGTTGGCGTGTCCCCGGGTGCGGCGGTGGCTATTTCTGTCTTGCTGTTTGCGGATCCGTTGCTGAATTCGCTGATCGGCGGCGTGCTGCAGGCGATCTCGTTTGCGCGCTCCGCTCCGACTCGGGCAGCCATGAGGTGACGGCCCTCCCTGAAGAAGTTACTCGCTGCAACGACACCATCTCCCGTCCCCATCCGGCATCCAGGGTCCGCACTCCTTCAGACCTTCATCGTCGTAGAGATTCACCTGCAGGACCGGCGCGCCACGCTCCCGAGACATGGGAAGGGACATCTCGCCAATGAACAGCCAGGTGCGAAAGCTGTGGGCCCAGCATGACCACGCCCGCCCCTTTTCGGTCGCCTTAACGGCAATCGTGCGCAATTCCTGCGGCACCGAGGCGGGATCGCGAATCTGGTAGGCGCCCGCCGGCAGGAGGTCGCCGCGCGAGACGAGCGCCTCCAGGAGTCTTTCGACCTGGGACGGTTCCTGCAGTTTGCGCAACCGAAACGTGTCCATCGCACTCAATCTCATCGGAGAATCTGTGCCCCATTGAAACCCGCGGGCGGCAGTTCATTCCGCGCTCCGGATCACGGTTAGCGGTGAACCACACTGCGCTGATTACGAGTCCCATAGTGGAAACTACGTACCTCGCGCTACCCCGACCTCGGGGTGAATGTCAGCAGCGAGCGAGCGGTGCGCCCAGCAGACGCTGGAAGCGTGGCCGCAGGGCATCGCGTCGGGTGCTCAGTGCCTTCGGCAGCAGCGCCTTCGGCCAGCCCCCGATGAGGCCGGGGACCGATGCGTCAATGCCACCGAGTGCATAGGTGCGGCAGCAGAGCTCACTCGATAACTTTACGCGGTCGAGGTGCTGCGGGAGCGCCTCGTACGCAATCGGCTTGCCGACGACCATCCGGATCGGATCCTTGAGGCGGCGCATGTTCTCCCCGATCAGCATTCCCCATCGCAGCGTCAGGCTGATATGGCTCACGATTTGGAACAGTCGGCCGTTTTGTCCGGCGAACCAGACGGGCAACACCGCGGCGCGCGTCCGGGTGAGCAGGTGTGCCGCAAACGGATGCCAGGTCACGTCCATCGCGGGCGTCCGACCCCAGCGGTCGGTCGATGTCGAGATGCCGCCCGCCGGAAGGATGATGAGCGCGCCACCACCCTGGAGCGTGCGCCGCGCCTCGCTGCGGGCCGCGACGTTGATCCTCTTTGCCTGTCTGGTTCCCGAAAAGTCGAGCGCGATTGCGTGGCCGCCCATCTCCGGAACATACCGTCCGCCGTTGAGCATGATCTTGAAGTCCAGCCGGGCCTGGCTGACGAGCCAACACAGCAGAAGCCCGTCAACGATTCCGAACGGGTGATTTGCCACCACCATCAGCGGTCCGCGCCGCGGGACGCTTTCGAAGACCCTTGGGTCAAGATCCGTCTTGACGCCGAAGAGCCGCACTGCGTCGCTCCAGAAGGCCCCCGCCGGGCGCGCGTGAGAACGGTATGCGTCGTAGCGGTCCTGCAGGTGCTGCTGGCCTGACAGGATCTCGATGACTCTTATGAGGCTGCGTTGCGTCCGGTTCAAAGACGTATCGGACATTGAATACGGACGTTCCGCCATGGGCTTTCGACTCCAGCAGTGCCGGATCGCCCAGATTAGGCACAAGATATACTACGATTTCATGACGACAGGCAGTGCATCAGCGCGGATGCAGCCAGGACGGCAGGAACGAATAGGGATCGATCTGCACGCTGCGGTCGTACGCAACGCCGTGCCTTTCAAGAAGCGCCTGCAGCCGCCCCGCTTTGCAGGCATCGAAGACATCGGTGCATCCGCCGATGAATTCGCCCCCGATGAACACTTGCGGAATGGTGCTCATTGAGGTGCGCCCGCTGAGTGCCGCGCGAATCTTTCCACCGCGATCACCCGCCTGATATTCGACCGAGTCGAGATCGACTGAACGGTACCCGATGCCATGCCTCGCAAACAACTTGCGAACCGCCCAGCAGAACTCGCACCACTCGAGGGCAAACATCACGACGGGCTGGTTCGGGTCGCCGACTACGCGCGCCACGAACTCCTGTGCATCCGGCGTGATCGGTTGCTGCGCGGCCGTTGCCGGCGCGGGCGCAGAGACGTCGAAACGATAGTTCGGCGTCGATCGCGCGATGGCCAGCTCCTCCTCGGTCATGTCGGCCGGAATGTCACCGAAGAGCGGAGTGCTCAGATAGCGCTCCCCGGTGTCCGGCAACATGCACAGCACGGTCGCGCCCGGCGCAGCCTCAGCGCACACCTGCAACGCGCCGGTGAAGGTGGCTCCGCCGGAAATGCCCACGAAGATTCCCTCTTTTCGGGCTAGCTCGCGTGACAGTTCCAGCGCGCGCGCACCACTTACCGGCACGACCCGGTCGATCAGCCTGAGCGCGACGGCATCCTCGGTGAGCTTTGGGATGAAGTCCGGACTCCAACCCTGCATCAGATGCGGACGAAAGCTCGGATGGCTGCCGGCCGGGGATCCGTCGGAATTGCGGGGCTGCGGGATTCCGCTGCCGAGTACCGGGGAGTTATCCGGCTCGCACACGATCACCCTGGTTTCCGGACGACACTCCCGCAACACACGCGCCACGCCCTTCAGCGTGCCGCCGGTACCGAAGCCGGTAACGAAGTAATCCAGGCGTTCGCCCTCGAACGCGGCGAGAATCTCCGGCGCAGTCGTGCGCGCATGCATCTCGGCGTTCGCCTCGTTCTCGAACTGGCGGCACAGGAACCAGCCGTGCGCAGCGGCAAGCTCCGTCGCCTTCGCAAGCATGCCGCTGCCTTTGAGCGCTGCCGGCGTCAGCACCACCTTCGCGCCGAGGAAGCGCATCAGCTTGCGGCGTTCCACGCTGAAGTTCTCGGCCATCGTCACGACGAGCGGATATCCCTTCTCGGCGCAAACCATGGCCAGCCCGATACCGGTATTCCCGCTGGTCGCCTCGATGACCGTCTGCCCCGGCTGGAGTCGTCCGCTGCGCTCGGCATCTTCGATGACGCCGAGCGCAAGGCGATCCTTCACCGACCCCATGGGATTGAACGCTTCTATCTTGACGTACAGCGCCACGTGCGCGGGCGCGAGCTTTCGGATTCGAACCACCGGCGTGCGCCCGATCGTCCCGAGGATGCTGTCGAACCGGTTCCTGGCCAGAGGCTCGCGCGTGCGGCCCCCGGCCGGAGCCTTTAGCGCTGCTTCATTCACTGCCATGGTTGGCCCTCCGCGGAAAGCCGCTGCGACTATTCGACTTTGAGCACTACCCGGAAGCGTGCCTTGCCGCTCATCATGCGCTCGTAGGCGCTCTGGGCTTGTTCGAGCGGGTAGACTTCGTTCAGCGAACTCACCTTGTTCCTGTGGCTGAACAGCAAGGTATCTTCAGAGTCCACACCTGTCCCCGAATACCATCCCTTTACCGCCGCGCGTTTGCGCAGCAGCTCGAGCGAGTCGACGGTAAGGGCGCCCACGGCTCCGATCACCATCATGGTCCCATTGGTACCGAGACCGCCGACGATCGCCTGCATGGCGGCGGCATCGGTCACCGTCGCAAGGATCGCTCGGGCTCCGCCCAGGTTGCGCAGCGCCGCAGCCGGATCTGCCTCGGAGCTGTCGATGTATTCGTGCGCGCCGAGCGAGCGTGCGAGCTTTTCCTTGTCACGGCCGCGATTTACGGCCACGACGCGAAATCCCATGCGCGCGGCAAACTGGATGCCGAGGTGACCGAGGCCCCCGACGCCGTGAATGGCGACCAGCTCACCGGAGCCGGCGCCGCAGTGGCGCAGCGCATTGAACGTGGTGATACCCGCGCACAGCAGCGGTGCGGACTGCACCGGATCGAGCTCCGCAGGGACCCGTGCCAGGGCGTTGACGTGGGCGAGCATGTGCGTCGCGTAGCCGCCGTCACGGCTGAGGCCGGTGGCGCCCTGGACGTTCTCGCAGGCGAACAGGTTGCCGTGACGACACTGCCCGCAATACCCGCAGTTGCCGCTGAACCAGCCCACTCCGACGCGCGTGCCGGTTTGCCAGCCGTCGACTTCGGGGCCGAGTGCGTCCAAGGTGCCAATCACTTCGTGACCCGGGACCCGAGGGTACTGAAGTCCCGGCATGTGCCCCTGCACGACTAGGGCATCGCTGTGGCACACGCCACATGCCTGAACCCGGATACGTACCTCGTGACGCGCCGGCTCGGGAACCTCGCGCTCCTCCAGCCGCAGCTTCGCGCCGCCCTGCGGAACGATCATCGCGCGCATCTTTGGCATGGCTTTCCTCCCTCCGTACTTGACGCAGGCGGTTTAGGCAAGTTCGCTCAGTTCTTTTCGAAACTGATCTCCAGCCGCACGCAGCCTGACACCGGTTGTGCTTCCAGGGTGGTTGCGGGTCGGTAGTACCCGGCCCCGGACCTGGCGATCTTGATCGCCGCTTCATCCAGTCTCGGGTCACCCGAGGAGCGAGTGATGGTCGGATCCTGCGCGAGCTTGCCCGTTTCATCGGCGCACACGTGCACCGCTACGGAAGTGCTCTGCCCCCGGGCGCGAGGACCCTGGGGGCCGGCCACCGAGTCCGGAGCCGCCTGTGAGACCGATGCCTGGGCTGTCGCGGGAGGTTCGTGACGCTGAGCACGCGGCCACTTCCAGGCTATCTGCTGCCAGGAATCCACCGGGTTGCCGTCTCCGGCGCGAATCGCAGGCTGAAACCGCAGTTTCAGGACACAGCCCACGGCCGCAGTGTCCAGAGTCTGGTCTCCCGAGGACGTTGCGATGGTTGCCCGCGAAGGAACTCCGCTCGGGCCCACCAGAAAGTCGACCACGGCCGCCGTCGCCTCCTCGGCGGACGCAGGCCGGACCTCAGGACATCGCCTCAAGGGATCGAATCCCAGTGCAATCCGTGCCTCCCTGATGTCCGGCGCTGGCGGTGCGGACTCGTTCTTCGGGGCGGTCGGCGAAGCGGCTGAGGCTTGCCGCGAGCCTGCCGGCGCGTTCTCTGCCGCGCCAACATTCGAGCGGGCCGCGAGCAGTAGTACACACGAGAAGGTTGCGCGCTGCCAGCCGCTCATGAAAGTTTCCCCGCTTCTTCCGGTCACTGACCTTAGCCTACTCCACCTTGCTCCGAAACCTCAGCGCTTAGCGGTCCGCAGCGCCGCAATCGCGCCGACGGCGCGGGGCACGAGCCCCGCGAGGGTGCTGTTGCGAAACACGCAGCGGCGCGCTCAGCTGGTGTCGTCGAGCGTGCGAAGAAACGCGATCAGTGCGGCGATTTCCCGCTCATCGAGCGCGGGTGACTCTCCTGCCCTGCGATTGAGGGGAGCATCGGAGGTATTGACGTTGCCGTGATAGTGCGGGGGGAGATCGTCGAACTTACGCAGCTTGCCGCCGATGCTCGGGTACCAGCGCCGGGCATCGATATCGCGCGCGACGTAGAACTGCAGCACCTCCTGCAGGCTGCTGAAACGGCCGTTGTGAAAGAAGAACCGCCGCCGCGCGACATTCCGTAGCGTGGGGGTCTTGAAATACCCGCAATACTGCTGATCGCCACGCAGATCCGTACGTCGCGGACCGCACAGCCCCAGATCGAAGAAACGTGAATCGCGATTGGCGGGGATTGCCGGATTGCGCGGTACACCCAGCGCGTGGTAGCTGCGATCCGTGAAATCCGGCGCGCGCCCTCCCGGCCCCGTGGTCGCCGTGTGGCAGGCGGCACAATTGCCCTTCTCGGGATCCCTGAAGAGTCGCAGGCCCTCGAGTTCCTGCGCCGACAGGTGCTCGGCCCCTTGCAGAGAACGGTCGAAGCGACTGTCATAGGGATGGAAGCTGGGATCTTCCTGCTCGAAGCGCTCCAGTGCCGCACCCGCCTGTGCAACCAGGGCCCTTGCATCCACGGGCGGGGGGAACACCTGCGAAAATTCCCACGCGTAGCGCGCATTTCGCAGACGGGTCGCCAGTTCCTCGATGCTCGAGCTCCCCATCTCGGCCGGATCGAGCAGCGGCAAAAGCGCCTGCTCGCTCAGATCGTCCGCACGGCCGTCGAGCATGAATCCCCCTGCCGGGCCGAGATCCTCGCGCTCACTGCCGCTGTCGCGATAAACGTGCCGGGCGAAGCGTGGCGTGCCGGACAGGTAGCGCAGTGACGGTACGGTACGCAGTCCCGGCTGCTCGAGCTGCGCTCCGCCGCGCATGACCACGCCAGCCGTGCGCGGTGCGGCATAGGCGTTGGCCGGATCGTGGCAGCTGGCGCACGCCAGTTTGCCCGAGGCTGAGAGTGTCTCATCGAAGAATAAGCGCCGTCCGAGCCGGCCCTCAGGGCTCAGCTCGGTCGCGCCGGTTGCACCGAGTGAGGCAGCGGCCAGCACGACGAAGAACAGAAAAACGACTCTGCGGCCTGTCGCTCCCAACTCGGCTCTCAGAAAGTGAACAACGATCGCAGATCGCCGAGCGCCGGGCCGTTGATCGGACGGTATGGATCGCCGGGATCGGTCACGGGATTCGGCAGGTTGTCGCGACTGCGCCCCGACAGCGGCTGCAGGCCCCAGTTGTGCTCGATGAACTTCAGGATCGACGCGTGGTCGGCGTACGTATGATCGACATATCCCCGCTTGGCAAAGGGTGAAATCACGAACAAGGGGATCCTCGGACCGTCGCCGAAGAAATCCAGGACCTGAATGTAGCCGCTGTCGAAGTGGCCGCCCCCTTCGTCGGTCGTCACGATGACAGCCGTGTGCGCCCAGAACTTGCGCTGCGCCTGCACCTCGACGACGACCGAGCGCACAAAGGCCTCGAAGCTCGCCACCACCGAGTATCCGGGATGGCCGCTGTCGAGATTCTTCGGCACCAGGAAGGACACGGCGGGCAAACGGCCGCGCGCCAGATCGCGATGAAACGTGCTCAGGCCGACCAGTCTTGACCTGAGCGCCGGCTGAGTCATGACGGCGGTGGAGGCGACGAGCGGATCGCCGATGTCGTTGTACTGGCGACGCCGCGCTGCATCGAGCGACAGATGCAGCGTGCGCATCTCTGAGCTCACGTCCGCGGCGTCACGGCCACCGGTGTACCACTTCCAGCTCACTCCGTGGTTGCCCAGCGCTTCGGCGATGGTCGGCACGGTCTGCGGGGGGTAGGTGTGATTGTTGGGCCCCAGGGGCTGCACGTGGCCGTCCAGGTCATAACCGGCACCGTGGTTGTTGACCAGGTAGTAAGTGTCAGCCTCGCAGCGGCTGGGCACGCCCTTCCTCTGCAGTACAGCGAGAATCGCCCCCACGCCCGGCTGTGATGCATCAGAGCAATCGACGTAGGAGCCGCCCTGATATCCGTCCTGACGATAGAAATTCTCCGTTCCGGGGGCCGGATCCGGGTTCTCGATCTGGTTCGGCGGTGGGGGTGAGACTTTGCCACCGGTCCTGAAGACGGGCAGGTCACCTGTTGCGATCGCGAAGAAATTGGGGCCCGTGCCGCCCATCACGGACTGGTGATAGTTGTCGCTGATGGCATAGCGGTCGGCCAGGCCGCGCAGATAGCTGACATCTCCCTGCTGCATGTTGACGAAGCCCATCAGCTCCCCGCCCTGCCCGGTGTCGGAGGCCGTAACTCCCGCGGTATCCGCACCCATGCCGGCGGTGACCGCCACCCAGGTGTACAGATCGAGCTTCGAGTTGTCTCCGCCAGTCTGCTGCCACATCTGGAAGAACCGATGGACCGGATCGCCCGTAGATGCGGAGAGCGCCGCCGTCGAGCTCTTCAGCGACGGTGCGCTGTTCGCCTTCGGATAGGGGACGTAGCGCGTAATCGGAAATGGTCCATCCGGCAGGTCGGCGGGAAAGCGAGCATCGACTCCCTGGCCCACCTCCTGGAATTGCTGGTTCAATACACCGATCAGGCGCGGCCGCGGCAGCGACGCGTACGGTCCGGCACGCGGCGGATCGAGCACGTAGCGGCTCTGTGGCGTCGCACGATTCTGCGCGGCGCGCGCGAACTGCGGACCCGGGTCACCGTTCGCCGCGATGATGCCTTGCGACAGGAGGTTGCGCACCTGCCCCACGGCACCCGGCGGACCGGCACTCGGAACGTATGTAGCGAAGAGCCCGTCGAAGGATTGATTCTCCCCGACGATAACGATGAGGTGCTCGATCGGCGTCGCAGTCGCCCGCGGCCGGGCGGCGGCGGCATCGGCCGCCAGCGATTTCGGCCCGACCACACAGGCCGCCATTGCAGCCGCGCCAGCCAGGACTGTCTTCAGCACACGCATCAGTACGCCGAAGCCGTTGCAGGTCGCCCTGCGCCACCGGGTCATGCCGGGTACCCTCGAGCAAACGAGAATTTCTCATGTGACGTTCTCATGATGCGGCGGCTCGGGCAACCGGGACTTGCATGCGCAGTCGTCGCCCGCGCGCGAGCCAGGCGTAGACCGGAGCGCACATGCCAAGGAACGCGGCGGCAATCAGGCCGGAGCGCGGGTCCTCGACCACGGCCGCTACCAGAAAAGCCAGCGAGCCTGCAAGCACGATCGCCGTCGAAAACGGGTAACCGAATGCCTTGTACGGGCGGGGCAAGGTCGGCTCCCGATAGCGCAGCACGAACACTGCGAGAAAGGCCGACACATAGGAGAACAGGAACAACACTGCATACAGTGCAATGACCTGCTCGAACGTGCCCGTGAGAATCACCAGCGCCACGCTGGCGCTGGTGAGCGCAAGAGCGATGCGCGGCGTGCCTCCCTCACTGACCAGCGCTGCCTTGTCGGTGAACAATCCGTCGCGACCGATGGCAAAGAGTACGCGTGGCGTCTCCAGCAAGATGTTGTTGAGAAGGCTCAGCAGGGTGAAGAGCGAGATGACCGTAACCAGCGTCGCGCCACCTTTCGAAAACACTGCCCGGGCTGCGTCGGCCGCCGGCAAAGCTGAGGCCGCAAGCGCCGGCACCGGCAAAGCGCGCAGAAACGCGAGATTGATCAGCAGATACAGTGATGCGATGAGGAGCGCGCCGCCGATGATAGCGCGCGGCAGGTTGCGCGCCGGCTCCGTGCTTTCCTCCGCCATATAGATGGGCGCGTACCACCCATCGAAAGCGGTAAGTATGGCCCGCAAGGCGGGCACGACCGCGAACAGCATCGCCATCGATATCCACGGCAGAGAAGCGGCCGTGTGGGCGGGCGGTGCCGCCGTAACGCCAGCCGCCGGTGCCACGAGAAAGCAGCACACGACCAGCACCATCAGCATTAGCGCGATGCTGACGCTGATGATCGCCGTCAGCGAGCTGCCGAGCCGCAGACCCATCCAGTGAATGCCGGTGAAGAGCGCAAGCACTGCGACCGCGAGCACGCGCGGGCTCGCGGTCGCCGCCGGCCACAGGATGCCGAGAAATGTAACCGTCGTGATCGCCACGTAGGCGAGCGAGGCGACGTTCGTGAGCCAGTCGCACCAGCCGACTACGAAACCGACGCCGTCGCCGAAGGCGCGCCGTGCGTAGACGCGAAACCCGCCGGTCTCGGGGATCATCGCCGCGAGCTCGGCAACGGCTACGGCACCCATCAGTGCGTACAGACCGCCGAGGCACCAGAACACAATGATCAGTGCGCGATCTCCGAGCGCTGCGGCCACGACTCCTGGCAGACGCAGAATGCCGACTCCGACGGTCGTGCCGAAGGCCAGTGCCAACCCAAAGCCGAGCCCGAGGATTCTGTGAAGTGAACGCGACGCCGGGCTCGTCATTTCCACCTCTGCAGGAGCGCGAAGTCCCGGCAGCGTACGGGTACGCCCCCAGGCCGGCGGCACAAACCGCCGAAAACGCTTGACTTGAATGCTTTACTTCACGTCTTCACCGGTGAAGCCTGAGTTGCGACACACTGCCACTTTCCGTCGGGCATCTTTACCCAGGTATCGGTCCAGCGGTCGTGTTCCTCGAAGGGCTTTCCTCCGGCTTCGGTGCCCTTGCCCTTGAACCCGCCGGTCGCGATGGCGGAGTCGCCGAAAGCCACTACTTTCACGTTGTCGTATTCGGCGCTGGTGTACTTGCGGGTCTTGGCATCCGCCAGCGTTGCGGCCTTGTCCATGACCTTGCCATCAGTCCCGGTAGCCACGAATTTGTCCGCCAGCAAAGGCGCCAGCAGGTCGGGATTGTTCGTCTTTTGCGATTGCAGCCACTGGTTCTCGAGCGCAGCAACGGCCTTCTCGGCCGCTGCGCTGCTCTGCTGCGCCTGCGACCATGCGATGCTTCCCAGCGAGAGTAAGCCGAGCGCACACCACACCCCAATGTTCTTCATGGTGATCCCCTCTTTGAGTTTTGCGTTGCGGCAACGGGCGCTGTGGCCGCCGCCGGGCGGTGATTAGACGCCGAACTCATACCGATGTCCATCGCACTGAAGTCAGGCGGGTGGGCGTGGATCGGCGTCAGCTCGGTTGGCGCTGTCGTTAGGTTCGCGCTGTCTGTAGAAGGTCATCCAGACGGCGATGTCCCAGGCGTTTCGGATGCCGATGAACAACATGATGAGCGACAACGCCGCAACGGCGTACAGTGCCGGCGTCGGCTCGTGCCAGATGAGCACCGCCTCGACGAGCAGTCCGGCATACACGAGGGTCGGCAGGATCACGTTCCAGATCCAATCCTCCAGCACCGGCACGTAGGCGCTGCCCACACGGCGCATGTTGGCTGCGATGAAGCCGCCGTAGATCACACCCGCAATCCCTGCGACCGCAAACCCGGCACTCAGGCTTGCGACACTCTGGTGCGGCATGCTCAGGAATGCGGCCAACGCCAGCACGCCGCCGAAGTGCGCGATCGTCGGCGTGACAAAGGCGCCGACGCCGGTAGGCCGCACACCGCGCGCCGAGTCGCTGATCAGTGCAATCACCACGAACGTCAGTCCGGTCAGCCCGCCGGCCGAGGAACCGACGATGACGTAGAAATTCTCCCAACCCGCCAGCAGTGACGTGTCCATTACCGCAAAGCTCTGCTTCCAAGAGAGGGCGCCGCGGATCTTATATCCCCCCGGATTAGTCCTGCGAGTACCATGCCGTAGGGCGGGTCAGGGATACATCATGTCGACGCATCCGGGGGCAGGCAGCGTCGGGAGTCGAAGACCGACCGCGCACGAGCTGGCGCGGCGGGCTCTCTTTGCCTTTTTGCTGACGTTCATCCTCGCGCGCGCCCTGGTATTCCTGATCATGGCGCACCGTATACCGAACCTGTACCTGTTTCTGCGCGACACGCACGTTCATCACCTCAACTACGGCATCTTTCTGCTCGCGGCGGTGGGCGCCTACCTGCTGTTTCGAGCGCCGAGCGGGGATTCTGCACGGCGCGCCGCCTTTGCCTACGGCATCGCCATGGCGCTGACCTTCGATGAGTTCGGGATGTGGCTGCACCTCGGCGGCAGCTACTGGCAGCGAGCCAGCATTGATGCCACGGTGGTGGTTGCCGCAGTGCTGGCGTTCATCGCCTACGCACGCTCGATCAGGACTTTCGAGGCGCGTCATATCAGGGCCTTCATCGCTCTCGCAGTTGCATTGCTGCTGTTCGGGGCTGCGCTGTACGAGGCTTCCATGCGCATCGGCCATATGGCCGGACCTCGTCTGCGCGAGCTCGAGCTCGCCTCATCGCCCTGACAGCGCAGAGCGTTGCGCGTCGCCAGCCACGCACTGAAGCGCTTACCGGCCCTACCGACCGGCAAGCACCCCGGCTTTGGTCTTCGGCAGCCCTCAGTCCACGCGAGCGTGATGCTCGGGATAGCCCCCCATCTCGCGCTCGATGTCCAGATAGGCGTCCGTTACCGGCTTGAAGTCGGCCCGTGCGGTGCGACTGTCTGAGCGCTCCACCTCGTCACGCACCGCATGGTAACTGCGTGAAAGCCGCTCGAACGCCACTTTGGCATCCGTACGGCTGGCAGTGCGGTCCTCGACCGTGTGACGAAACGCGCGGGCGTCATCGGCCAGCACGTGGGCATCGTGAACATAGCCCGTCGGATAGTCCGCATCGCGCGCATCGCGCGCCAGTGCGTTCGCATCGTGCTCGAGCCTGTCAGCGGAAGTCGAGAGGCTGCTTCGGGGCGTGGCACATGCCGCAAGCCCCAGCCACATGCACGCGGCAAGCATTGCGATGACACTTCTCATTACCACCATGATTCGCTCCTGCCGTGGTTGATGGCACGGTCCTTCAGTTCCACCAGCATCGGTCGACCGGCACGTGATCTCAATGAGACGGCTGCACGCTCATGCGTCAGAGCGCTCCTACACTGCGGTCTTGGGCACTTGCATCAGCGTGCGCGGGCGCGATCATGCCGCCACAGGGGCGTATTCGCGCACGCTGCGGGTCGTAGCTAGGACTCTTCTGACAAACGATCCGCGAGCGTGCCGACACAAATCGCACCGCCACGGATTAATATCGATCCATGATCCGTAAGTTGAGAAACGGTCAATATCGCCTGTATTCGCGCAAAGTGGACCCGCGCACCAAGCGGCGCCGCAATCTCGGTACCTTCGCCACGCGCGCGGCGGCCGAGAAGCACGAGCGCGCCGTGCAATTCTTCAAGCGCCACTGAGTCTTCCCACCCCGGTGCGTTTTGTGGGCGCGCCGCGGGCGCTGCGACGCTGACGCACGTCATCGTGCGCGCCGCAGTCGAGCGGTGGCTGTGGCTCGACCGTGCTCGTTTTGCCGTCCTGGTGCAGGCGGGCGCATGATCGCGGCGCCGCGACTCGAGCTCGCCCGAGTTCGCGCAAAGTGCACACAGGAGGCGGATTATGGCCACATACATAAGCCTGTTGAATTTCACTGAGCAGGGGATCAAGAACGTCAAGGACTCGCCGGATCGCTACGGCACGTTTCGAGCGATGGCTGAGAAGCTGGGCGTAACCGTGAAGAGCTTCCATTACACCGTTGGACGCCACGACATGGTGGTCGTCATGGAGGGGAGCGACGAAGCGGTGACGGCTGCGCTCCTCAAGGTCGGGTCACTCGGCAACGTACGCAGCGAGACGCTGCGCGCCTTCTCGGTGGATGAGACCAAGAGAATTATCGGAAACATCCCATAGAGCCTGCCGCGATGGCGGGGCGGCACGCGTACGCGGGCTGCGCCGCCATCGCCGCGCGCGCCGCAACAGGCGCCTTCGCCAACAGTGCTCCGCCCGCCCCACTCGCGGGACGCTCACGGCAGAAATTCAGCGACCGTTGGCATTGCGGCCAGACACACACGTCCGCAGCATCGCCTCCGCAGGCGCGCCTCGCGCCTAAGGAGCACGCGATGAACAGACGGGAGCTGTTACGAAGGTCGGCGGTACTCGGCGTTGCGGGCGTTCCGCTTGCGGCGGCGAGCCGTCTGGCGCAGAGCACAACCGCCGCTACGTCCGCTGCAGCCGCTGCCTCGGGCGCCGAGGCCGTGAAGTCCCAGCCCGCCCCGCTTCAGCCCCCGGCGACGGGCTCCATTCCCGTGGCGTTCCTCATATCGGACGGCGCCGTGGTCATCGACTTCTGCGGGCCGTGGGAGGTGTTCGAGACCGTGCGCATCCTGGGGCGCCGCGACGCTGCCTTCCAACTCTACACGGTGGCAGAGACCCTGCGGCCCGTTACCGCGAGCGGGGGTATGAAAATCGTCCCCGACTTCAGCTTCCAGACCGCTCCCGCGCCCCGGGTCATCGTCATTCCCGCCCAGAATGGCGCCGGTGAGGCGGCGCTCGACTGGATCCGCCGGGCAACGCCCAGCACGGACGTCACCATGTCGGTGTGCACCGGTGCCTTCGTGCTGGCGAGGACCGGATTGCTGAGCGGCAAGCCGGCCACGACGCATCACAATTCCTACACGGACCTGGCGCTGCAGTTTCCGGATGTCCAGGTGAGGCGGGGCGCGCGATTCGTCGAGACGGGCAATCTCGCGAGCTCGGGTGGCCTCTCGAGCGGGATCGACCTTGCGCTGCGGGTGGTGGACCGCTATTTCGGTCGCCCGGTCGCTGCGCAGACTGCCGCCTACCTGGAATACCAGGGGCACGGCTGGACCGACCCGGATTCGAACCAGATGTATCGCACACGGCGCATCTCGACGGCGGAGCATCCGCTGTGCCCGGTGTGCGAGATGGACGTTGACCCCGACAGTGCTCCGAAATCAGTATACCGGGGACAGACCTACTATTTCTGCATGCCGGCTCACCAGGCGGCCTTCGATGCCGCTCCGGAGAAATTCCTGGAGACACTCAAGAGTTAGTGACGCAGCCGAACGGACAGAGGAAGCCCTCCGCGCACGCCGCGCGGCCGACGCCTGCGCGCCGCGTCGTGATCGTGGCCGCCCCCGGGGCGGAGATCCTGGACGTGGTCGGGCCGTTCCAGGTCTTCACGACCGCGGCCGCCCTCGCGGCCAGGCATTCTGCTCCTTCCGCTCCGTCTGCCCCCATCTATCGCGTTGAGATCGTGACCTGTTCGCGGGGGATCTCGTTCACCACGAACTGCGGCCTGCAGATGTCGGCTCACCGCAGCTTTCGACACGCGCGAAGCGAGATCGACACGCTGTTGGTGGCAGGCGGAAGTGCCATCGAGCACGATCGCACCAGTGCGCAGACGGTCCGCTGGATCCGCAGAGCCGCGGCCGGCGCCCGGCGCGTCGGCTCGGTGTGTACCGGCGCGCTGCTACTGGCGCGGGCCGGGCTGTTGGACGGCCGCCGGGTGACCACACACTGGAACTGGTGTGAACATCTCGCGCGGCGCTACCCGAGAGTGCTGGTCGACCCGAACCCGATATTCGTCCGCGATGGAAGTACCTACACTTCCGCGGGCGTCACGGCCGGGATGGATCTGGCCCTGGCCCTCATTGAAGAGGACCACGGCTCGCGACTGGCGCTGCAGGTAGCGCGGCAGCTGGTGCTCTACTTGCGCCGCCCGGGTGGGCAGTCGCAGTTCAGCGCCGCCCTTTCGCTGCAGCTGAGCGAGCGGCAACCGTTGCGCGAGCTCCACGGCTGGGTCCTCGAGAATCTCGACCGAGACTTGAGCGTGCAGACGCTCGCGGAGCGGGTCGCCATGAGTCCGCGTAATTTCGCCCGCGTGTTCGGTAGGGAGATGCACGTCACACCCGGCAAGTTCGTGGAGCGCCTGCGTGTCGAGATGGCCCGCCGGCGGCTCGAGGAAACCCGTCGCAGCCTGAAGAAAGTCGCCGCTGAGTGCGGGTTCCGGAGCGTGGGCGCGATGCGCAGCGTCTTTCAGCGGGTGCTCGGGGTTGCACCCGGCCGCTACCGGCAGCATTTTCGCGCGAAGCCGTATGCGACCCGGTGAGCGGCTCTACTTCCTGGCCCTCTTCATCATCCTGACGGGCGCCGTCTGCGGCTGCGCTGCCTACAGCGCCTACCGCAAGTGCGGATATCAGGGATGTCCCGGCGATGCGCGGATCACGGCCGAGGTACGCTCACTGTTGAATCAACATCCGGAGCTCGGGCCGCCCAACCAGATCTACGTGCAGACCCTCGATCAGGTCGTCTATCTGAGCGGCCAGGTAGCGACCGATCTGCAACGCGAAACCGCGGCGACAGTCGCGCACGAAGCGGAGGGTGCGCGCCAGGTCGTCGACATCATCGGTCTGAGCTATAGCGGCAGGTGACAAGGAGCTGCGCTCCCGAAGCCAGCCGCGCATCGCCCGCACCAGGCGCTCGGCTCTGTGCGCGGCCCTACAGCTCATCGAGCTGCGTCATGGCGGAGGACCTCACCCGCCCCTCCTGCACCACCACCCCTTCGGCACGCAGACGCCGTGCCTGCTCCAGGTGCTCGCGCGATGACTTTGGAAAGACGATGTGGCCACCCGCGCCAACGACGCGGTGCCACGGCAGGTTCAGCGCTTGCGGCGCGACGCGCAGCGCGCGTCCGACCTGCCGGGCCCGGCCCGGTAATCCCGCGGCGCGGGCAACCGCCCCGTACGTGGAGACTTTGCCGCGCCCAATCGCGCACACCACGTCCCAGATCGCGTTGAGCGCGGGGTCATCTGCCGGCGCATGACGCAGCGACGGACGCGGGCTCACCCGGCTCAGCGGTTGCAGGAGCGCGGCCATGGTTTTCTTGCGGGGCTTCATCGGGGCTCACCTTGTTGCGCTGCGGTCAAATCGAACGCGCGGCGCATCGGGGCGTCAAGTCACGTACTCCGCTGCGTGACAGCCACCCGCAATCCACGGGTGGATTAGACTGCGGGTCGCAGAGCACTCGGGACCCAACCGTGATGGCGGCCGCGCCGCACAGCATAGCCGACGAGTTCATCATCGAAACCCGCGGCCTCACGAAGGAGTTCCAGGGCTTCGTTGCGGTAAGCAACGTCGACCTGCAGGTGCGTCGGGGTCAGATTCATGCGCTGATCGGTCCGAACGGCGCCGGCAAGACCACCTTTTTCAACCTGCTCACCAAGTTCCTGATTCCCGACCGCGGCCAGATCCTATACCGCGGCGAGGACATCACCCTCGACAGGCCCGCCGAGGTCGCACGCCGCGGCATCGTACGCTCGTTCCAGCTGTCGGCGGTGTTCCCCCACCTGACGGTGCTGGAGAACGTGCGCATCGCCTTGCAGCGCTCCCTGGCGACGACATTTCATTTCTGGAAGTCCGAATCGACGCTGGCGGTTCTCAACTCGCAGGCGATGGAGGTGCTCGACCTGGTCGACCTCGGGGCATTCGCCAGCGTCGTGGCGGTCAGGTTGCCTTACGGCCGTAAGCGCGCCCTCGAGATCGCCACTACCCTGGCGATGCAGCCGCAGCTGATGCTGCTGGACGAGCCTACCCAGGGCATGGGTCACGAGGACGTCGACCGGGTCACGGCGCTCATCAGGCAGGCGGCGGCGAAACGCACCGTGCTCATGGTGGAGCACAACATGCAGGTCGTGGCACGCATCGCCGATACCATCACGGTCCTGCAGCGCGGCCAGATCATCGCCAGCGGCACCTACGCGGAGGTCTCGCGCAACCCCCTGGTGATCGAGGCCTACATGGGCGCTCCCGAAGCCGGGCTGCAGGCCGCGCATTGATGACCGCCCAACTGCTGCGGGTGAGCGGGCTGCACGCCTACTACGGCGAGTCTCACGTCCTGCACGGCGTCGAATGTGACGTCGCGCGCGGCGAGGTCGTGACGCTGCTCGGCCGCAACGGCGCCGGGCGCACCACGACGCTGAAGGCCGTCCTCGGCCTCGTCGGCAACCGTTGCGGATCGGTGCGGATCGACGGCCGCGAGACGATCACCCTGCCACCCCACACGATCGCGCGCCTGGGAGTCGCCTACTGCCCCGAGGAGCGCGGCATCTATTCGAGCCTTTCGACTGAGGAGAACCTGCTCCTGCCACCGCTTCTCGCCCCGGGGGGAATGTCAGTCGAAGAGATCTACGTTATGTTTCCCAACCTGAAGGAGCGGCGCACGAGCCGCGGAACACATCTCTCCGGGGGTGAGCAGCAGATGCTGGCGCTGGCACGGATTCTGCGCACGGGCGCCCGCCTGCTGCTGCTCGACGAGATCTCGGAGGGACTCGCTCCGGTCATCGCCCAGGCGCTCGCACGAACCATTCAGGGACTGCGCAAACGAGGGTACACGATCGTCCTGGCGGAACAGAACTTCCGCTTCGCCGCACCGCTGGCCGACCGTCTCTACCTTATGGAGGGCGGCCGGGTCGTGGAGGGCTTCGCCGCGCGGCAGCTATCGGACAAAATGGCCTTGCTGCACCAGTACCTTGGCGTCTGACTTTCAGCGCATCAGGAAGGAGAGGATTATGCAACTGCGGATGTTGGCGATCGCAATGGCTGTGGCGCTCGCGGTCGCGGCAGGTTCACGCCCGGTCGCGGCGGCTGGCGATCAGGTCGTGATCGGTGATCTCGACGACATGTCCGGGGTGTACGCCGACGTGCTCGGTGCGGGCGGTGTCGAGGCCATCAACATGGCCATCGCGGACTTCGGCGGCACGGTCCTCGGCCGGAAGATTGTCACGCTGACCGCCGATCACCAGAACAAGCCCGACATCGGCGCATCGAAATTCCGCGAATGGGTCGATCAGAACGGTCTGAGCGTACTGTTCGGGGGATCCAACACCGGTGTCAATATCGCCATGGCGAAAGTCGCGGCAGCCAAGAAGGTCCCGTTGTTCGTTATCGGAGCAGGCGGCGCCTCGCTGACCAACGAGGACTGCACCGCGTACACCGTCCACTACGTCTACGATACGACCGCGCTCGCCAACGGCACCGCGACTGCCATCGTCAACGCCGGCGGCAAGACCTGGTTCTATCTGACCGCGGACTACGCCTTCGGCGCTCAGCTGCAGACCGCGGCCTCCAAGGTCGTCGAGTCGCACGGCGGCAAGAACCTGGGCGCGGTACGAGTGCCGCTCGGGGCGGCGGACTTTTCCTCCTTCCTGCTGCAGGCGCAGGCCTCCGGGGCGCAGGTGCTCGGGCTGGCGAACGCCGGCACCGATTTCAGCAATTCGCTGAAAGCCGCCAATGAATTCGGGATTACGCGCACCATGAAGCCTGCGGCGCTGCTCGCCTTCCTGACCGACATCCACAGCCTTGGTCTGAAAACCGCCCAGGGCCTCTACCTGACCACCGGCTGGTACTGGGACCTGAACGAGGAGACGCGCGCGTTCGCCAAGCGCTATTTCGCCAAGATGAACAAGGAGCCGACCATGGATCAGGCCGGCATCTATTCGGCCACGACGACTTGGCTGAAGGCGGTAAAAGCCGTGGGGAGCACGGATTCCGACAAGGTCATGGCGGAACTGAAGCGAACGAAGATCAACGACGTGTTCGCCAAGGGCGGCTACATCCGCGCCGATGGTTCCATGATTCACGAGATGTACGTGATGCAGGTCAAGACGCCGCAGGAGTCCCGCTATCCGTGGGACTACTACAAGGTGGTGAAGAAGATGAGCGGCGAGGAGGCCTTCGGCCCGATCACCGGCCTGTGCCCGCTGGCGCCGAAGTAGTCGTGGGCGAGTGCCCGGGCGCGCGCCGCCGCGGGCCGCAAGCTGCCGCTGAGGTGACGCGACCAGCCGTGACAGGCCTCAAATGACCACGATCTTCGGCATTCCCGTCGCCGTGATACTCGGGCAGCTGACGCTCGGCCTGGTGAACGGCTCCTTCTACGCCATGCTCAGCCTCGGGCTCGCCGTCATCTTCGGCCTCATGGGCGTAGTCAATTTCGCCCACGGCGCCTTTTATACCCTCGGTGCTTTCGCCGCCCTTCTCGGGTTGCAGTGGTTCGGGATCAACTATTGGATCGCGCTGCTGTTGGCGCCGCTTCTCGTCGGGTTGCTCGGTATCGGGGTCGAGCGGCTTCTGCTGCGTCATCTGTACGGTCTCGATCCGCTCTACGGGCTGCTCCTGACCTTCGGCCTGGCGCTGATCGTGGAGGGGTCGCTCCACCAGGTCTTCGGGGCCAGCGGCCAGTCCTATCCGGTGCCCGAAGCGCTGGCGGGAGCGGTCAATCTGCACTTCATGTACCTGCCCCTATATCGCGCCTGGGTGATCCTCGCCTCGCTCCTGGTGTGCTTCAGCACCTGGTTCGTCATCGAGCGCACGCGCCTGGGGGCGACGCTGCGCGCGGCTACCGAGAACGCCCCACTCCTGCAGGCCTTCGGTGTCAACGTGCCGTTGCTGGTCGCCGGGACCTACGGTGGCGGCGTGGCGCTCGCCGCGCTCGCCGGGGTGCTCGCCTCCCCGGTAGTGCTGGTGAATTCTCACATGGGCACCTCGCTCGTCATCGTCGTGTTTGCGGTGGTGGTGATCGGCGGCATGGGATCGATCCTCGGCGCCATCGTCAGCGGCCTCACTCTCGGTATCGTCGAAGGGTTCACCAAAGTCATCTACCCGGAAGCTTCCAACATCGTCGTGTTCGTCATCATGGCGCTGGTACTGATCCTGCGGCCGGCGGGACTGTTCGGGAAGGAATAGGCGCAGAGTGCGCGCGGCAGCGATCAGCTACATCCTGGCGGGCCTCCTGGCGCTGTGCGTGCCCTGGCTCGGCATCTATCCAGTCTTCGTGATGAAACTGCTGTGCTTCGGCATGTTCGCCTGCGCCTACAACCTGCTGCTCGGCTTCGGCCGCATGCTCTCCTTCGGCCATGCGGCGTTTTTCGGTACGGCGGCGTACGCGACCTCCTGGCTACTCACCGCGCATGCCTGGGGAGCGGCTGCAGCGATCCTGGCCGGTGTCGCCCTCGCCGCCCTCCTCGGTCTGGGCGTCGGCGCGCTCGCCATCCGCCGCCAGGGCATCTACTTCGCGATGATCACGCTCGCGCTCGCGCAGCTCGTGTATTTCGTGTGCCTCGAGGCACCCTTCACCGGCGGGGAGAATGGGTTGCAGGGTGTACCGCGCGGGAGCCTCCTCGGCCTGCCGCTGCGCTCTGACACGGTGATGTACTACGTCGTGCTCGGGGCTTTCGTGGCGGTGTTCGTGTTCATCCGCCGCGTGGTGCACTCGCCCTTCGGCCAGGTGCTGAGGGCGATACGCGAAAACGAGCCGCGCGCCCTGTCGCTCGGCTACGAGATCAATCGCTACAAGCTGCTCGCGTTCGTGCTGTCGGCAGCTCTGGCGGGGCTCGCCGGATCGCTGAAGGCGCTGGTGCTCGGCTTCGCAACGCTCTCGGACGTGCAGCAGTCCACCTCCGGGGAGGTGATCCTGATGACGTTGCTCGGTGGCACCGGGACCTTTTCCGGCCCGCTGGTCGGCGCTGCCGTGGTCGTCACGCTGCAGGAATACCTGTCCGACCTCGTCGGCGGGTGGGTGAGCGCCATCATCGGCGCCATCTTCGTGGCCTGTGTGCTCTCCTTCCGCCGCGGCATCGTCGGTGAGCTAGCGGCTGCGAAAGCGCTGCGGCGGCCGGTACAGGCCCCCTGACCAGCTGACCAGCTCATCGATGCTGCGGGCGGCGAGGAGGGAGCGCTGCGCGGCAGCGGGCGCCACGCCAAGGTCCTGCGGATACGCGACGATGTCGCGCGCCCGCAGCTGCGCGGTCAGCTGCGGATCGGCGCGCTGCCCGATAGGCGTGGCGCCGGCGACGGCCGCCAGCGCCGCCCGACGCTCCTCCTGGCCCTGAGCCCGGTACAGGTAGGCAATTCCGCGCTCGGTCACTACGTGGCTTACATCGTCCCCGTAGATCATCACCGGGGCGACGGGCATGCCGCTGCGTGTGCCGACCTCCACCGCATCGAGCGAGTCGACCAGCGCCGGGACGCCACTGGTGCTGAAAGTCTCCACCAGCTGCACCACCAGCTTGCGGCCGCGCACGACCGGCGCCGCGGCGGTGATCAGACTGAGCCAGGCGGGGCTGCTGTGACGGCGCCCCTTCGGGTCGTGACCCAGGTTCGGGGCGCCGCCGAAACCGGCGAGCCGCCCGAGGGTGACGGTGGAGGAGTTGGCGTCGGCGTCCATCTGCAACGTCGAGCCGATGAACAGATCCACGGCGTACTGTCCGGCGAGCTGACAGAGGACGCGGTTGGAGCGCAGGCTCCCATCACCGCCGACGAAGAACACGTCGGGTCGCGCGCGGATGTACTCCTCCATCCCCACTTCACTGCCGAAGCAATGCACGCTCTCGACCCAATCGCTCTCGATGGCGGGGATCAGCGTGGGATGCGGGTTCAGCGTCCAGTGGCGGCAGATGCGGTGCTTCAGGCCGAGCGACTCCGCGTACGTCGGCAGCAGCAGCTCGATCGCCGCGGTGCCGTAGCCGATGCCATGATTCAGCGTGGTGACGCCGTGGCGTTCGTAGATTCCGCGGATCACCATCATTCCCATGAGCACCTGCTGCTCGCTGATATGGCGCGGATCGCGCGTGAACAGCGGCTCGAGTGCGCAGGGCGTATCGGCGGTGACGACCAGGTCGACCCAGGAGCCTGGAATGTCGACCCGCGGCAGCTCGGCCACCACCTCGTTCACCTGCGCCAGCACGATGCCGTGCCGGAACGCGGTCGCCTCGACCAGCGTGGGCGTGTCCTCGGTGTTGGCGCCGGTGTAGAGATTTCCGGCCGGGTCGGCCTGTTCGGCGCACACCAGTGCCAGCCGTGGCGGCAGGTCCACGAGCATGCGTGCGTAGAGCTCCACGTAGGTGCTGATCGAGCCGATCTCGAGCTTGCCCTCTGCGAGCAGCTGCGCCACACGTTGGCTCTGCGGTCCCGCGAAGCAGAAATCCGCGCGGCGCGCGATGCCGCGCTCGAACAGCGTCAGGTGCTCGGGACGGCTGATGCTCGCAATCAGCAGGTTCAGGTCATGCACCTGCGCCGGATCGACCTGCACGAGCGAGCGCGACAGAAAGTCGGCCTGCTTCTGATTGTCGCCTTCGAGCGCTACGCGATCGCCCGGACGCAACAGCGCCTGCAGCACCTGCACGATAGCCGCCGGCCGCACGTGCTTGCCCTCGACGTGCGCGGCGATCGTTGCGAGCCTGCGGGCCTTGTCCTCGCGGCGCAGCGTCCAGGACTCCCGGCCCCGCGGGTGGCTGTAGGCAGTTGTCATGAGCCGCGGACTCTAGCGTAAGGCGCCCTACAGCGCGGCCCTCTCCTCCCCACGCAGCGATGTAGAATCGGCCCATGCCGCGGCATATCGGTATCGTCGCTTGTTCCGCCGAAGGCGCAGCGCTCTGCTACCGCACGGTGTGCCTCGAGGGAGGGCAATTCCTCGGCGGACTCGCACACCCCGAGGTGACGATGCATACGCACTCGCTCGCCGCGTACATGCGCTGCTTCGAGAGCGACGACTGGCCGGGGGTTGCGGAGCTGATGCTGGCCTCGGCGCATAAGCTCGCCCGCGCCGGCGCCGACTTCCTGATCTGCCCGGACAACACCATTCATCGGGCGCTTCCCTGGGTGCTCAGGCGCTCACCCCTTCCGTGGCTGCACATCGCCGAGGTGGTGGCCGCGCAGGCTGCCGAGCGCGGCTTCCATCGCCTCGGCCTGACCGGTACACGCTACCTGGTCGACAGCGAAGTGTATCCGGAGAAGCTCGCGGCGCGCGGACTGCAGTACCTGCGCCCCAGTCCCGCAGAGCGCGCGGAAGTGAATCGCATCATTTTCGAGGAGCTGATCGCCGGTATCTTTACGCCGGAATCGATCGCCTATTTTCAACGGCTCATCGAGCGCATGAAGAATGAGGGATGCGATGCCGTGGTGCTCGGTTGCACTGAGATTCCGCTGATCATGAACGACGACAACTCGGCGCTCCCGACACTCGACTCCACCCGCCTCCTGGCACGCGCGGCGCTGCAGCGCGCCGCGCAGGGCAGCGCCGCGCGCTGAAATCGCATAACCGGCACGGCAGGTCGCAAGACCTGCTACTTCTGGCCCTCGAACTTGAAAGACACCTTCAGCTTGGCACGATACGCCTTGACCTTGCCGTTCTGCACCTGCATGTCGAGCTGCACCACTTCGGCGATCCGCAGGTCCCGGAGGCTCTTGGCCGCCTGGTTTAACGCCACCGCGGCGGCCTTCTCCCACGACTCGGTGCTCGTGCCGACCAGCTCGATGATCTTGTAGACGCTATCAGCCATGGCCTTCTCACCTTCCGCCCCCGCTGCGGAGGGCTGCTTGTTGTTAGATCCGCGCATACTGCGACAGCCATACGGCGGCGGCGCCCGCGTGCGCCTGAGCCGCGGCATGATGCTGCCGGCACCGGTCAATTGCAACGCACGCCGCGGGACACGCCGCAGCAAGGAGCGCTGAGTCAGGGCACGGTGGCGCGCGCGCTGCGCTTTCCAGCGCCGGAGGGGTGCGCCGGCCGGCGCCACACGGGGTGGCGCACGAGGGTGCTCTTCCCGAACAGCGATTCGATGAGGTCCACCGCCAGCACCGCGGTCTTGTTGCGTACGTCGAACGCCGGGTTCAGCTCCGCGACGTCCAGGGACGCCAGGCGGCGGGTGTCCGCGATCATCTCCATGCACAGCTGCGCCTCGCGGTACGTGGGTCCCCCCGGCACCTGGGTGCCGACCCCCGGCGCGATCTCCGGATCGAGGAAGTCCACATCGAAGCTCACGTGCAGGTGGGTATCGGCGTCCACGCCGGCCAGGGCCTGCTCAATGGTCTGACGCATGCCCATCTCATCGACGTAGCGCATGTCGAAGACGTCCAGTCCCTGCTCGTGGACGAAGCGCCGCTCCCCGTCATCCACGCTGCGGACGCCGATCTGGCGCACCCAGGAGGGATCGATGGCAGGCGATAAGCCGCCGATCTCCGTCAGCTCGCGCGGCCCGAAGCCGCAGAGGCAAGCCACCGGCATGCCGTGCGCGTTGCCGCTCGGAGACAGTGCGCTGGTGTTGAAATCCGCATGGGCATCGAGCCAGAGCACCCGCAGCTTGCGCCCCTGCTCGCGGCAATGGCGGGCCACCGCGCTGATGGAACCGATGCTGAGGCAATGATCGCCCCCGAGGAGTATCGGCAGCCGCTCCTGCTGCAGCTGCGCGTACACACTCTCGTGCACCAGCTCGTTCCAGCGCAGCACCTCCGGCAGATGCCGGTAGCCGTGCTGCGGCGGCTGCCAGGGGTTGCCGGGCCCGCTCAGGTTGCCGAGATCCGCCACGTCCAGCTCGCGGCTGCGCAAAGCCGCCGCGAGTCCCGCCACGCGCAGTGCTTCGGGACCCATCGAGGCGCCGCGATCCGCCGCGCCCACATCGGTCGGCGCGCCGATCAGGGTTGCGGCACGCCCGCGACTCATGCCGCCACTCCGGCGCGGGCCGTGGCCGGGCGGGCCCGCGGCGTGAGCAGTGCAAAGAGGTCCTTGGGATCTTCCAGATCGGGGAGCAGATCGATCTGCGGGTGCGCACCGCGCTCTGCGCGGTGGATGCGCAGCAGGTAGCGCAGGGCCGAGAAGTCCTCGAGCGCAAATCCGACCGAATCGAAGATGGTCACATCACGGTCGCTCAGGCGCGCCCGCGCCCCTCCGGCGAGCACCGCCGCCAGTTCAGTCACCGCAAATCCCGCGCCCATTTGCTGAATCTCGCCCTCGATGCGCGACTGCGGCTCGAACTCCACCACCACCCGGGCGTCGGGCCGGCGCAGGATGTCCGGGTGCAGCTCGGTCTTGCCGGGACAGTCGCCGCCCACCGCATTCAGATGCATCCCCGGCATGATCAGTTCCGGGGTCAGGATAGTGGCGTTGCGCTTGTCGGCGGTGGCAGTGGTGATGATGTCCGCGCCCGAGGCCGCCGCCGCGGTGCTCGCGCAGCGCACGACACTCAGGCCGGGCAGGCGCAGATGCGCGAGATTGCGCTCGAGCTTGTCGGTTGCCGCAGCGTCGGTGTCGTACAGGCGCAGCTCGCGGATGCCGAGGAGATGATGGAAGGCGATGGCCTGGAACTCGCTCTGCGCGCCGTTGCCGATCAGCGCCATGACACGGCTGCGTGGGCGCGCCATGCGGCGCGCGGCGAGCGCGGAGGTCGCGGCCGTGCGCAGCGCCGTAGTCAGCGTAAGCTCCGACAACAGCAGCGGATAGCCGGTCGGAACATCCGCGAGCACGCCGAACGCCGTCACCGTGAGCAGCCCCACCGTGGTGTTTCTCGGGTGGCCGTTCACGTACTTGAATGCGTACAGCCGCCCGTCCGAGGCAGGCATCAGCTCGATCACGCCCGCCGCAGAGTGCGTCGCATGGCGCGGTGACTTATCGAACGCATTCCAGCGCAGGAAATCACTCTCGATCTCCGCCGCCAGCTCCTCGATGAAGCGCGCCGCGCCGCGCGCGGCGACGAGTTCCCGGATGCGCTCGGTACCGATGAAATCGACCATGGCCTCGCTCTCCGATGGGTGCCCGCCAGGCGCCGTGTGCGCCGCGGGGAAGCCATCCTCAGCTGAGCCTCGACCAAAATAAAGCCAGAAACTTGCTCAGAATACGCACCATGTCTCACACTATGACAGCCAGAACTGGCGTTTTGATCGATATATGACCCAAGAGACCGCACGCACGTGGATGACACGGACCGGCAGCTGATCGCCCTGCTGCGCAATGACGCCCGCGCCTCGGTGGCCTCGCTCGCAAAGGCGCTCGGCGTGGCGCGCGGGACGGTGCAGAACCGCATGACGCGCCTTGCGGCCAGCGGCACGATCGTCGGCTACACCGTGCGTCTGAAGCCCGACGTCGAGGAGCAGCGCGTGCGCGCCTTCATGACGGTCGCAGTCGAGGGCAACAAGGTCGATGCGGTGATCAGGGTGCTGCGGGGGGAGCCGGCGGTGGCGGCGCTCTACAGCACCAACGGTCGCTGGGACATTGTCGCGGAACTGCGCGCGGACAGCCTGGAGGGCTTCGATCGGGTGCTCGCGCGCATCCGTCTCATCGAGGGCATATCGCAAACCGAGACGAGCCTGCTGCTGTCGACCTTCAAGTTCTGAGCGAGCCCGCGCCGCGGTCAGTACACTTCGAACAGGCCCGCCGCGCCCATGCCGCCCGCGACGCACATCGTGACGACCACCCAGCGTACCCCGCGCCGTCGGCCCTCGATGAGGGCATGACCGACGAGGCGCGCCCCACTCATCCCGTAGGGGTGGCCGACTGCGATCGCACCGCCATCGACGTTGAACTTTTGGTTGTCGATGCCGAGCCGATCGCGGCAGTACAGGGCCTGCACCGCAAACGCTTCGTTGAGCTCCCACAGGCCGATGTCGTCCACCTTCAGCCCCTGGCGCGCCAGCAGCTTCGGCACCGCGAACACCGGGCCGATGCCCATCTCATCCGGCGCGCAGCCCGCCACGGCCATGCCCCGGTAAGCGCCGAGCGGCTCCAGACCGCGCTGCTCGGCGAGCCTGCCCTCCATCAGCACCGCCGCGGATGCGCCATCGGAGAGCTGTGAGGCGTTGCCCGCAGTGATGAACTCGCCCTTTTCCACGACCTTGCCACCGGCCCACACCGGCTCGAGCTTCGCCAGCCCCGCGAGCGTGGTGTCGGCCCGGACGCCCTCGTCCTGCTTCAGCAGCACAGCCTCGGTGCGCGTCTCACCACTGGTCTTGTCGGTGACGATCTTGCGGCTGGGGAGGGGGACGATCTCGGCGTCGAAGCGCCCGGCTTGCCAGGCGGCGGCAACGCGCTGCTGGCTCTGCAACGCGTACTGGTCCTGTGCCTCGCGCGTGATGCCATAGCGGCGGGCCACGATCTCCGCGGTCTCGATCATCGCCATGTACATGTGCGGCGAGCGCGCCAGCACCGCCTCCGACAGGCCGCGAAAGCTGTTCAAGTGCTTGTTCTGCGTCAGACTGATCGACTCGACGCCCCCCGCAACCACTACCGTCATGCCGTCCTCGACCACCTGTTTGGCAGCAGTCGCGATCGCCATGAGCCCGGAAGCGCATTTGCGGTCGAGGCTCATGCCGGCGACGCTCTCGGGCAGGCCGCCCGTCACCACGCTGAGGCGCGCGATGTTGTAGCCCTGCGTCCCCTGCTGGGTGGCGCAGCCGAGAATAAGATCCTCGACCTCCGCGCCATCGACCTGGCCGCGCCGCACTGCCTCGCGCACGGCGTGACCGGAGAGCACCGGCGCCTCGGTGTCGTTGAACGCGCCGCGAAACGCCTTGCCGATCGGCGTACGCGCGGTGGAGACAATCACGGCTTCGCGCATGGCATCACTCCTTCAGAGCCTTTCGATGATGGTGACATTCGCCTGTCCGCCGCCTGGGGGCCGAGCTGATCCACGCAGTCGACCTCGCGCGGCTCGAGGCCGTTCAGCGCCTCCTTCGCCAGGATGAGGCCGCTGCGGCTCTTGGCAGCGATGAGTCCGGCGAACGCGCGCGCCTCCTTGAGCAGTTTCTTGGGCGACACCAGCCGCTCGACCGCCCCCAGCCGGTGCGCCTCGGCGGCGGTGATGCGCCCGCCGGTGAAGAGCGCCGCGCGCAGCTTGTGCAGCGGAAACAGCCGCGACAGATGCGAGGCGCCGCCCAGGGCGCCGCGGTCGATTTCCGGGAGCGAGAAGTAGGCATCCTCGGAGGCGATGACGACGTCGCTCGCTCCGCAGATGCCGATCCCCGCGCCGATCACGAAAGAGTGCACGGCGGTAACCACCGGTACCTCGCAGCTGCGCACCGCGCGGAAAGTGAGGAAGTTGGCGCGGTTGAGCTCGACGATGCGCTCAGGGTGCTGCTGCATCTCGCGGATGTCGACGCCGGCGCAGAAGCCGCGTCCTTCGCTGCGCAGCAGCAGGCACCTCACCTCAGGCCGCGACCCGACGGCGCCGATCACCTTCGCCAGCTCGTTCCAGGCCTTGCTGTCGAGCGCGTTCACGGGCGGATAGTCGAGCACGATCTCGGCGACGTGCCCGTGGATGTCAGTGCGGATAGCCACTTGAGCTCCTTTCGATCAGCGCAGCAGTTCCAGCCAGTCACGATCCTTCGGCCCATAGGCGACGAAGGACGGGTTGAGCAGCTGCGCCCGCGTGTTGTATTGCAACGGCGTGCCGTCGAGGCGGCTCACGCTCCCCCCCGCCGCCGTCAGCACCGCCTGCGCGGCGGCCGTATCCCACTCGCTGGTGGGACCGAGGCGGGGGTACACATCCGCCGCGCCCTCCGCCACCAGGCAGAACTTGAGCGCGCTGCCCACGCCGAGGAGCTCGTGAGGACCCACCCGCGCGAGAAACGCATTGAGCGAGTCACCGCGGTGAGAGCGGCTGCCCACCACGCGCAGCGGCACGGCACTGCGCCGTGCCGCCTGGATCGGCTGCGCGGGCGACCGCGCCTGCTGCCGCCAGGCGCCCTCTCCCGGCAGTCCCCGGTAGCTGACATCGGTCACCGGGACGTGCACAACGCCGAGCGCCGGCGCATGCTCCTCGATGAGCGCGATGTTCACGGTGAACTCCCCGTTGCGCGAGAGGAACTCGCGCGTGCCGTCGAGGGGGTCCACCAGCCAGTAGCGCCGCCACGCGCAGCGCTCGGCGAACGGCGTATCCGCCGACTCCTCCGAGAGTACCGGCGTGCCGGGAGTGAGCTGCGCCAGAGCACCCGTGATCAGACGGTGCGCGCACAGATCCGCCGCCGTCAGCGGTGAGGCGTCGGCCTTGGCCGTCGCAGCGGCCTCACCCGCGGCGTACAGCGCGAGAATCTCCCCTGCCGCGCGGCGGGCGATGTCGGCGACAGGCTCGAGTAGTGCGAGCGCCGCGGCACTCATGTGCTGCCGGTCACCTTAAGCGCCGCGAGATGGGCGATGACTCGCTCGGCGGCCTCCTCGGGACCCACAGTGGTGGTATCGATGCGAATCTCGGGATTCTCCGGGGCCTCGTACGGGGAGTCGATGCCAGTGAAGTTCTTCAGCTCACCGCGCCGCGCCTTGCGGTAGAGGCCCTTCGTGTCGCGTCGCTCGGCCTCGGCGAGGGGCGTGTCGATGAAGACTTCGAAGAACTCTCCCGGAGCGAACAGCGCCCGCGCCATGCGCCGTTCGGAGCGAAACGGGGAGATGAACGACACCAGCACGATCAGCCCGGCATCGACCATGAGCCTCGACACCTCCGCGACGCGGCGGATGTTCTCCACGCGGTCCTGCGCGGTGAATCCCAAATCCTTGTTCAGGCCGTGGCGGACGTTATCGCCGTCGAGCAGGTAGGTATGGCGCCCGGCCAGGGCGAGTTTCTTCTCGATGCGGTTGGCGATGGTGGACTTGCCCGCGCCCGAGAGGCCCGTGAGCCACAGCACGCAGGCCCTCTGCCCCTTCTGGCGCGCGCGCAGCTGCTTGTCCACGTCCAGCACCTGCCAATGCACGTTCTGCGAGCGGCGCAGCGCGAAGTTGATGAGTCCGGCGCCGACGGTGTTGTTGGTGAGGCGGTCGATGAGGATGAAACCGCCGAGCGCGCGATTCTCGGTGTATGGCTCGAAGGGAATCGCCCGATCGAGCTCCAGCTCGCACACCCCGATATCATTCAGCTCCAGCCGCTCGGCGGGCAGGTGCTCGAGGGTGTTGACGTTGATCTTGTGCTTGAGCGGGGTGACGGTGGCGGAGACCGTGCGCGTGCCCGCCTTCATGAGATAGGTGCGCCCCTGCAGCATCGGCTCATCGTGCAGCCATACGACAGTCGCCTCGAACTGGTCGGCCACCTGCGGCGGCGAGTCGCCCCCGGCGATGAGGTCGCCACGGCTGATGTCGATCTCGGAATCGAACAGCAGCGTGACCGACTGTCCGGCAACGGCCCGCTGCAGATCACCATCCGCCGTGACAATGCGCCCCACCCGGCTCTCGCGGCCCGAAGGGAGCGCGCGGATGCGATCCCCCGGCTTCACGCTGCCGCTCACGATCTGGCCGGCGAAACCGCGGAATTCCGCGTTCGGCCGGTTGACCCACTGCACTGGCATGCGAAAGGCACGCGCGCCGATGCCGGCATCGATCTCGACGCTCTCCAGTTGCTCGAGCAGTGTCGGCCCCGAGTACCAGGGCATCGCGGCGCCAGGCTGGATGATGTTGTCGCCGTGCACCGCACAGACCGGAATGGGCGTGATGTCGCTCAGATTGATGCGCGCGGCGAAATCGCGATAATCCGCCACGATCGCCTCGAAGCGGGCGCGCGAGTAGCCGACCAGGTCCATCTTGTTCACCGCAAGCACCACGCGCGCGATGCCGAGCAGCTGCACGAGGAAGCTGTGGCGGCGCGTCTGGGTGAGCACGCCCTTGCGCGCATCGATGAGAATGACCGCCAGCTCCGCGGTGGAAGCCCCGGTCACCATGTTGCGCGTGTACTGCTCGTGCCCGGGCGTGTCGGCGACGATGAACTTGCGTCGCCGCGTGGAGAAGAAGCGGTAAGCCACGTCGATGGTGATGCCCTGCTCGCGTTCGGCGGCGAGCCCATCGACCAGCAGCGCAAAGTCGAGCTCCCCGCCGCGCGTGCCGAGTCGCTTCGAGTCCGCGGCGAGCTGCGTGAGCTGATCGTCGTAGATCATCCTGGATTCGTACAGCAGCCGCCCGATGAGCGTCGACTTGCCGTCATCCACCGCACCGCAGGTGATGAAGCGCAGCAGGCTCCTGGGCTCCTGGGCGCGCAGCGCCGCGCCGGTATCGGCGGCCACCAGCTCAGGCGGGGTGCCCATCAGAAATAACCCTCCTGCTTCTTTTTCTCCATCGAGGCGGCCGCGTCATGATCGATGACCCGCCCCTGACGCTCGGAGGTTCGCGCCAGCAGCATCTCCTGCAGAATCGCCGGGACCGTATCGGCGTTACTCTCGATGGCGCCGGTGAGCGGATAGCAGCCGAGGGTGCGGAAGCGCACCGTCTTCAGCATGGGCGTCTCCCCGGGCCGCAGCGGCAGGCGCGCATCGTCGACCATGATGAGTGTGCCGTCGCGTTCCACCACCGGCCGCGGCGCGGCGAAGTACAACGGCACGATCGGGATCTGCTCGAGCCAGATGTACTGCCACACGTCCAGCTCGGTCCAGTTCGACAGTGGGAAGACCCGCAGGCTCTCCCCGGGGCGCTTGCGCGCGTTGTAGAGCGCCCACAGCTCCGGACGCTGCTGCCTCGGGTCCCAGCGATGCTGCACGGAGCGCAGCGAGAACACGCGCTCCTTGGCACGACTCTGCTCCTCGTCGCGCCGCGCCCCGCCGAAGGCGGCGTCGAAGCCGTACTTGTCGAGCGCCTGCCTGAGCGCCTGTGTCTTCATGACATCGGTATGCATCTGTGAGCCGTGCGTAAAGGGGCCGATCCCCAGGCGCAGTCCCTCCTCGTTCACATGCACCAGCAGCTGCATGCCGAGCCTGCGGGCCGTGGTGTCACGGAACTCGTACATGGCGCGGAATTTCCAGGTGGTATCCACATGCAGCAACGGGAAGGGCGGCAGCGCCGGGTAGAAGGCCTTCACCGCCAGGTGCAGCATCACGGCGCTGTCCTTGCCGACCGAATAGAGCATCACGGGTCGCTCGCATTCGGCGACGACCTCGCGCAGGATGTGAATGCTCTCCGCCTCGAGCCGCTGCAGGTGCGTGAGCGAGGCGGGGGCCGCGGCCGCGGCTCGCTCTGGCGCCTCGCTCGCAGGTACGGCTCGATTCATGCCATGGGCTCCGGGGAGTACATCCGGGGGGTGAGTGTACAGAGTCGGACGGATTCGATGCGACGGTCACATCCCCTAAACCTCATTTCGAAACAACGGTTTAAAGGACCACCTGCCCGCGCAGCGCCCCTGCATGCTCCGCCGGCAACCCGGGAAGCACCCGGGGTGGGACCGGCGGCGGAAAATATGCGACGAAGTCACTGGAGGCAGCGGTACCTGCGTGCTCTACTCTCCGGCGTGCCTCGCCACGTCACAGTGCTGATGTGCGTCTTCATGCTCGTGACCGCCCTGCCGGGCCCGCTGCCGGCCGAGACGAATCCAGCGCTGACGAGCGTGCCGGGTTCCGCCAGCGCGGATGCCGCCACGGCTTTGCCGAACGCAGCGACGCCGGTGTCGAATCCCGCGCCGCCCCTGGCGGGGTCCGCAACGCCGCTCCCCACCGAAGAGCTCAGCGAAGTGATCGTGCAAACGACGGAGCCGAGATTCGTCGCTCCGACGCGGCGCGATCGTATCGGCCGGATCTGGGCGCCGGTGCTCATCGATGGCAAGGGCCCTTATCGGCTGGTGCTCGACACCGGCGCCAACCGCTCTGCGATCACCGCGCGCACCGCGCAAACTCTGGGCATCCCTCCCGCCGAGGGCGGAGGCACCCGGGTCACCGGATTCACCGGCTCCGCCATGGTTCCCACCATCCACGTTGAGCGGCTCGAGGTGGGGGACCTGCTCATCGGACCGAGCGAGCTGCCCGTGCTCGCCGACGTCTTCGGCGGCGCCCAGGGTGTGCTCGGCATCGAGGGGCTGCAAAACAAACGCATCTACGCCGACTTCACGCGCGATCGGCTGGAGATCTCACGCTCGCACGGGGAGCGCGCACGGCGCGACTTCACCGTCGTGCCGCTGCGGCTGATCAAGGGCGGATTGCTGGTGGCTGAGGTGCACGTCGGTAACGTGCGCGCCAAGGCGATCGTCGACACCGGCGCGCAGGGCACGATCGGCAACCTGGCGCTGCGCGATGCGCTCATGCGTCATCCGCCGCGCAACGCCGCGCACGAGGAGATCATCGGCGTTACGCTCGATGTTCAGAGCGGCGACACCATCCCGGCGCCGGATATCGATTTCGGTGGCCATCTCACCGTGCACGGCGTGCGCGTCATCTTCGGCGACATGTACCTGTTCCAGCACTGGAAGCTCACCGATGAGCCGACGCTGACGCTCGGCATGGACCTGCTCGGCTCCTTCGACGTGCTGATCATCGACTACAACCGGCACGAGTTGCAGATCCGCCTGCGCGGCTCGCAGCTGCCCTAGGAAGCACCGCGCCCGCTTTGGCCCATGCGCAGGAACCGCCGCCGCTCGTTCCACTGATGACGCGCATGCAGCCGCTCGGCCTGTGTGGCCGCTTCCGCCGGCAACGCCTGCAGCGCCCGTAGCGCCGCGGCATGCGCCATCGCTACGGCCGGATCGGTCTGCAGCAGTGCACGGTAGTGCTCGAGGAATGCCTGCTCGGTGGGCGCCCCGCCGCCACTCAGCAATTCGCGCGCGTGCGCTCCGATCGCCGCGCTCTCGCTCGCCGGCAGGTCCTGCGCATACGCGAGCGCGTGATCGATATCCGCGATCAGCCGGTACAGGGGCTGCAGCCAGGCCCATTCGGGACTGGTCGTGATCTGCTGCAGCCGTTCAAGCGGTGAGGCCGGCGGTGCGAAATGCCGCTCTGCTTCCAGCAGCGCCCCGAGCACGCCCTGCAGCGCCGTACTGCTCTCGCGAAGACTCTCCAGCCACGGACGGTCCGGGGACATGCCCTGCTCCATCTGCATCCGATCCCCGGGCGCTCCCGCCCGTGGGAGCGGCCTAGCGTAACCGCTGACCAAGACCCGCGCCAGACAGCATTTCGAGGTTGCAGTCGGCAAGCTCGCCGATGCGGTCGAGCGTCACGTCCGCCGGAGGCCAGGCAGCGAGCTCGCGCGGATCGAGCGCGTAATGGCCCTGGCGCGCGAAGATGGTCGTCAGCCGCTCGCCCCAGGCTTTCTTCATGGCCGTGAGGATGCGCAGCTTGTCATCGATCATGACGTAGCGCGCGGCGGGGTAGCGCCGCTCGACGTCCGCGAGCATGCGTTCCTTGTGCAGGTAGATGAGCACCCTGCCCTGCACTGCGTCCCACAGTCCGGCGCGCTGTACCTTGCGCGGCTGAAAGACCACGTCGCCATCGGAAAGAATCACCGTCGGCCCGAAACGCCGGCAGCGCGCCAGCGCCGCCAGTGCGCCCGGATACAGCCGGCTCGCGAACGGATAGTCCAGCAGAAAGAAGGAGATCCGCAGCAGCTGCGGATCATCCAGGTGCTCGAGGCGATAGCGCTGCAGGGCACCGAGATAGTCCGCATACCCGAGCTGCGCTCGCAGCTCCTCGAAAATCTCCCAGTAGCGGTTGCGGCTGACGAGACCGACTTCGTGCTCCAGGTGTTCGCTCAGATCGTTCTGCACGCCATCGTTGTCGAGCAGCGTGTTGTCAACGTCGAAGAGGAAAACCGTCTGCGCCGCCTTCATCATGCGGGCAGTGTACGCTGCGCACGCGACCGGGAACCCTGGCCGCCGCCTCAACTCACGGGGCTGATCAACGCGCGCTGTAGCCGCGCGCATCCAGGCAGGCGATCATCGCACGGCGATAGTCCGCCGGGTTTCCACCCTTCTGCATCGATCGTGTCGGATCAAACCCGGTCTGGTTCACGGCCCAGCTGTGGCACTCGTAGCGATCGTTCTGCGTCTGCGCATCGCTCTGGCCGTTGCGCGGATACAGGTACACATCCCCCGCCGGCTGACCCTCCTGGGCCTGAGCGTACTGCGCCGCTGCGCCGCCGGCATCGTCAGAGCTGTCAGCGCTGCCGTCGGTGGCGACCGGCGGCGGGTCCGTCACCACGTAGCCGTTACGGGCGGGGCTCCACGTGTAATAGAGGTCGTTCCAGTAGTAGTAAGGCAGGCCTCCCCACCAGTACGTGGCGTAACCGAACGGCAGGATCGGCAGGAACCATGCCCAACCGGGGTTGAACCAGACGTGGGGCCAGTACGCACCGTGCCAGTAGCCGCCGTTCCAGTAGCGGCCGCCGTACCAGCCGCCTCCGTGCCCGCCCCCGCCCCACGCCCCGTTCCCGTAGCCCCCGCTCTGGCGCGCGAAACGAGTCGCCCCGTGCACGGCGGCATGCCCGACCGCCCCGCCGGCGAAGGAGTGAGCCGCGGCATAGGTATGGGAGGCGCTGAAGCGACCGTAGGGGCCCGAATAGTGGGGTGTCGCGAACGCATGGCCGCCACTGAAGTGGCTGCCTCCGAAATATCCACCGCCGCCGAGGTGCCCGCCTCCGCCGGAGTGGCCGCCCCCGCCGAAGTGTCCTCCTGCGGCGTGCCCGCCTCCGCCCCCGCCACCTCCGGAGTGGCCCCCGCCGCCACCGCCGCTGACCCCGTGACCGGCATAAGTCAAAACCGGCGCTGCGGACACCGCCACACCGAGCAGCAGGACCGCGGTGGCTCGCATCACACGCGCTGTAACTGTATTCACGGCTTCATCACCCGTTTACCCGGCCGGGAGGCCTCGGGGACCTCGGAGGCTTTCCCGACCCGATCATTAGACGCCCGCCAAGCATCACTGTTCAAGCTGGCAGACATAAAACGCGCTCATTCGCTCATGCGTTGACAGCGCTCTCATCGGATGGGGGCAAGACGGCTGTTTTAAAGGCCTTTTGTCGAGGCCGATCAGCGACTCAGCCGCTCCCGCCGCGTTGAGGTCCGATTCAGCGGCCCCCGCACGCAGCGTTCCCGGGAGGTGCTTCAGAACACCATGTTCAGCGCCAGGGCAGGCGTTACGTTTGCGGAAGTATTGCGCCCGATCTCGATGATTCTCACCCCGAGCAGCGCTCCGACCCGGCTGCTCCAGTTGTATTCGATTGCCGGGGCGAAGCCGATCGAATACGAGGCGCCCGAGTCGCTCTGCAGGTCGAGGAGCGCCCCCGCGCCGGGCGCTGGCGGCAGGATGCTCCCGCTCACGTGCGTGCTGGCGTTGCGCTGATACACGACATCGAGCGCGAGCACCCAGTTGCGCGTGACGCTGTATTCCGCGGCCACATCCGCTGTGAACGTTTCCCCGGGGTGCGCGCGACCGCGAAATCCCCGCTGGGTGCCGTACACACTCGCATCGTGCAGCGCGACGCTCGAGGAGAACGCGTAGGTGAGGTCGAGGCGCGCGCGCAGGATGCGCCCGTTGGGCATCCAGAAGTAATCCTGCAAGTACAGTGCGAGCGCCGTCGTATAGGCGCCGGCGCCGAGCCCGTCACTGGCGCGCCCGAGACGCTCGTAGCGTCCCGTCGGCACGGTCTCCTGCAGCACTACCTGGCTCGCCGGCACGCCGCGCCCGTCCTGGAACTGCGTCAGCCCATACCCAGCCTGCAGCGTCACGTCGCCCACGCCCGGAGCGGAGCTGCGGGGTGCGTCCGCCGGCGCGTTGTAGCCGAAGCGCGGAATCATTCCCGCCGTCACGCGATCGGTGAGCCCATAGAGCATGTACGCGAGAGAGCCGAGATCGTGCTCGGCGGGCGCGGCATGGTGCACGCCACTCGCGTCGAGGCGCCCGTCCGCGATCACGTCGTAGAGATAGGGCTCGATCAGCACATGCCCCTGCGGGAGCGTCGCGGCGCTGGGCGCGAGCATCGGTCCTGTCCACCACGCGTCCTGGCGCGACTGCTGCGCAGCCGCCGTCGCGCTGCATGCCGTCAGGACGGCGAGCAGGCAGTGTCTGAACATGCCGGCAGATGCATTCATTGTCATAGTGCGCGGATCATCCGCGCCCCGTCCTATCCTTTGCATTCCGTTTCCTGCTCTCCTGCCACCAGCTCGGACTCCCCGCGAAATGTGACCTATGTCACATCGCGCAGAGAGTCAACCTTCCGTCACAAACGTCAGCGGTTCCGAACCTGCGACGTTGTTAACGTCCAGAAGCCGGGGGTTCCGGCTCAATAGCGACCGCTCAAAAACAGCGTTTGAGGAGGAGATGTCCATGTTGCAGTCTGTTCGTAGATTTCTCACCGTCACTGCGGTGACACTCTCACTGGGCGCCCTGGCCGGCAACGCCATGGCAGACACGCAGTGGCAGAAGGACCATCCGCGCCGCGAGCAGGTGAACAACCGCCTCGCGAACCAGAACCAGCGCATCCGCCAGGAGCGCAAGGAAGGCGAGATCACGCGCGCGCAGGCGGCCAAGCTGCATGCCGAGGATCATGCCATCCGGCAGGAAGAGCGCACCATGGCGAGCACCAACCACGGCCACATCACCAAGGCCGAACAGAAAGCGCTCAACCAGCAGGAGAACCAGGTCAGCAAGCAGATCGGCAAGTAATCTGCCCGAGCCGAGGGCGGGAGCGCGGCGCACCGCGCTACCGCCCTTCCTCCCCGTCGGGAACGGATGCGCTCCGCACCCCGCCCCGCCGCGCGCTCAGGCACGCAGCGAGAACGGGGTGAAGTTGGTGTCGCGATCGTAGTAATCCTCCCGCTCGGCGCGCTTGAGGAAAGCCACCACCCGGTAGGTGAGCGGCGTCGCGATCACTTCCCAGAGCGACTTCAGCACATACTGCGTCATCGTCACGATGAGGAGCTGGTGCGCCGGCCACAGCCCCGCGAAGGCAATGGTATAGAAGAGCCCCGAGTCGACCAGCTCCCCGCACAGCGTCGAGCCGATGATGCGGCTCCACAACCAGCGCCCGGATGTCCAGATCTTCATCTTCGCCAGGACGTAGCTGTTGACGAATGAGCCGCACCAGAAGGCGACGATGGACGCGAAGATGATGCGCGGAGTATTGCCGAAGATTTCCTCGACCGCCGCCTGTTTGCCGCGCCAGAAATCCGCCGGTGGCAGGTGCACGATCACCGCCGACATGAGCGCGGCGAACACCAGCGCCGCGAAACCACTCCACACCACGCGCCGGTCGCGGGCATAGCCGTACACTTCCGTCAGTATGTCGCCGAACAGGTAGGAAATCGGAAAGAACAGCACCCCGGCCATGAACGTGACCGAGCCGAAGAGCGGCAGGTGCAGGGTGGAGACCTTCGCCGGGCCGATGAGGTTGGCGCACAGCAGAACGCACACGTAAGCGCCGAGGATGAGGTCGTAGTACCGGTACGTTCTCGTCACCGCGCGAATCGTAACAGGCGCCCGCCCGGCGCACCGCGGCTAAGCGCTCCCGGTCGGCGACACTGAGGATTCCCGCGACACCGTTCCCGCGGCCTCACCGAAGCCGATGCGCACGTGCCCTTCCCGCTCGCACCAGCCACGCAACACCACGCGGTCGCCATCCTCGAGGAAGGTGCGCATCTCCCCGCCGGCGAGCCTGAGCGGCTGCCTGCCGCCGGCGGTGAGCTCGAGCAGCGAGCCGCCCTGTTGCGGCAGCGCGCCCGATTGCGTGCCGCTGCCGATGAGATCTCCGGGGTTGAGATTGCAGCCGTTCACCGTGTGGTGCGTGAACATCTGCGCCACCGTCCACCACGCCTCGCGGAATGTCGCGTGGGAGAGGCGCTGCGCTGGTACGCCGGCCGCGCGCATGCGTGCTGTTTCGAGCCACGCCTCCAGCTGGATGTCGATGGCGCCGCCGGCGCGCACCTCCGCGTCATCGAGGTACGCGAGCGGCTGCGGCTCGCCTGTGGGTCGCGTCCAGGGAGCGCGGAACGGCGCCAGCGCCTCGAGCGTCACGACCCACGGCGACACCGTCGTGGCGAAGTTCTTGGACAGGAACGGACCGAGCGGCTGGTACTCCCAGGACTGCACATCGCGCGCCGACCAGTCATTCAGCAGGCACAGCCCGAACACGTGCCGCTCCGCCTGCGCCAGCGGCACGGCCTCCCCGAGCGCATTACCCCGACCGACGAACACGCCCACTTCCAGCTCGTAGTCGAGGCGCTGCGTGGCGCTGAGCACCGGCTGCGCCGCACCCGGCGGCAGCACCTGCCCGCGCGGGCGAGGAAACTCCTGCCCCGAGACGCGCACCGAGGAGGCGCGGCCGTGGTAGGCGATTGGCACCCACTTGTAGTTGGGCAGCAGCGGGCTGTCCGGACGGAACAGGCGCCCGACTGCGGTGGCATGATGGATCGAGGAGTAGAAGTCGGTGAAATCCCCCACCTCCGCCGCCACGCGATACTCGGCGGCCGCCTGGGGCACGAGCAGCGCACGCAACCGCGCAGCAAGCGGGGCATCCACGCGCAGCGCCTGTGAGAGCGCCGCGCGCAGCGCCCCGTGGGCTTGCGCGCCGAGCGCCATGAAGGCGTTCAGGGTGGGCTGCGCGCAGGCGGCAAGCGCCTGCGCCGCGAGACCCTCGAACAGAGCGAGCGCGTGCAGCGCCCCCAGGTCGAGCACGGCATCGCCGATGGCCACTCCGCCGCGGAAGCTCTCGGCGCTACCGGCCCGCCGGAAAGCAGCGAACGGCAGGTTCTGCAGCGGAAAATCGCCACCCGCTGCGTTGGCGGACGTGACCCAGCTCCTGAGTGACGGATCGTGCGTGGCGTTGAGCGCGCTCACCGCCGGCCCTGCCGCCGGGCGCCCGCCGCCCGGCCACGAGCCGTCTCCCGGCGCGTCGCACCTGCGCGCGCAGCCGCGGCCCCCGCGGGCGCCGCCGCGCCGACGGGCGGGACGAAGTGCTTACGCAGCCCGCTCCACACCTCGCCATAGTCGCCCTGCAGGAGCGGTGACTCGAGCGCGAAGCGCGTCGGGCGGATGAGCGTGCGCGTCTCGAACATGAAGGCCATGGTGTCGGTGATGTGCACCGGCTTCGTGGTGTCGGCGCGCCTCGCCTTCTCGTAGGTCGCGGCATCTGGTCCGTGGCCGCTCATGCAGTTGTGGAGCGAGGCGCCGCCGGGTGCGAACCCCGCCGCCTTGGCATCGTAGACGCCCTCGATCAGGCCCATGAACTCGCTGGCGACGTTGCGGTGAAACCAGGGCGGCCGGAACGTGTCCTGCATCGCCAGCCAGCGCGGCGGGAAGATCACGAAGTCGATGCTATCGACACCGGGGGTATCGCTGATCGAGTGCAGCACGAGAAAGATGGACGGATCCGGATGATCGTAGCTGATCGAGCCGATGGCGTTGAAGCGCCGCAGATCGTAGCGGTAGGGCGCGTAGTTGCCGTGCCAGGCGACCACATCGAGCGGCGAGTGGCCGATGCGCGCCGACCACAGCTCGCCGCCGAGCTTCGCCACCAGCTCGAAATCCCCTTCCCGGTCCTCGTACCAGGCCACCGGTGTCTCGAAGTCGCGCGGATTGGCAAGTCCGTTGGAGCCGATCGGCCCGAGATCGGGCAGCTTGAACGGCGCACCGAAGTTCTCGCACACATAGCCGCGCGCGGCGCGCTCCAGGAGCTCCACGCGAAAGCGCAGGCCGCGCGGGATCACCGCGATCTGCAGCGGCCGCACCTCGATACTTCCGAGCTCGGTGGCAAGCCGCAGGCCGCCGCGCTGCGGAACGATCAGCAGCTCCCCGTCGGCGTTGTAGAAGAAGCGCTCGCGCATGGAGCGATTCGCGACGTACCAGTGAATGCCGCAGCCGCTGTGTGCGTCCGGCGAGCCATTGCCGCCGAGCGTGGCGAGCCCCGCGACGAAGTCCGTCGGCTCACGCGGCAGCGGCAGTGGGCTCCAGCGCAGCCGGTTGGGCGAGGGCGCGAGGGCGTCGAAGCGGCTCGTGAGACGGCCGGCGTCGATGCGCTGAAAGCTCCCATGCAGCGCCGCCGGACGGATGCGGTAGAGCCAGCTGCGCCGGTTGGCATGGCGCGGCGCGCTGAAGGCGCTGCCGGAGAACTGCTCAGCGTACAGCCCGTAAGCCGGCCGCTGCGGCGAATTGCGCCCCAACGGCAGCGCGCCGGGCAGCGCCTCAGTGGCGAAGTGATTGCCGAAGCCGCTGTGATAGCGCGGCGCGCTCAACGGCGCGGCGCGCTCCGCGCCTTTCGCACGCATTTGCCCAACTCCGTATTCGCAGCGCAGCGCCTGAGGGGGTGCGCCGCACGTCCCTGGACTATAATGTGGGCAAACGGTTGCACGCGCAACTGTCACAGGAGACACCGTGACCGTGCGATACGGGGCTGCGCTGCGCCTGGCGAGCTTCGTCCCCTTCCGCCTCAATCGCCTGGCCGCCGAGGTGAGCCAGCATCTGTCGGCGATCTACCGCGGGCGCTTTGCGCTCGAGATCCCCGAGTGGCGCGTCATGGCGACCGTGGGCCAGGACCACGGTTGCACCGCGCAGCACGTGGCCGACAGTACGCGCATGCACAAGACGCGCGTCTCCCGCGCGATCGCACATCTCATCAGGCGCCGCCTGATCGAGCGCGTGGCGAGCACCCGTGACCGGCGCGAGCGGCACCTGCGCCTGACGCGCAGCGGGCGGCGCATGTACGCGCAGCTCGTGCCACTCGCGCTGCGCCGTGAGCGCGCGCTCCTCGCCCGCATGAGCGCGAGCGAGCGGCGCGGCTTCCGCCGCGGACTCGATCGGCTCGAGGAGTTCCTCGGCCTTCAGGAAGTGCGAACTCCTTGAGCTGCTAACATGCGCAGCGTGAGCAAGCTTGCGGCGTGGCTGTTGGCGAGTGCGCTCGTGTGCGTGCTGCCGGCGCACGCGACGGACGACGCTGCGCAGCTGCGGCCGGTGGCGCACTCGGCGCAGCTCACCCTGGAGGCCGCCACGGCCCCCGGCGGGGTCGTGCTGCGCGTGCGCCGTGTGGCCGCGCCAGCGACGCCGGCCACACCCGCGGCGCTCGACGTGACCGATCTCGGCGTCTCGATCGACGGCAAGCGTGCCCCTGCCATGCGACGCGTGGATGGCTCGTGGTTCGTGCCACTGGCCAGCCCCGCTGCCGCGGCGGAGCGCAAGCTCGAGGTCATGATCGCGCACGATGGCATCCGCGAACTCCTCAGCGGCAGTGTTCCCCCGCTTGCAACGCCTGCACCGGTCGGCGCACCGGCCGCACGGCGCGAGCATCAGCAGCTGGCGTGGTGGATCCTAAACATCGCGATCGTGTTCATCGCGGTGATCGCCATCTCCCGGCGCATGTCGTGAGGCCCCGGGCGCGCGCTGAAGTCGCGCTGCTCACCTCGCGCTGGTGACCGCCCGCAGGTAGCGGTAGAAGAACTCGTTGCCCTTGTAGAAGGAGTCGACGCCCACGCGCTCGTCGCGGCCGTGGGCGCGCACGTCATCACGCTCGATGGCGATGCCCGCGACGCCATAGGTGGGAATGCCCGCGGCCCGGGTAAAAACCCCGTCCGTGGCGCTCGTGTTCATGAAGGGCACGACCGTGAGATTTCCCCACGTGGCGTTCACGGAGCGCTCGAGCGGCTCGAGCACCTGTGGCAGCAGCGGCGAGGGCGGGACGCCGGGATCTGCGGGGGCGCGCTCGGAAATCTGCCCATCATCGGCGACGTAGCGCACCGTGATTCCCGGATCCTCCGCGATCCGGATCAGCTCCTGGCGCACCTCTTCCTTCGAGTGCCCGGGAAGGATGCGACAGTTCACCACCGCCTGGGCGCGCTGCGGGAGCGCATTGTTCGCGTGTCCGCCCTCGAGGCGGGTCGCGACGCAGGTGGTGCGCATCATCGATGCGTAGGCCGGCTCGCGCGACAACCGCTCGATAGCGCCTGCATCCGCCGGGGTGCGGGTGATGGCGCGCAGGTCGGCCGCGGTCTCACCGGTGCGGATCGTGGCCATGCGCTCGAAATAGGCGCGCGTGATGTCGTTGAGCTCGAACGGGAATGGAGACCTGCCGATCCTCAGCAGCGCTGCGGCGAGCGCGTAGATCGCGTTGTCGGGGCGGGGCAGGGAGCTGTGGCCGCCGCGGTTGCTGGCGGTCAACTGGTAGTCGGCGTAGGTCTTCTCGGCGGCGCTGAGGTCGAACTCCTGCGGCACGCCGTGCTCGGCCATTATCGAATAGCCTTCGCGGCCATCGTGATTGAGCACGAACTCGGCATCGATCAGCTCGCGCTGGTTCTTCAGCAGCCACTCCACACCATTGCAGCAGCCGCTTTCCTCGTCCGCCGTGAGCGCGAGAATGATGTCGCGGCTCGGGCGGTAACCTTCGCGCCTCATGCGCAACAGTGCCGTGGTCATGATGGCGTCACCGCTCTTCATGTCGAGCGTGCCGCGCCCGTAGAAGAAGCCGTCCTTCTCGATGAGCTTGAAGGGATCGCTGCTCCAGTCCTCGCGCCGCGCCTCCACCACATCGAGGTGCCCGATGAGCAGCACCGCTTTCTTCGCGCCGCGGCCGTGCAGCCGCACCACGAGGTTCTTCTTGCGCTCCTCGGGCCCGAGCACCACGACATCCTCGCGTGGGAAGCCCGCATCAAGGAAACGCTTCGCCACGGCCTGCGCCGCGGTCGTGACGTTGCCGACCGAATCGGTGGTATTGATCTCGATCAGCTCCTTGAAGATGTCGTACGCCAGCGCATTCGCCGACTTCTCGCCCGTGCCGGCCGAGTCCCTGGCGGCGGACTCGGCAGCGCGGGGAAGCGTGCCGCAGGCGAGCGCGGCCAGCAGCGCAGCAGCGAGAGTCGCCGCGGAGTATTGGGTCATCGCAATTCTCCCGGGCAAGGCGCTCAGTGCGCGGTAATCGACTTCAGGTAGCGATAAAAGAACTGGTTCCCGGTGTAGAAGGAGGCCACGCCGACCCGCTCATCGCGGCCGTGCATGCGAATGTCGTCCCGGTCGATGGCGATGCCGGAGACCCCGTAGGTGGGCATGCCGGCAGCGCTGAAGTGAATCGCATCGGAAGCGCCGGCGATCATCACCGGTATGACCTTGAGCCCGGGCCAGGTAGCCGCCACCGCGGCCTCGAGCGGCTTGCCGACCTCGGGAACGAGGGGCGGGGGCGGGAAGCCGCGCCGGTCCGAGGCGGTATCCGACACTACGCCGTTGTCGGCGATGTAGCGCACGGTGATCTGGGGGTCATCGAGCAGCCTGATCAGCTCCGCGCGGATTTCTTCCTGCGAGTGGCCGGGAAGGATCCGGCAGTTCACCACCGCCTGCGCGCGCTGCGGCAGGGCGTTGTTCGCATGCCCGCCAGCGATGCGCGTGGCGACGCAGGTGGTGCGCATGACCGCAGCGTAATAGGCATTACGCGACAGCCGCTCCATGGCCTGCGGATCGGGCGGAGTCTTCGCCACGGCATGCATGTCCGCCGTGGTGTCGCCGCGGCTGAAAGCGGCCATGCGCTCGAAGTAGGCGCGCGTGACATTGTTCATCTCGAACGGAAACTGATGCCTGCCGATCCGCAGCAGGCCCTCGGCGAGCTGGTCGATAGCGTTGTCCGGCCGCGGCAGTGAGCTGTGACCGCCGCGGTTGCTGACGCTCAGCTGGTAGTCGGCGTAGACCTTCTCGGTGGCGCCGAGCTCGAACACCTGCGGTACGCCGTGCTCGGACATGACGGAGTTGCCGTCGTGATTCAGGACGAACTCGGCGTCGATGAGATCGCGGCGATTCTCGAGCAGCCACTTCGGACCGTTGCAGCAGCCGCCCTCCTCGTCCGCGGTGAGCGCGAGAATGATGTCGCGGCTCGGGCGGTATCCTTCCTGCTTCATGCGCAGCAGCGCCGCGGCCATGATGGCATCGCCGTCCTTCATGTCGGAGCTGCCGCGGCCGTAAAAGTAGCCGTCCTTCTCGACGAGCCTGAAGGGATCGCTGCTCCAGTCCTCGCGCCGCGCCTCCACCACGTCGAGATGCCCGATGAGCAGCACCGGTTTGCGCTTGCCGGTGCCGTGCAGACGCACGACTAAATTCTTCTTGCGATCGTTGGGTCCCGCGACCACCACGTCGGCGGCCGGAAAGCCCGCGTCGCGGAAGCGCTTCGCCGCGGCCTCGGCCGCCGTGGTGACGTTGCCGACCGATTCGGTGGTGTTGATCTCGATCAACTGCCCGAAGATGTCGTAGGCGAGGACGTTGGCAGCTTCATCCGCGGCCGAGGTGACGGGGGCGGCGGCGGGGCTCGCGATGCCGCTCGCCTGCAGGGAGAGCGCGCCGCAGAGCGCGGCGGCGGAAGTTACCAGGGCACGTGTGATCGTCATGGCTCAGTGCACCGTAAGCGATTTGAGGAAGCGGTAGAAGAATTCTCTCCCCCGATAGAAGGACTCCACACCGAGCCGCTCATCGCGGCCGTGCTCGCGGTCATCGTCCGCGTCCACGGCGAGTCCGGCGAAGGTGTAGGTAGGGATCCCGGCAGCGCTCGTGTACACCGCATCTGAGGCCCCCGCCGACATGTAGGGGATCACCTGCAGGTTGGGCCACATCTCAGCGACCAGCTGCTCGAGGGGAGCTATGACTTCGGGCAGCAAGGGCGGCGGCGCGAATCCGCGCTGCTCCGGGGCCTGCTCGAGCACCTGCCCGCCGCTGGAGATGTAGCGTACGGTGATCGCCGCATCGGCCAGCACCGAGGCCAGCGCCTGCTGGATCTCGCGCGGCGAATGACCGGGCAGGATGCGGCAATTGACCACCGCCTGCGCGCGCTGCGGCAGGGCGTTGTTGGCGTGCCCCGCCTCGAGGCGTGTGGCCACACAGGTGGTGCGCATCACCGGGTGCTCGACCACATCCGCCGACAGGCGGGCGAGCGCGCGCGGATCGGGAGGGCTGCGCACAACGGCGCGCATGTCGGCAGCGCGCTGGCTGCCTACGAGGCCGGCCATGCGCTGGAAGTACTCGCGCGTGACATTGTTCAGCTCGAACGGGAATTCGTAGGCCGCCAGACGGTTCAGGCCGCGGGTCAGGGTGTAGATAGCGTTGTCAGGGCCCGGCTCCGAGCTGTGGCCGCCGCGGCTGGTCACCATCAGTTGGTAGTCCGCGTACACTTTCTCGCTCGCGTCGAGCTTGAAGAACATCGGCCTGCCCTGCTCCAGCATCACCGAGTAATCGTCCTGACTGAGGGCGAACTGGGCATCGATGAGCTCGCGGTGATTCCCGAGCAGCCAGCTCACGCCGTTGCAGCAGCCGCCCTCCTCGTCCGCAGTGAGTGCCAGAATCACATCGCGCGCGGGTTGGAAGCCTTCGCGCTTCAGTTCGATCAGAGTGGCCACCATGATGGCGTCGGGGCCTTTCATATCGAGCGTACCGCGCCCGTAGAAGTAGCCGTCCTTCTCGATGAGCTTGAACGGGTCGGTGGACCAGTCCTCGCGCCGCGCTTCCACGACATCGAGATGCCCCATCAACAGCACGGGCCGGTGCTCCCCCCTGCCATGCAGCCGCACCACCAGGTTCTTCTTGCGATCGTCGGGTCCGGTCACGACGACGTCCGCGGCCGCGAAGCCCGCCTCACGGAAGCGCTGCGCCATGGCCTCGGCGGCAGTGGTGACGTTGCCGACCGAGTCGGCGGTGTTGATCTCCACCAGCTGCTTGAAGATGGCGTAGAGGAGCGCATCCGGCTGTGTGCCCGCCGCGGACGCGATCGTCCCGCTCGCCGCCGCCGGCGCCGCAGGCGCCGCCGGCGGGGTGAGCGCGAGGAGCAGTCCGGCGATGATCGTGGCCCAGGGGCGTGCGGTCACGGCTTCTTGCCGGCCTGAGCGCCGGGGCTGTCCTGCGCCTCCAGCACCAGCAGCCGGAAAGTCCCCGGCTGGATCGGCGGACGCGGATGCGCGCGCTCGGGCGTGGCCGGGGGTGCCGGACCGAAGTCAGCGGTCACGAGGAAGATGCGGTGGGTGCGCTCATCGAGCGCCAGGGTGCGGGCGCCGGGCTGCGTGGCGAGCGACTGCACGACCTCGGGGGCGCCGGAGGCGCTCAGCCTCACGGCGGTGAGCACGCCTTCTCCGCAGGAGGCCAATGCCAGGTGCGTGCCGGGATCATACGCCGTGGCGTCGACTCCTGCGCCGATCGGCGCGGTGCCGAGCGTGCGGCCGGTGGTCGCGTCCATCACCGCCATGACCTTGTTGCCGCACCCGGCAAACAGCCGCTTCCCGGCGGCATCCAGCGCCAGCCCGGAGGGCTCCTCGCAGCCGCTGATCGGCCACAGCGCAGTCACTTTCAGCTGCTGCGGATCGATCACCGCCAGGGTGTTCTTGTCCTCGAGGTTCACGTAGACGTGGCCGCGGCCGTCTGCGACCGCGAACTCCGGTTTTGCATCGAGCGGGATTGTGCCGATCACTGCATCGGTTCTCGCATCGATCGCGGTCGCATTGCGGCCGCGCCCATTGAAGGAGAACAGGCGGTGGCTCGAGGGCTCGTAGAGGATGGCGTCCGGGTTGTCGCCGGTGGTCTTGATCTCCTTCAGCCGCGCGAGGGTCTTGAGATCGAAGACCACGATGCTGCCGGCACGCCCGGCGCTGATGTATCCACGGCCCAGATCCGGCGCCAGCGCGATGCCGTGCACGCCGGGGGTATCGGCAATGCTGCCGACGAGCGCCAGCCGCTCGCTATCCACCACCTGCACCTGCGTGCCGTGGGCGATGAACAGTCGGTGACCCCCCTGCTCGAACGCGAGGTAGTCCCAGCCCTCATCCCCGGGCAGACTGACCTGGTGCGCGATGCGGTATTGCGACTGCGCGGCGGCCTGTCCGCTCGTTGCCGCCAGGGCGAGCAGCGCGGCTGTCAGCCAGGCGCGCGCGCCGGAGGGGGGGATTTCACCAGCCATCGAAGTCTCCTCTCGCCGCGAAGGCAGCCTTAGCGAATGATGCGGGAACAAAGATCCAACAGCGGGCCGGGCAGTACCCCGAGCACCAGCACGGCGGCGGCGTTGACGCCGAGTGCGAAGCGCACGCCTGCCTCGCGCGCAGCCGGCGGCGCGGGGCGCGCCGACTCATCGAAGTACATCAGCTTGATGACGCGCAGGTAATAGTAGGCGCCGACCACCGACATCGTCGCCGCCAGCACCACCAGCCACAGGTGCTGCGTCTCCCACAGGACCTGGAAGATGCGCAGCTTCGCCCAGAAGCCCACGAACGGCGGCACGCCGGCGGTCGAGAACATCAGCACCATCATGGCAGCAGCCAGCAGCGGATCGCGCCGATGCAGTCCCTTGTAGTCATCCAGCCGGTCCGCCTCGAAGCCCTTGGCGCTGCTGAGCAGGATGACGCCGAAGGAGCCGAGCGCTACCAGAACATAGACCAGAGTGTAGTAGAGCGCCGCCGCGTAGCCGTCGGGGGTGCCGGCGACGAACCCGAGCACGATGAAGCCCACGTTGGCAATGGTCGAGTATGCCAGCAGGCGCTTGAGGTTGGTCTGCACCAGCGCCACGACGTTGCCCACTACCAGTGTGAGGATCGCGAGCGCCGCCAGCATCTGCGTCCACTCGGCCGCGCTGCCCGCCAGCCCCTGTGCCAGCAGGCGCAGCGCGAGTGCGAAGTAAGCGATCTTCGGCGCGGTGCCGATGAAGAGCGTGACGCTGGTGGGAGCGCCTTCGTACACATCGGGCAGCCACATGTGAAACGGCACGGCGCCGAGCTTGAACGCCACGGCCACGACGAT
>DASZHQ010000208.1:0-7549 GCA_035937715.1 Steroidobacteraceae bacterium | reverse complement strand
GCCCAGCCGGCGATGATCACACCGTACACGCCCATCGAGGTGAGCGACAGCAGGTAGAGCAGCCCCGCATCGGCCTTCGACACCACCACCGTCGGCGACAGCGGGATCACCGCCCAGGCAGCGAATGCCGGTACCAGCGCGATCACGGGGGCCAAACGGAACAACAGTTTATTGGAGTTCGCCGGGACGATGACCTCCTTCATGAGGAGCTTGAACACGTCGGCGAACGGCTGTCCCCAGCCCGGAGCGAGGCCAAAGATGCGCACCCGGTTGGGTCCGCGCCGCAGCTGCATCCAGCCGATGACCTTGCGCTCCCAGAGCGTGAGCAGCGCCACGCAGATGATCAGCGCCACGGTGATCGCCAGGATCCAGGCCGTGGAGTGCGCGTAGTCCGGCAGTGACATCCAGCTGCGGGTGAGGCTCTCGAGCACGCGCGTTCGCCCTCCTCAGTAGGTCGCAGCCGCCGTGCGGCCTTCGCGCGTGCGCTGCAGCGAGGGCGCGCGGCGCACCAACGCATCCACCTGGTACGTGGGGACATCCATCAGCACGGCACTCTCCGCCGGGACACCGTTCGCCGGCAGCTTCACGGCATGAGTCCCGTGGTAGCCGGCGGGCGCGAGCCCTGCGCAGGCCGCGTGCACTTCCGCGCGGACCTCTTGCGAGGATTGATAAGCGAAGCCCTCGAGGCCGAGCAGGTTCCCCAGCACCCGCAGCACCTTCCACCCCGGCCGCGCCTCGCCGAGCGGTGCGGCGGCTCCCGCCTGGCTCTGCCACACGCCTTCGCAGTTCACGTAGGTGCCGGAGCTCTCGGCAAACGTGGCCATCGGCAGCATCACGTGCGCGATCGCCTTCACCTCCTCGCTCGCGAACGGCGTGATCGCGACCACGAACTCCGCTCTGGCGAGGGTACGCAGGCTCTCGGCCTGCAACGTATCGAGCGACGGCTCGAGCCCGCCCAACAACACGTAGGCGCGCAGCGGGGCGGTGAGCATCTCGCGCGCGGTGAGGCCCGCACTCGCCAGCGCCTGCGCGCCGGCCTGGCGATGGGGAATGGCGCCCGCAAGGTAGGCGCCCGCAGCATTGCCGCCTTCCGCGATCCTTCCGAGGCTCGCTCCACTCAGCTGCGCCAGTGCCGCCGCGAGCGCGCGCAGGTCGGCGAACGCCGGATGGCGCGCGGCGAGCGCGCCGAGCCACACGGCGCGCTTCTCCCCCGACAGCAAGGCCTGCGCAGCGGCGCGGTGTGCATCCGTGACCGGCGCGGCGCTGACCGCCACCGCCAACTGCGCCGGCACGCTCTTGCCCACCGCCGCCGCCACGGCGCCGACCACGGCGGCCAGGTCCGTCACGAGATCCGCGGGCGCCGAGGTGAGATAGGCCTTCACGGGGAAGAGGTAGGGGAAGCGCGCGGGATTGAGCATCGCCACCTGCGCTCCGCGCAGCGCCGCCTTGCGCACACGATGCGCGAGGATCGGCGCTTCCCGGCGCAGATTCGAGCCGATCACGAGGAGCGCATTCAGCGCATCGACTTCGGCGATACGCATGCCGAGCCCGGGGAAGACGGGATCGGCGGCCTGGTCGCGGAAGTCGCGCTGGCGCAGGCGATGGTCGATGTTGGGGGAGCCGAGGCCGCGCGCGATGCGTGCCGCCAGATAGAGCTCCTCGATCGTGCCCGAGCTGCTGGCGAGGAGCCCTAAGCTCGCGGCGCTATCCTTCAGGCCCTCGGCAGTGCGCATGAGCGCCGGCTCCCAGTCGCTCTCGACCCACTCCGCCCCGCGGCGCACCAGCGGGCGCATGAGCCGGTCGGGGCTGTAGACGCCCTCGTAGCTGAAGCGGTCGCGATCGGCGATCCAGACCTCGTTGATTGCTTCGTTCTCGCGCGGCACCACGCGCATCAGCCGCCCGCGCAGAACGTGGCCGAAGAGATTCGTTCCGACGGCATCGTGCGGCGAGACGAGCGGCACCGAGCCCATCTCCCAGGCGCGCGCGGTGAAGCGGTAGGGCTTGGACACCAGAGCTCCCACCGGGCACAGGTCGATGACGTTGCCCGAGAGCTCGTGATTCACCGTGCTCTCTATATAAGTGCGCACTTCCATGTGCTCGCCGCGACCGACCATGCCGAGCTCCTGAACGCCGGCGATCTCCTCGGTGAAACGGATGCAGCGGCTGCACTGGATGCAGCGCGTCATGTCCGTGGCGATGAGCGGACCCAGGTTCTCGTCCGCCACCGCGCGCTTGCCCTCGTGGTAGCGCGAAATGTCGCGCCCGAACCCGACCGCCAGGTCCTGCAGCTCGCACTCCCCGCCCTGGTCGCAGATCGGGCAGTCGAGCGGGTGATTGATGAGCAGGAACTCCATGGTGGCGCGCTGCGCCCCGATGGCGCGCGGTGATTTGGTGAAGACCTTCATGCCCTCCGTCACTGGCGTGGCGCAAGCCGGCAGGGGCTTGGGCGCCTTCTCCACCTCGACCAGGCACATGCGGCAGTTGGCGGCGATCGAGAGCTTCTCGTGGTAGCAGAAGCGCGGGACGTAGACACCGTTGCGGTCGGTGACGCGAATGATCATCTCGCCCTTGCGGGCCTTCACCGGCACGCCGTCGACTTCGATGTTGACCAGGTCATCTGCCATGGAGGGTCCGCCCGTTCGCGCGGCCCTCAGGCCGCCCGCGCTCCCAGTGTCTCGCTCGCGAGGCTGCGCCCGCCGCTATCGATCATGTACTCGAACTCGTGTCGGTAGTGCCTGAGGAAGCTCTGCACCGGCCAGGCCGAGGCGTCGCCGAAGGCGCAGATGGTGTGCCCCTCGATGCGGTTGGCGACGTCGAGCAGCAATCCCAGCTCCTCGCGCCGCGCCTGGCCGGCGAGCACGCGCCGCAGCAGGCGGTTCATCCAGCCGGTACCCTCGCGGCAGGGTGTGCACTGCCCGCAGGACTCGGACATGTAGAAGCGCGAGATGCGCTCGAGCATTCGCACCATGCAGGTGGTCTCGTCCATGACGATGGCCGCGCCGGTGCCGAGGGCCGAGCCGGCGGCCTTCACCGAGTCGTAGTCCATGTTGGTCTTCAGCATGGTCTCTGCGGGCACCACCGGCACCGAGACTCCGCCGGGTATCACCGCCTTGAGCTTGCGCCCGCCGCGCACCCCGCCGCACAGCGCCAGCAGGTCCGCGAACGGGACGCCGAGCGGCAACTCGATGTTGCGCGGGTTCTGCACGTGTCCGGAGACCGAGTAGATCAGCGTGCCGCCGGAGTTCGGCGGCCCCAGCCCCGCGAACCAGGCCGGTCCCTTGCGCAGGATGGTCGGCACGGAGGCGAAGCTCAGGGTGTTGTTGATGGTGGTGGGGGCGGCGTACAGGCCGAAGTTGGCCGGGAACGGCGGCTTGAAGCGCGGCTTGCCCGGCTTGCCCTCGAGTGACTCCAGAAGCCCGGTCTCCTCGCCGCAGATGTAGGCGCCGGCGCCGACAAAGGTATGCAGATCGAAATCGACGCCTGATCCGTTGACGTTCTTGCCGAGCAGCCCCGCCGCGTAGGCTTCGGCGAGCGCGCCTTCGAAGCGCGGCACGGGCTCGCCCAGGAACTCGCCGCGGATGTAGTTGTAAGCCACGGTGGAGTTGGTGGCGTAGCCGGCAATGGCGAGCCCCTCAATGACGGCATGCGGGTTGTAGCGCAGGATGTCGCGGTCGTGGCAGGTGCCCGGCTCGCTCTCATCGGAGTTGCACACCAGGTATTTCTGCATCGGCGAGTTGCGCGGCATGAAGCTCCACTTGGTGCCGGTGGGAAAGCCCGCTCCGCCGCGCCCGCGCAGGCCGGAGGCCTTCACCTGCTCGATGACCTGCTCGCGCGGTGGCTTCTCCTTCAGGAGCCGCTCCCACACCTCGTAGCCGCCGATGCTGCGGTAGGTGTCGAGCGTCCACGAGCGCTCGAGCTTCAGCGGCTCGAACACCGTGAGGTTCATCTTCGCCGCGTACTTACTTTCGATGTCGCTCACTTCAAAGCATCCAGGATCGCATCGAGCTTCTCGGGCGTGAGGTGCTCGTGGAACACGTGGTCTACCATCATCATCGGCGCGCCGGTGCAGGCCGCGAGACACTCCTCCTCACGCTTGAGGAAGATGCGCCCGTCCGGGGTGCTCTCGCTCACCCTGATGCCGAGCTTCTTTTCCGCATGTGCCACCAGCTCCTCGCCGCCGTTCAGCATGCAGGAGATGTTGGTGCAGATGCTGACGTGATGACGGCCGCAGGGTCGGGTCTCGAACATCGAGTAGAAGCTCGCGACCTCGTAGACCTGGATGGGCGGCAGTTTCAGGTACTGCGCCACCGCATCCATGAGATCGGCGCTGAGGAACCCGTGGTTCTGCTCCTGCGCGGCGCGCAGCGCGGCGAGGCACGCCGAGCGCTGCCGACCGGGCGGGAATTTCGCCACCCAGTGATCGATCTCCCGGCAGGTGCCCTCGCTGAGCAGGTGCGCCTTGCCGTCGGCGGCGACTGCTCCCGCGGCGGGGTTGATGCTGTCGCTGCTCAACGGTCGATCTCTCCGAACACGATGTCCTGGGTGCCGATCACCGCCACGACATCCGCGAGCATGTGGCCGCGGCACATCTCCTCGAGCGCTGCCAGGTGCGCAAAGCCCGGCGCGCGGCATTTGAGCCGATAGGGTTTGTTGGCGCCGTCCGACACCAGATAAACGCCAAACTCGCCCTTGGGGGCCTCGATCGCGGCGTAAGTGTCGCCCTCGGGCACCTCGTAGCCTTCGGTGAAGAACTTGAAGTGATGAATGAGCGCTTCCATGTCCTCTTTCATGCGCTCGCGCGAGGGCGGACGCACCTTGTGGTCGTCGATCATGACGGGACCGGGGTGGGTGCGCAGCCAGTCGACGCACTGGCGGACGATGCGGTTCGCCTGGCGCATCTCCTCGACGCGCACCAGGTAGCGGTCGTAGCAATCGCCGTTCACGCCCACGGGTATGTCGAAATCCATTCGCTCGTAGACTTCGTACGGCTGCTTCTTGCGCAGGTCCCAGGCCACGCCTGAGCCGCGCAGCATGGGACCGGAGAAGCCGAGCTGCATGGCGCGTTCCGGGCTCACCACGCCGATGTTGACGGTGCGCTGCTTCCAGATGCGATTGTCGGTGAGGAGCGTCTCGTAGTCATCGACCGCCGCCGGAAACGCCGCCGTGAACGCCTCGATGAAATCCAGCATCGTGCCGGAGCGCGCGGCGTTCATGCGGGCCGCTTCCCTGGCGGAGCGCCACTTCGAGGCCAGGTACTTCGGCATGGAGTCGGGCAGGTCACGGTATACCCCGCCCGGGCGGTAGTAGGTGGCATGCATGCGCGTACCGGAGACCGCCTCGTAGACGTCCATCAGCTCTTCGCGCTGCTTGAAGCACAGCAGAAACACGGTCATCGCGCCGATGTCGAGGCCGTGCGATCCGAGCCACAGCAGATGGTTCAGGATGCGGGTGATCTCGTCGAACATCACGCGGATGTACTGCGCACGCTCGGGAGGGGTGATCCCGAGCAGCCGCTCGATGGCGAGCACGTAAGCGTGCTCGCTGCACATCATGGAGACATAGTCGAGCCGGTCCATGTAGCCGATCGACTGGTTGAAGGGCTTGGACTCGGCGAGCTTCTCCGTGCCACGGTGCAGCAGCCCGATGTGCGGGTCGGCCTTCTGGATCACCTCGCCATCGAGCTCGAGCACCAGGCGCAGCACGCCGTGGGCCGCCGGGTGCTGCGGCCCGAAGTTCATGGTGTAGTGGCGGATCTCGGAGAGCGGTGTGGCCGACATCAGCGTGGCGCCTGCGGATCTTTGAGTGCGGGCTCATAGCGATGGTCATGGCGGATGACCTTCGGCACCAGTACCCGGGGCGTGATACTGACCGGCTGGTACACCACGCGCTGCTTGTCCGGGTCGTATTGCACCTCGACGTTGCCGCTCAGGGGGAAGTCCTTGCGGAAGGGATGGCCGATGAAGCCGTAGTCGGTGAGGATGCGGCGCAGGTCAGGGTGGCCGCGGAACAGGATCCCGAACAGATCGAACGCTTCGCGCTCGAACCAGTTGGCACTCGCCCAGATGTCCACTACCGAATCCACCACCGGCTCGGTCGCATCCGCGCATCTCACCATCAGACGCACCCGCTGGTTGTGGGTGATCGACAGGAGGTTGTAGACAACCGCGAATCGGCCGGGCGCGTCCGGGTCGGGCGCATCGCTGCGCGCGACGCGCCCGCGGCTGAAGCCCGAGCGGGTAGCGCTATCGGTCTGCCATTCGTCGCGTCCGTAGTGCAGGTGGTCGACGCCGGCCAGATCCATGAGCATCTCGAACTTCAGCTCCGCGGCATCGCGCAGCGTGCGGCATACCTCGAGGAGCTGCGCGGCGTCGCACTCGTACGCCAGTTCCGCCGCGCGCACGGGGAGGCGCCTCACGCGCTCACCGAGTCGCGCGTCGACCTTGCCCGCGAGAGCTTCGATGAGCTCGCTCACGTCCTGACCCACTCCATAGCGTCGCTTATCTGGCGATCGTGCTCGTGCGGGCAATCTTCTTCTGCAGCTGCAAGATGCCGTACACCAGAGCTTCCGCCGTCGGCGGGCAGCCCGGGACATACACATCGACCGGCACGATGCGGTCGCAACCGCGCACCACCGAGTACGAATAATGATAGTAGCCGCCGCCGTTCGCGCAGGAGCCCATCGAGATGACCCAGCGCGGCTCGGCCATCTGGTCGTACACCCTGCGCAGCGCCGGCGCCATCTTGTTGACCAGCGTGCCGGCGACGATCATCACGTCCGACTGGCGCGGGCTCGCGCGAAAGACCACGCCGAAGCGGTCGAGGTCGTAGCGCGAGGCCCCGGCATGCATCATCTCCACCGCGCAGCAGGCGAGCCCGAAGGTCATCGGCCATAACGACCCCGTGCGCGCCCAGCTGACGAGGTTGTCGAGCCCGGTGGTGAGGAAGCCGCGTTGCGCGAAGCCTTCCGGGCTTTCGGCCGCTAATCCCACTCGAGAGCTCCCTTCTTCCACTCGTAGACGAAACCCACCACGAGAATGGCGAGAAAGATGCCCATGGCGATGACGCCGAACAGGCCGATCTTGCCGAGCGCCACCGCCCAGGGAAACAGGAAGGCGATCTCCAGGTCGAAAACGATGAACAGGATCGCCACCAGGTAGTAGCGCACGTCGAACTTGCTGCGCGTGTCCTCGAAGGCCTCGAAGCCGCACTCGTAGGGCGCGAGCTTGGCCGGATCACGGTGGAAGCGTGAAAAGTGGCGCCCGATCCCGGTGCCAAGCAGCAGCAGCACCGCCGCCAGGGCTGCGGCCACGACCAGGAAGATCAGGATGGGCAGATAGTTCGACAGCATGCGCTTGTGGTGCGTAAAAAAGGCAGGTCAAGCAAGCGACCTGCCCCCGATTACGGCGCCGGCATTGTAGCAGCGCAGTCAGTCGTTTTGGTGCCCACGGTCGGATTCGAACCGACACGCCTTGCGACGCTAGCCCCTCAAGCTAGTGTGTCTACCAATTCCACCACGTGGGCAACATGAGATCCGCGCGCAGCCTGCGGC
>DASZHQ010000207.1:0-4438 GCA_035937715.1 Steroidobacteraceae bacterium | reverse complement strand
GAGGCCAAACAGCTGGAAGTCAGAACAGCGCAAGTCATTGAGCTAGAAAGCGCGCCCGGAGAGATTCGAACTCCCGACCCTCAGGTTCGAAGCCTGATGCTCTATCCAACTGAGCTACGGGCGCGGTCTTCCGATCTTACTAAAGAATCCCGCACGAGCAGTGGCTGGCTGCAGTTCCTTCACCGGCGCGGGCGCGGCAGAATGCAGCGCGGATCGCCGCAGGAGAGCCGCGCATGAGCATGTTCGAACTTTCCGGAAAGGTTGCCCTCGTTACCGGCTCGAGCCGCGGCATCGGCAAAGCGATTGCCGTGCAGATGGCGGCGCACGGCGCGCGCGTCGTCATCTCGAGCCGCAAGGCCGAGAGCTGCGAGGCGGTGGCGGCCGAGATCGGTGCCACCGGCGGGACAGCCATGGCACACGCCTGTCACGTCGGGCACAAGGAGGAGCTGCGGGCGCTGGTCGATGCGACGCTCGCGAAGTGGGGCCGCATCGACATCGTGGTGTGCAATGCTGCCGCGAATCCCCACTTCGGTCCCTCCATCACCCTGTCCGACGAGGCGTTCGACAAGGTGATCCACACCAACCTGCGCAGCAACCTCTGGCTGTGCAACATGACCTTGCCCGCGATGGCCGAACGCCAGGACGGGGTGGTGATCATCGTCTCCTCGGTGGCAGGCCTAATCGGCAGCGCGAACCTCGGGGCCTACGGGATCTCAAAGGCGGCCGATATGCAGCTGGCGCGCAACCTCGCGGTCGAATGGGGACCGCACAACATCCGCGTCAACTGCATCGCCCCCGGCATCATCCGCACGCATTTTTCCAAGGCCTTGTGGGCGGATGCGAAGCGCGCCGCGGCTTTCGCGCGCCTGAATCCGCTGCGTCGCCTCGGCGACCCGGACGACGTTGCCGGAGTCGCGGTGCTGCTTGCGGCGCGTGCCGGAAACTTCATCACCGGACAGACGCTCGTTGTGGACGGCGGCGGCCTCATCGGCGGCGGTGAGCCGATGTAACGTACCGCTGAGCGTGCAGCAGGCGTCGCAGCAGTCGGCGGGGCGAGCGTGCGCCGCACCGCGAGGGCGCGCCCGGCTACCCGCGAGGCCGACCCTTTAGCTTCAGGTAACCAACACCGAGCAATGCGAACCACACGGGCGCCACGTACAAGGCGACACGCGTGTCGGGGTCGGGCCACAGCAGGGCCGTCACCGCCAGCAGGAACGCCAGCACCGCCCAGTTGGCCAACGGCGCGCCCGGCATGCGAAACGGTGCCGCGGCTACGCGCCCCGCCTGCACCGCGCGCCGGTAGTTGCGATGCGACACCAGGATGATGCCCCAGGTCCACAGCGTGCCGATGAGCGTGATGCTCGTCACCCAGGTGAAGACCTCCTTCGGCACGAGGTAGTTGAGGGCCACAGTCAGCAGCATGACCGCGGCGGACACATGAATGCCCGCGGCGGGCACGTGGCGGGCGTTGAGCACGCCGAAGCGACGCGGCGCCTGGCCACGTTGCGCGAGCGACCAGAGCATGCGCCCGGTGCTGAACAGGCCACTGTTGCAGGAAGACGAGGCGGCGGTAATGACCACCGCGGTGATGATGCCGGCGGCGCCGGGGATGCCCATTTTTTCGAATACGAACACGAACGGGCTGACGCTCGGACTCAGCTCGTTCCAGGGCACGACAGCCATGATGACCAGCAGCGCGCCCAGATAGAAGATGAGAATACGCAGGATGATGCCGTTGGTGGCACGCGGCAGCGCCTGCTGCGGATCCTGCGCTTCGCCGGCTGTCACGCCGATCAGCTCGACCCCCGAGTAGGCGAACATGACGATCTGCAGCGTGAGCAGTACGCGTTTGATGCCGAAAGGCAGGAAGCCGCCGTGCGACCAGAGATTGCTGAAGCTCGCCGTGGCGCCGAAGCTGCCGGCGTGGAAGAACACTACGACGAGTCCGGCGGCGATCAGCGCCACGATGGTGACCACTTTGATGAGCGCGAACCAGAATTCCAGCTCCCCGAACACGCGCACGGCGAGTAGGTTCGAGCCGTAGAGGATCGCCAGCGCGATCAGCGCTGGCAGCCATTGCGGCACGTGCGGAAACCAGTAGCGCACGTAGATGCCGATGGCGGTCAGCTCTGCCATGGCGATGACCACCCACATGAACCAGTAGGACCAGCCGGTGACGAAGCCCGCGAACGGTCCGCAGAACTCCTCAGCGTAGGTCGCAAACGAGCCGGCGACCGGTCGATAAGTGAGCAGCTCCCCGAGCGCGCGCATGATGAAGAAGATCGCCAACCCGCCCAGCGCGTACGCAAGCAGCAGGCCCGGGCCGGCATCGTGGATCGCCTTGGCGGAGCCGAGGAACAACCCCACGCCGATCGTTCCGCCGATGGCGATGAGCTGGATGTGGCGGTTGCGCAGGTTGCGCGAGAGGTCGAGGCCAGGTTGCGACATGCGGATTTCTCTTTGCACGGAGGAGGGGTGGGCTTCAGGGAGGCGGCCCGAGGAGGGCGTAGCGGCGGCCCTGAGGCAGCTCGTAACGCTGCACCAGTGCGGCGGTGCCGGAGGCCACGAGCGCGGCGGCGACCCCGTCGCCTGGCGGCGCGCTGCGGTGAAAGCGCTCGAGCCAGCGGGAGAGGTTGCCACTCGCGTGGCCGGGGAGCAGCACAAGCACGCGCGCCTCGCGCCCGTGCAAGGCGAGCCACTCCCCGACCCGCTGCCGCGGGGTGTGCAGCTCGTCCGGCAGAGCACCATCGGTCCCGCTGCTCAGAACGGTAAACGGCGTGTCGAGGCCGTGGTCGAGGATTGCGATCGTAGTCTCATCCGGATCGAGCAGCGCGAGGTGCTGCTGTGCGGTGTCCGCATGGATGCGTCGCGCGAGTTGGGGCAGATCCTGCCAGCGGTCGACGATCGGCAGCGCGGCAAGCGCCGCCACACTCACCGCGGCGGCGTAGCCGGCGTACGTCCAGCCGAGGCTGCGCTGCATCTGCCCCGCGCGCTGTGCACGTGCTCCCTGCAGCACGGCCGCTTGCGCTGCCGCGATCACGCCCAGCCCCGCGGTGAGGCACGCGAGGCGCGACCCCGCGCCCGCGGCGGCCAGGATCGCGAGCGCACCGGCCAGTAACCAGGCGACGCCAGCCACCAGCCAGCGGCTCGCACCCACGGCCAGGTGGTCGACAGGCTCCGGCGAGCGCTGCGCGTCGTGCGCCCACAGGCCGGCGAGCAGCCCGAAACCGAGCGTCGCGGGGGCGGCATACACATCGCGCGCAGTGGCCGCCAGCGACAGCAGTACGAGGAATGGCAGGCTGGCGCAGAGGGCGAAGCGCCACGGCGTACCCGAGGGGCCGGGCTCGCGCGCGCGCTTCCACGCGCGCAGCAGTGCCGCCGCCACGATGAGGGTCCACGGCAGCAGGTACAGCGGCAGCTCGAGGAAGTACTTGCCCGGGAAGTTGTGATGGCCGGTGGTGTAATCCAGCCCCGCCGGGGACGGGAGGCGCGTAAAGCGTCCCACGACGTTGTGCCAGAACAGCGCGCGCAGCGCCTCGGCCCCTTGCGTCGAGTGCGCCACCGCGAGCAGCCAGAGGCCGATGATCAGCGCCTGCAGCGCGAACCCGGCGTAGAGCTCCCAACAGCGCAGCTCCGACCAGCGCCGCTCCCACGCGATGAGGGTAAGCAGCGCCAATGCCGGAACCAGCCACCCCGGGGCGCTCTTCGCCATGAAGCCCAGGGCGGCGCCGGCATGCATGAGCGTGTAGCCGAGGGCTTTGCGCCACCCGCGCGCCGCGCGGTAGCCGCGCCACGCACCGAGCAGTGCGAGCGCGCACCCCGCGAGCAGGCCGGCATCGGGCGCCAGCCAGATGCTCACCCGGTATGCCGTGAGCCCACTCAGCGCGACGAGCGCGCTGAGGACGGCGGCGGCACCGTCCGCCTGCAGGCTGAGCGCGAGCGCGCCGACGGTGAGCGCGGCGATCAGTGCGTACAGCAGGTTCGGGGCACGAGCCGCGGCTGGTGAATCGCCCGCGAGCGCGATGGCGCCGCCCGACATCCAGTACGACAACGGCGGTTTCTCGAGGAAGGGCCGGCCGGCGAGCTGCGGCAGCGTACGATCACTCTGCAGGCTCATGCGCCAGACGATGTCGGCTTCGCGCGGCTCATCGGGCGTCCACAGTGCGCGGCCGAAGATCCCTATCAGCCACAGCGGTGCGAGCGCCAGCACGATCAGCACGGCCGCTGAGCGCGCAGGCGCGGACGGACGCGGCGGTGCGATCAACGGCTCCCCCGGGGTCAACGCTCGCAGGGGGTGATTATGCGCAGTTCACGCCTGTAGAGAGTAGCGCACGATCACGCGCACCACGCGGGCGTGCTCGGCGGACCAGTGCGCGAATCCCTGGCACACCTGCCGCACGCCCTCCGCGGGAGCGCCTTCGGAGTATTTTTCCGCGAA
>DASZHQ010000206.1:0-12077 GCA_035937715.1 Steroidobacteraceae bacterium | reverse complement strand
CGAGCGGCGCATCGCGCTGCTGGTGGATCCGAAGATGAGCGGCCTGCCGCCCTTCCTGGCGCCCGACAGCGGCGTGAACTCCGGCTTCATGCTGGCGCAGGTGACAGCGGCGGCGCTGGTCGCCGAGAATCGCATGCTCTGCCACCCCGCGAGCGTCGACAGCATTCCGACCTCCGCGAACCAGGAGGATCATGTCAGCATGGCGACTCACGGCGCACGGCGCCTGCTCGGCATGACCGGCAACGCCTGGAACGTGGTCGCCATAGAATTCCTTGCGGCTTGCCAGGGGGTGGATCTGCGCGCGCCGCTGAAGACCTCCCCCCGCCTGCAAAGCGCGCACAGTGCGCTGCGCCTGAAGGTCCCGTTCGCCCAGAGTGATCGCCTCCTCGCACTTGATATCGAGGAGGCCGCGGCCACCGTGCGGCGGGCCGAGGTACAGTCGCTCGCCAGCGAGCTGTTGCCGAGCTTCCGCTGAGCCGCGACGCCGCGAGGACCGCCAGCCGCTGTTAAAGAGCGCCGACCGGCTATTTGCGCAGGCTATTTAAAAGAATGAACCCGCGGGCCGGGCGAGCGCCAGGCTTCGGCACTTCAGCGATAGGCAAGCAAAAACGCGAACGCGGCAGGTCGCTTCGCGCGCATCGGCCTCAGACGGGGACGTACTCCGCGGCCTTGGGCTTCTCAGCCTCCTCGCCTCCCTGCTGCTCGCGCTTGATGCGCTCGTAGATTTCCTCGCGGTGGACCGCGACATTCTTCGGCGCATTGATGCCGACGCGCACCTGGTTCCCCTTGACCCCCAGAACCGTAATGGTCACGTCGTCGCCGATCATCACCGTCTCACCGACCCGCCTTGTCAGAATGAGCATGTTCCATTTCCTCTTCCGTTATAGTTCTAGGTGTGCCAGCGCCAACCCCACTTCATTCCGTGGCGCTTTTATATCGAGGTTACGCGGAAAAGACCTGAAAGAAAAATCCTAGCGCTCCGGTGCCGAGCTGGCTTGAACGTTCCCGCCATCGGCGTCGCAAAGCACGCGCCGCAGCGCCATCCCGGCCGCTTCTGCCGCGGGACCCACGATCAGGTGTACATGGCCGGCGACCGGCATGGCCAGCGCGCGCACCCCAAGCGCGCGCAGCGCCGCGCGGTCGATGAGTGCCGCGTCGCCAACACCGATGCGCAGTCGGCTGGCGGCGGCGCTCTCCACGGTGCGCACGTTGGCAGGCCCGCCGAGCGCTGCGAGCAGCGCGCCAGCATCACCCGCCCACGCCGGGGGGAGCGGCTGCGGCGGCGGCGCCTTGGCCGAAGCCGGCGCCGCCACGGCCGGCTCGGGCTGCGGCGCACTCTGCAGCGCGGTGCGAATCTCACCCGCGAGCTGGTCAGCCACAGTGCCCACCACCACCTGCAGCGCCCCGGGCGCGGGGCGCACCAGGCCGCGCGCTCCAAGTTGCTTCAGGGCCTCTGGGTCGACCGCCGACTGATTCGCTACGCCGAGGCGCAGACGCGTGGTGCAGGCATCGACTGAGCTGAGATTGGCAGCACCGCCGAGGGCTGCGACCCAGGCCCGGGCGCGCGCGTCCCCCGCGGCGGACGAGGTGGCAGCGGGAAGCGCGAGCGGCTGCAGGGCATCGCGTCCCGGGGTCTTCAGATCGAAGCGTACGATCACGAAGCGGAACAGCCCGTAGTAGAGCGCGAAATAGCCGACACCGACCGGCAGCAGCCACAGCGCTCGCGTGGCGCGGCTGAAATTGAGCACATAGTCGAACAGTCCGGCGGAGAAGCCGAACCCGAGCCTCACGTGCAGCGCGCTCATGATGATGAATGCCGTCCCTGTCAGCAGCGCGTGCACCGCATAGAGCGCAGGGGCGAGGAAGATGAAGGTGAACTCGATCGGCTCGGTAACGCCGGTGAGGATCGAGGTGAGCGCAATCGAGCCGAGCAGTCCCCCGACCGCGCGGCGCCGGTCGGGGAGCGCAGTGTGATACATGGCGAGGCAGGCCCCCGGCAGCCCGAACATCATGACCGGAAAAAACCCCGACATGAAAGCGCCTGCGCTCGGGTCGCCGGCGAAGAAGCGCTTCAGATCCCCGGTAACGCCGTGGTAGTCCCCGAGCAGGAACCAGGCGATGTTGTTGATGATGTGATGCAGCCCGGTGACGATCAGCACGCGGTTCAAGACCCCGTAGGCGAACAGCCCGAGGGCCCCGGCATGCAAGACCGAGCGGCTCAAGGCATCCATGCCTTGCTCGAGGTGTTGCCATTGCGTGCCGAACGCCACGGCCAGCGCCAGCGCGCCGAAACCGCTGATGATCGGCACGAAGCGCCGGCCGCCGAAGAAGCTGAGGTAGCTCGGCAGGTTGATGTTGTAGAAGCGGTTGTAGAGCGCCCCGCTCATCAGGCCTGACAGGATCCCCACCGGCACACTGAGCTTCGCGAGCTCATGCGCCTTATAGGCCGCCACCGCCAGCTCGCGCGAGCGGCCGCTCACATCGGCGAGTGCCTCCGGCGGCACGGCGATCAGCACCTCCGCTCCCCGCGTGGCCACGAGATAGGCGACGACGCTCGCGAGCCCCGCTGCCCCGTGATTCTCGCGCGCCAGTCCTACAGCAACGCCGATGGCGAACAGCAGCCCGAGGTTCGAGAAGATGGCCTCGCCGGCCGCCGCGACCGAAGCCGAGCCGAGCAGGTCGGGCTGGCCGAGGCGCAACAGCAGTCCCGCGATCGGTAGAACCGCGATCGGCAACATCAGCGCGCCGCCCACCTTCTGCAGACTTGCGAAAATGCCCTTCATGGGCGCGCACCCGGCGCACTCTTCTCCTGCGCCGCCAGCGCGCGCACGGCGGCCGCGCTCTCAGCCTGCAGGGCCTGCTGCGCAAGCTCGCGGCAGCGAGCGAGGGAGACACCGCCGATACGCGCTTTCAACTCGGGGATCACCGCCGGCACGGCGGAGAGCTCCTGCACGCCGAGCCCGATGAGCAGCGGTGCCGCGAGCGGCTCGGAGGCGAGCCCCCCGCACACTGCCGCGTGGCGCCCGTGCGCACGGGCGGCCTCGGCGGCGCGCGCGATGAGGTGCAGCACGGCCGGATGCAGGGCATCGAGCCGGGCGGCGAGCCGCGGGTGAGTGCGATCCATGGCAAGCGTGTACTGGGTGAGATCGTTCGTGCCGATGGAGAGAAAATCCGCGACCGCCGCGATGCGGTCGGCGAGGAGCGCCGAAGCGGGTGTCTCGATCATGACGCCGACGCTGATGGGGTCGGGGCGGCCGAGCTCCACGCGCACTTCCTCGAGCAACGCACGCACGGCGTGAATCTCATCGACGTCGGTGATCATCGGCAGCAGCAGCCGGCAATGGCGCGAGCGAACTGCCAGCACCGCGCGCAGCTGCGTGCGCAGCAGCTGCGGGTAGGCGAGGCTGGTGCGCACGCCGCGCAAGCCGAGCGCCGGATTGTCCTCATGCGGCAGCGGCAGGTAGGCGATTGGTTTGTCTCCGCCGGCATCGAGCGTGCGGATCGTGAGGGGCCGCTCTCCGAATACGGCTGCCAGGCTCTGGTACGCCTCGCTTTGCTCCGTCTCGGTCGGTGGGAGCTGGCGATCGAGAAACAGAAACTCCGTGCGCAGCAGCCCGCAGCCCTCCGCGCCGTTGCGCAGCGCGGCCCGCGCTTCGGCGAGCGAGCCGATGTTGGCGAGCACCTCGATGCGCGTGCCGTCGGCGGTGCGGCACTCGCGCTGCGCGGCAGCCTCGAGCGCCGAACGCTGCGCGGCGTGTGCGGCGATCTGGGTGCGTGCGGCGGCAAGATCCGCCTCCGGCGGGTCGATGTGCAGCACCCCCCGCCTCGCATCGAGCAGCAGCGCCGTGCCGTCGCGCACGCTGAGTACGCCGGGCCCCAGTGCGACCAGCGCCGGGATGCCCATGGCGGAGGCGAGAATCGCGGCGTGCGAGGTCGGGCCGCCCGCGGCCATGCAGATGCCCGCCACGCGCGCGGCCTCCAGCGTCATGAGCTGCGAAGGCAGAATCTCACGGGCAATGACGATCGTCTGCGCCGGCAGCTGCGGAACAGAGCCCGCGCCGCTCCCCGCCAGTGCCAGCAGCACCTGCGACTCGAGATCGAGCAGGTCGTCGGCGCGCTCGCGCAGCCGCGCATCGGGCAACGCCTCGAGCATTGCGGCGCTCGCGCGCACCGCCGCGCGCCAGGCGAAGGCGGCACTCTTGCCGCGGGCGATCGCGGCGCGTGCACCCGCAAGAAGCTCCGGGTCATCGAGCAGCTCGAGGTGCGCCGCGGCGATCCCGCGCGCCGCCTCCTCCGGGGCCCGCTCCCCGCTCGGGCCGGCGCGGCGCTCGAGCCGTGCGCGCACCGTGGCGCGCGCACGATCCAGCGCAGCGTTCTCTTCGCTCATTCCCGCGCCCGCCTCGCTCACTGCAATCTCGGGCCGCTGCAGCTGCAACGCCGTGCCGAGGGTGAGACCTGCGCTCGCGACGACGCCGGCGAGAGTGTCCCCCGACGCGACCGCACCGGCGGCGCCGGCCGGTAGCCCGGTGGGCAGCGTGCCGCGGGGCGGCGCTGTCCCTGCCGCTGCGGCGGCACCCGCGGCCGCGTAGTCGCTATCCGCTGCTCGGGCGACCGAGGTGGCGGCCGCCAGCGCGGCCTGAAGAGTGCTCAGTGCTGCGGCCGCGTCCGGCCCCGTGGCACGGATCTCGATTTCATCGCCGCGCCGCACGCCAAGCGCCATCAGCGCGACCGTGCTGCGCGCATTCGCCTCGCGCCCGTGCGCGCCGATGCGCACATCGGCTGCGAGAGCACGCAGCGAGGCGGCGAGCAGCGCCGCGGGCCGGGCATGAATGCCGTGCTCGAACGCCACCCGCACGCGGGCGCTCGCCGTCTCGGAAACGGCGCGCGCCGACCGCGCAGGCTGCGCGGCGGGTGCGACCGCCGCGGGAGCCAGCTCCATGAGAAATTCGCCCACGGCGACCTCGCGGTTGAGACTTTGTCGCACGATGCGAAAGCCGCTGTCGGCCGTGACGATGATCGGCGTCAGCACGCTCTTCGCGCGCCGTGCCAGGAAGTCGAGGTCGAAGCTCAGCAGCGCATCGCCGCAGCGCACGCGCGCGCCCTGGCGCACGTGCGCCTCGAACCCCTCTCCGGCGAGCGCGACGGTGTCGAGGCCCACGTGCAGAAGGAGCTCGCACCCCTCGGGGGTGCGCAGCGTGACGGCATGGCGCGAAGCGGGCAGCACCAGCACTTCGGCGTCGCACGGCGCGTACAACGTACCGGCGGTGGGATCGATCGCCACGCCCTCCCCCAACATGCGCGTGGCAAACACCTCATCGGGCGCCTCATCGAGCGGTGTACTCCACCCAGCCAGTGGTGCGCGCAGCGTGAGGGTGTCGGAGCCGCTCATGGCGAGAGCTGCAGCCAGTCGATCGCCCACAGGGGATCGAGCGTGCGCTGCGTGAAGCGCAGGCACAGCGTATGCGCGCCGCTCAGGTGCGGCAGGGACGCTGGGGGCAACACAGTCACCGTGTCCGCGCCCGCCGCGGGCGCCAGCGGCAGCACTGCGAGCGGCTCGCCGTCGCAGCCATCGGCGCGCACCTCGAGCTCGCCCGACGGTGTGCGCGGCGGATGCAGCCTGATGGCCTCGATGTCCCGCCCCAGCTGGAAGTTGAACGGCACCTGTCCCACCGCCACCGTGAGCCGCGTGGCCTGCGACAGATCGTACGCGGGGAGGATCCAGCAGGGGTCCTCGATGTCGATGAGAAACACTGCGCGCTGCCCGTGCAGCGGTGCGTCGTCTTCCAGGTTCAACACCAGCTTGTCACTGCAGGTGGCAAGGTCCTGGCTCATGTGCCGCTCGTACGGGCCCAAGCGGCGCGCGGGCGTGAACACATCCGCGGAGTAGTGAATGCCGAGCGCGCGGTAACGGTCGAACTCCTCCGGCAGCCGCCGCACGAAGTCCTGCCAGTCGAGCCGCGTGGACGGCGACCAGCCGATCTCGGCCACGGCGGCGGCGCGCGGCCAGGTCATGTAGGAGGTGTGCGTCTCGGTGCGAACGTGCTCGGTCCAGAGGTTTGCCTGCAACCCGAGTAGGTGCTGCGGCTCGCTCACGAGCGATCCGGGGAGCGGATCGAAGCCATAGACCTTCTCGAGCGACATCACTTCGCCGCGGCCGGGGGGCTCGTCGGGCCCGCCGCCCTGGCGGTGGTCGAGGTACAGCACCGGGTCGGGCGAGAGCACCGCGTCGTGTCCGGCCCGCGCTGCGGCAACCGCACCCTCCACTCCCCGCCAGGACATGACGGTTGCGTTGGGGCCGAGGCCCGCCTGCACGATCTCGTCCCACCCCACGAGGCGCCGTCCGTGCGCCTGCAGATACTGGCCCAGGCGCCGCTCGAAATAGCCCTGTACCGCGCCGACAGCGCCGATGCCGAGTTCCCGCATGCGGGCCTGCACGCGAGGTGAGCGCTGCCACTCGTCCGTCACCACTTCATCGCCCCCCACGTGCAGGTACTCGCCGGGAAACAGCGCCATCACCTCCCCGAGGACATCCTCTATGAAGCGGAACGTCGCCTCATCGATATTGCAGACGTGAGAGTAGATTCCCCAGTCCGCCGGCACTGCGCGTGGCAGCTCCTGCGGCCGCGCCGCGAGTGCTGGATAGGCCACGAGCGCCGCCGTCGTATGCCCTGGCAGGTCGATCTCGGGAACGACCGTGACGTTGCGAGCCGCCGCGTGCGCGACGATGCGGCGTACCTCCCGCTGCGTGTAGAAGCCGCCGTACCGGCGCGCTCGGCCGGTGGCCGGATCGATATCCCTGGCCGCCGCCGCGCCCGCCGGTACCCGCCACGCCCCTACGCTGGTGAGACGCGGGTACTTTCTGATCTCGAGCCGCCATCCCTGATCGTCCGTCAGGTGCCAGCCGAGCACGTTGAGCTTGTGCACCGCCATCCAGTCGATGTAGCGCATGATGAACTCGGGCGACTGGAAGTGGCGCGCCGAGTCGAGCATCAGCCCGCGCCAGCGAAAGCGCGGGGTGTCGGTGATGTGCACTGCCGCGATGGCGACCTCGCCGTGCGGGGCTGGGCCACTGCAGAGCTCCCAGAGTGTGACGGCTCCGTAGAAGAGCCCGCGCGGGTCGCGGGCCGACACCACCACGCCTTCGGGCGAGACATCGAGCTCATAGCTCTCGGGGCTCGCCCCGGGGGCTGCCGGGTCGAGGCGAAACGCGAGCCCATGCGCGGGCACACGCCCGTCGCCCCGCTGCTGCACCTTGAGCGTGATTGCGTGGCTCATGTGCACGAGAGCGGCGAAGTAAGCCGCGATCCTGGCAGCCTGTGGATCTCGCGGGATGCTGATCTGGATACCGTCCCGCACCACGAACCTGCCGGGACGCCCGCTCACGGTGGCCGGCCGCGGAATCACGCTCGCGGCCGGCTCGGCGGGTGCGATGATCTGCGGGCTCGCGCTGCCGACGGCGGCGGCCGCCAAGAGATAAGCGCTGGCCCCAGCCCGCACGAGGACGAGTCGCCGTCTCACCTCGTTCTCTGCAGGCGTTGCGCGAGCTCAGCGCGCAGCCGCTCGCGGTCGGCGGGCGACAATCGGGCGAGCACCCCGCGGCGCTGCTGCGGGATGTGCGCAGCAGCATCGACCTCATTGCCGAACACGTAATGCTCGAAGAGCGCGCGCCAGGCGGCGCGCATCGCCGGCGGCAGCGGCTTCACATTGAGGATGGCGTGCAGCAGCGCGTCGTAGCCCGACTCACTGCCGAGCGCGGCGCCGGTGCCGTGCCACCAGTAGTTGACGAGCAGGTTGAAAGGCTCGAGCGACTCGACGTGGTGCCACCACAGCGGCGGAATAAAGAGTGCATCCCCAGGCCCGAGCTCGGCACTCAGTGCAGCAGCCAGCGCAGTCCGAAAGCGCGGGAAGCGTTGCCAGTCCGGGTCGTGCAGCCTGACGAGACTCATCGGCGCCCCGGTTGGTGCGTAATCGAGCGGGCCGACGTAGAGGTTGGCGATCTGCTCGGGTGGAAACAGGGTGAAGCGCCGACGGCCGCACACCACGCAGCCGATGTTGTTCCATTCATCCAGGTGCGTCGGCGTGGTTATGGCGTTGCCGAGCCAGATGCGTGGCAGCGCCGACTCATCGACGAGCGCCAGCGGATTCTCCCGCGCGAATGCCGGCAGACACTCGCGCAGCAGCGCGCTCTGCACCGCCACCGCCGGCGGATGCGCGAATGCCGCATATCGCAGCACCTGCTCGACGACAGCTGAAAGGCTTAAGCGGTTGCGCACGAAGTTGAAGCCGTCCATCCCTTCGCGGTAGAACACGCGACCTTCGGCCTCGGGCGGCGTCATGATGGCGTCCACCGGGCTGCCGTTGTCGAGACGCCTCAGATACTGGGCCGCGGCCTCTGGTCCGCCGCGACCGGCTTGTACCGCCGGCCAGGATGCGACCAGACCGCGCAGCACCGCGGGGCGGCCGGATTCGAGCACCTCGCGATGAATGCTGGCGGCGTCGAGTCCGGTGAACTCGCGAATCGGTGCCGGGGTGGGCTGCAATGCGGAAGCGGACATCGGCTCGGACGTTGACGGGGAAGCGGGTGTGGCGCTCACCCGAAATACACCTGCAGGGTAGGTTCGGCGCGGCGCGGCGGGATGTGCCCGAGGGCCTGGCGATGGTCGGGATAGTTGGCGCAACTGCGCTTGAGCAGGTTGTCGATCTCCTCCAGGCTGAAGCGTGCCTCGCTTGCCGTCGGCGCGCGCAGCGCCTCGCGGTCCGGGAAGATGCCCATGCCGGCCATGATCGAATACCAGGAGAAGACCGGGTAGCCCTTGCCGAGTACCTGTTCACCCACCGCGGGGGCGATGCTCTTGCCGGCCATCCATAGCGAATAGAGGGTCTTCAGATCGTCCGACAGGTTGAGGTTGGCGGCATTGGCGCGCCAGTATTCGGTGTCCTGACGGGTGTTGGTCTTGTAGTGCGTGACGATGTAGTCGCGCGTACCTTCGAAGTGCTCGTTCACGCCGTGATTGAAGCGCTCCTGCGCCTCCTCGCCGAGGTCGCCGCGCTCCAGGAACTCCACGAACCTGGCGGCCGTCTGCTGGATGAATAGGAGCGCCGTCGCCTCCAGCGGCTCGATGAAGCCCTGCGCGAGCCCCACCGCCAGGCAGTTCTTGTTCCAGTGGCGTGTCACGCGACCGATCTTCATCTTCAGGTGCCGCGCCGGCACGTCCGCATCCATGAGACCCAGGTGCTGGCGCAGCTCGGTTTCGGCATCGTCGGCTGAGCAGAAGCGACTGCTGTAGACGTAGCCGTTGCCGAAGCGGCTGGTGAGGGGGATCTTCCACGCCCACCCGTGTCGCAGGGCCGTCGATACCGTCTCGGAAGGTATCGAGTCCGGGATGGGTGATGGGATCGCAACCGCGGCATCGTTAAAGAGGTTGCTGGCGAAGCTCACGAACGGAGTCCTGAGAGCCTGATCGATCAGCAGGCCCGCAAACCCGCTGCAGTCGACGAACAGGTCCGCCGTGAGCGTCTCGCCCTCGCGGGTGCTGACGGAGGCGATCGCGCCACTCTCATCGAGACTCGCGTGGGTCACATGGCCGTTCTGGTAGCGTACGCCGCGCTCCAGCGCCTTCTTATGCAGATACTGCCCGAGCAGCACCGCGTCGAAGTGATATCCGTGCCAGATGTCGAACGGGAAGTTCTCCGGCGACTTGGGCGCGCGCCGCTCCGCGGCCAGGCGAGCGGCGATGAAGAAGCGGTCCGGGTGCGCGTACAGGTTCGCGCCGTTGACGCGCGCTTCCACGTTGTGGATGAACTGCTTGAGCGTCAGGTTGTCCAGCATCGAGGCGAAGGGATGAAAGTAACGCTCAAATCCCGGCCGGGTCGACCAGCCGTCGAAAGTGATGCCGCACTTGTAGGTCGCATGACACGCCGGCATCCATTCGCTCTCCTCGATGGCGAGGCTGTCGAAGAAGCCCCGCAGCCACGGCGTGGAGCCTTCCCCTACCCCGATGATCGGCACAATGGGGGACTCGAGCAGCGTGATCTCGACGCCCTTCTCGATGAGCGAGCGCGCCAGTATCAGCGCGGTCATCCAGCCGGCCGTGCCGCCGCCGACGATGAGGATGCGGCGCACACCCGGCGGCGCGGGGAGCGAGTTCCGCCCGGTAGCGGGGTCGTAGGAAAAGTTGAAGAGCGTGGCGGTGGTCATGGGCTATTGCGTCGGGCGTTGCGCGGACCAAAGCTCCGGCTCAAGACGTTGCTCGTCTCGGCACATCCCCGTCAAGCTCGAGGCGCCACCACCCCAGCGACTCCGGGGCGGCGCTCCTTTCCGCAGCCACTGCCGCGCCGCGCACCACGGCGAGCCCGGTGAAGGCGCGGGCGGGGCAACCGATTGCTGCGCCCGCCCGCGAGCTTTGGCTAGCTCTCTAGAACTTCGCCCGCACCGTGAGGTAGTACTGGCGTCCGTTCTTGTAGAACGCGCGCGGCTGGGTCGTGTTCAGCGCGTAGTACTTCAGGGTCGGATCGTTCAGGTTCTGTCCATCGACGTTGACGCTCCAATTCTCGTTCACCAGCCAGGCGAGCGAGGCGGCCAGCGTGCCGATCGAGTCCTGTGAGAACGCCGTGCTTCGATCCAGTCCGCTGTAGAACGCCGAGCGGTAGTTGTACGAGACACGCGCACTGAAGTGCTCGTTCTCGAAATAACCGCCGATGTTGTAGGTGTTCTTCGAGGCACCCACCAGCCGAGTGTCCGATGCGGTCGGCGCGGCGCCCGGCGCCGGGGGCAGCTGCGGCCCCGCCTCCGTCTGCTTGGCGTCGGTGAAGGTGTAGTTCGCCTCGATGCCGAAGTGGCCGAACGCCTGCTGGTAGATGAACTCCACACCCTGCGCGCGGCCTTGCGTGTTGATCGGTACCGTCAGCAGGTACGGCACCTGCACCACCGCGTTGTTGGGGGGGAAGCCCGCGGCCGCCGAACCGGAACTGGGGTAGAACAGAGTCTGGCTGCCATAGCCGATGTAGTTCTTCAGGTCCATGTAGAACAACGTGGCAGACAGCAGCGAGCGCGGTGCAAAGTACCACTCGAGTCCCGCGTCGTAGTTAGTGGACCTTATCGGTTTCAGATTCGGATTGCTGCCCGAGCCGCTGCCGGTGCCCGGGTAATTCGCCGGCGGAGTGAGAGTCGTGGTGCCGGCGAGGGCCGAGTAGTCAGCGCGCGTCATGGTCTCCGCGACGGCCAGACGTCCGACGAGATCCTTGGTCAGATCCCATTTCAGGTTCGCGCTCGGTAGCACGTCGTTATAGGTCTTGCTCACCGGCACGCCCGCGAAGGCGCCGAACAGCGAGCCGACGACCAGGCCAGGGGTATTCGCGGGACACGGATTCGCCGAAGGCGGAATCGACGCCGAACAGCTCAGCGGGATCCAGGTAACGGTATCTTCCTTGGTGCGCACGTACCGCAGTCCGACATTAGCGCTCCACGCCGCACCCTTGAAGTCCGCCTGCACGTAAGCGGCGCTGTCCTTCTCGTGCAGCTCGAACCAGTACGGCGGATAGGCGCGCTGTATGGGGTCACGCTGCACAAACCCCGGCCCGTCGTAGGCGGCCAGCTGCGCGGGCGTCCAGTACCAGACGCCGGTCGGAATCGAGCCGCCGAAGGTGTGGAAGTCCGACGGGTAGTTGGAGTAGGTCGTCGGATAGTGCGCGGGGTTCGTGCCGCCGCCGTTCGGGCCGAACGTCGGCCCCTGCGCGATTGAGCCCAGGGACTCGCGGTCGTGTTTGGCGTAGCGCACGCCGAACTTAAGGTCCTTCCACGCGTCCGAGCCGGCGGGCTCGAAGCTGGCATCGAGCTTGCCCCAACTTTCCTTGTCGTCGGTATTGATGTTCTGCGCGCCGAAGATCCAGCCGAAAGGCAGCGCCCCCGGATTGCCGGGCGGGAACGGCTGGGTGTTGTTGACGCCGATGAGATTGAAGTCCGGGCCGCTGCCCAGGCCGTGCAGGTTCCAGAAGGCACCAGCCCCTGGGCCTGGCTGGGTCTCGGACACGTCCTGTGTCGGGGTCTTGCCGTGACCCTCGGAGGTGCCGAGCTGCGC
>DASZHQ010000205.1:0-12951 GCA_035937715.1 Steroidobacteraceae bacterium | reverse complement strand
CCCTTCGCGGTAGGCGATGACGACCAGGCCATATACGCCTTCAGGGGCGGACGCGCCGAGAACCTGCAGCAGTTCCGCCGCGACTACCCGCGCGCCGAGCTCTATCGCCTGGAGCAGAACTACCGCTCCACCGCCACGATTCTCGAAGCGGCCAACGGCGTCATTGCCCACAACGCCACCCGCCTCGGCAAGAAGCTCTGGACGAGCGGAGAGCGCGGCGAGCCGATCCGGCTCTACAGCGCTTTCAACGAGCGCGACGAGGCGGAGTTCGTCACGCACCACATCCGCGAGCGCGTCGCGCACGGGGGACTGCGGCGCGAAGTCGCGATCCTGTACCGCTCCAACGCGCAGTCACGCGTCTTCGAGGAAGCGTTTCTCTCCGCGCGCGTCCCCTACCGCGTGTACGGCGGCCTGCGCTTCTTCGAGCGCGCGGAGATCAAGGACGCGCTGGCGTACCTGCGCCTGCTGGCCAATCGCCGCGACGACGCCTCTTTCGAGCGCGTGGTGAATCTGCCGCCGCGCGGAGTCGGGGCCAGGAGCCTGGAGATCCTGCGCGAGCAGGCCCGGGGCTCGGGCTCCTCGCTGTGGGAAGCCGCCGGCGCCTGCGTGGCGAACGGCGCGCTCGGCGCCAAGGCGGCCGCCGCCATCCACGGCTTCATGGCGCTCATCGAGCGCCTCGCCGCTCAGACGCGCACGCTCGCCCTGTACGAGCAGGTCGATCAGGTGCTCAAGGCAAGCGGGCTCATCGAGCACTACCGGCGCGAGAAGGCCGAGCGCGGCGAGGCACGCGTCGAGAACCTGGACGAGCTGGTGAGCGCGGCGCGCGGCTTCACCCCCGAGGGGGCGGAGTTGCCGCCGCTCGAGGCGTTCCTCGCGCATGCCGCCCTCGAGGCGGGCGAGGGCCAGGCGCAGGCCTGGGAGGACTGCGTGCAGATGATGACGCTGCACAGCGCCAAGGGACTGGAGTTCCCGGTGGTGTTCCTCACCGGGCTGGAAGAGGGCCTCTTCCCCCACCAGCGCTCGAGCAGCGATCTCGACGGCCTCGAGGAGGAGCGCCGCTTGTGTTATGTCGGCATGACGCGCGCCATGCGCCAGTTGTACCTGAGCTACGCCGAGCAGCGCCGTCTGCACGGCGTGGACAGCTACGGGCAGGTGTCGCGCTTCGTGCGCGAGATCCCCGAAGACCTCATCGAGGAGGTGCGCCCGCGCGTGCAGGTATCGCGCCCCCTGGCGGTCGGGCGCTTTCGACCCGAGGAGCCGGCGGTGGCCGGCGTGCGTCTCGGTGCGCGGGTGCGCCACGGGAAGTTCGGGGAGGGTGTGATCCTCAACGTCGAGGGCTCGGGCGCGCACGCACGCGTGCAGGTGAGCTTCGAGCGCCAGGGCACGAAATGGCTGATGGTGCAGTATGCCAATCTCGAGCCGCTGTAGCGCGCGGCTGCCGCCAGTGAGCCCATGAAGATCCTCATACTCGGCGCCGGCCAGGTCGGACGCACCGCCGCCCAGCACCTCTCGCGCGAAGAGGCCAACGAGGTCACCGTGGTGGACCTCAACGAGGACGCGCTGCGCGACCTGCAGGATCGGCTCGACGTACGCACCGTCGCCGGCAATGCCGCCCATCCGACGGTGCTCGAGTCGGCGGGGGCTGCGGAGGCGGAGGTCATCGTGGCGCTCACCTCGAGCGACGAAGTCAACATGATGGCCTGCGAAGTGGCGTTCACGCTGTTCCGCACGCCCACCAAGATCGCGCGCATCCGCGCCGCCGAGTACACCAGCCGCGCGGCGCTATTCGGCGCCGACGGCCTGTCGGTGGACGTGTTCATCAGCCCCGAACAACTGGTGACCGAGCACGTCGAGCGCCTGATCCATCATCCCGGCACGCTGCAGGTGCTCGACTTCGCCGACGGCCGGGTGCGCCTGGTCGGGGTGCGCGCGCGCCGGGAGGGACTGCTGGTCGGGCAGAGCCTGCGCGAGCTGGCGCGCCATCTGCCGAAAGTGGCAGTGCGCGTGGTGGCCATCTACCGCGACGGCCGCGCCGTGCCCCCCGAGGGCGACACCGTGCTCGAAGAGGGCGACGAGGTGTTCTTCCTCGCCGCGCGCGACGACATCCGCCGCGTCATGGGGGAGCTGCGCCAGGGAGATACCGCCGCGCGGCGCATCGTGATCGCTGGCGGCGGTAACATCGGGCTGCGCCTGGCGAAGACGCTCGAGCCGCACAACCAGGTGAAACTCATCGAGCGCGACGCGCGGCGCGCGCGGCGCGTGTCGGAGCTGCTGGAGCGGGCCATCGTGCTGCACGGCGATGCCGCCGACGAGGAGCTGCTGATCGAGGAGAACATCGACAGCGTGGATGTGTTCGCGGCCGTGACCAACTCGGAAGAAGCCAACATCCTCTCGGCCATGCTCGCCAAGCGCCTCGGCGCCCGCAAGGTGATGGCGCTCATCAACCGGCCTTCCTACACCGAGCTGGTCGAGAGCAGCACCATCGACGTCGCCATCTCGCCGCAGACCATCACCATCGGCTCGCTGCTCGCGCACGTGCGCCGCGGCGACGTGGTGCGCGTGCACTCCTTGAAGCGCGGCGCCGCCGAGGCGCTGGAGGCGATCGTGCACGGCGATGAGCGCAGCTCGCGCGTGGTCGGCCGGATGGTAGCGGAGATCCCACTCCCCGAAGGAGCCTCGATCGGCGCGGTGGTCAGGGGGGATTCCGTCATCATGGCCCACCACGACACGCCGGTGCTCGCGGACGATCACGTGATCCTGTTCCTCGCCGACCGCCGCCACCTCGAGGCGGTCGAGCGGCTGTTCCTGCGCTCGCCGCGCTAGCGCAGCGATGGCCGCGGTGCTCGCCGTCGCGCACGTCCTGGGGTTCCTGCTCGCGACCTTCGCGCTCGCCTACGCGCTGCCGGTGGGCTGCTCGCTATGGCTCGCGGACGGTCTCGCGCCGCGCTTCCTGCTCGCCGCGGCGATCACCGCCGGGGTGGGACTGGCGCTCGCGGGGCTCACCTGGCGGTGGCGGCGTGAGTTGAAGCCCCGCGACGGCTTCATGCTCATCACGCTCGCCTGGCTGCTGCTGCCGGCCGCGGCGGCGCTGCCGCTGCTGCTGACGCTGCCGGGACTCACTTTCACCGCCGCATTCTTCGAGGCGATGTCCGGACTCACCACCACCGGCTCCACGGTGCTGAACGGCCTCGATGCCCTGCCGCCGTCGCTGAACTTCTGGCGTCACGCGCTGCACTGGTTCGGCGGGCTCGGCATCATTGTCATGGCGCTCGCGGTGCTGCCGCTGCTGCGCGTGGGGGGGATGCAGCTCTACAAGGGGGCGGCCCCCGGCGCGGTGAAGGACGAGCGTCTCGCGCCGCGCATTACCGAGACCGCGAAGCAGCTGTGGTTCGTGTACGCCCTCATCACCCTCGCCGGAGTGGCGGCGCTGCGGGTGTGCGGCATGTCATGGTTCGATGCCATCTGTCACGCTTTCTCGGCGGTGGGCCTGGGCGGGTTTTCCACCCACGACCGCAGCATCGCGTACTTCGACTCTGCGGCGATCGAGGTGGTGCTGACCGTGCTGATGCTGATCGCCTCGCTCAACTTCGCGCGCCACATCGTAGCGCTGCGGCGGCTGTCGCTTGAGCCCTACCGGCAGGACCCCGAGTGCAAGGCGATCTTCGTGATCCTGGCGGTGAGCGTGCTCGGGATCGCGGCGCTGCTGACCTCGCACGGTGTCTACCCCGCCTTCATGGTGGCGCTGCGCCACTCGGCCTTCAACGTCGTCTCGCAGGCGACCACCTCGGGACTTACCAGCCAGGACTACCAGCAGTGGCCGGTGTTCGCCCCCTACTGGATGCTGTTCCTGTCGTGCATCGTGTGCAGCACCGGCTCGACCGGCGGCGGCATCAAGATGTTCCGCACGCTGCTGCTCGCGCGCCAGTCCGGCCGCGAGATGAAAATCCTCATCCATCCGGCCGCCATGGCGCCGGTGCGCATCGGCGGCCGGCCGGTTCCCGATGGCGTGGGCCGCTCGGTGCTCGCCTTCATTTTTCTCTACTTCATGACGGTGGCGCTGCTCACCTTCGCCATGCTGCTGACCGGCATGGACTACGATTCCGCTTTCAGCGCCGTGGTCGCATCCATCAACAACACCGCGCACGGCTTCGGCGCGCCGGGTGCGGTCCACAACTTCCACTCGCTCACGCCGCTCCAGACCTGGATCTGCACCGCGGCGATGCTGCTGGGAAGGCTGGAGATCTTCAGCGTCATCGTGCTGTTCCGGCCCGCGTACTGGCGCAAGTGAGGGCCCGCCTCACAGCTCGCGGTCGATGTGCAGAAGCGAGAGCAGGTGCACTCGCAGGTGCTGCCAGGCGCTGCGCGCCGGCTCGGTGTGCGTGCTGATCACGTGCCCTGCCGTTTGCGTCGTCCAGGTGAGGCGCGCGCGCCGGCCGGGAGCGGCAGGCTCCAGCGTGACGAGGTAAGCGTTCTGCGGCTGGGTCATGGCGGCAAAGCGCTCAGCAGTGTGCCCGGCGAGCGTGGCGCTGCGGATGATCAGGCCGTTCTCGGTGTTGAGCCAGCGCGAGCGCTGGTCGTAGTTCATCGATCCGACGAATATTCCGCTGCGATCGAAGACCAGGAGCTTCGCGTGCAGGCTGAAGTTACCCGTGCGCGCGAGCTTCGCCGACTCCCCGGTCCCGCGCCGGCTCTCGGGGAGCGCGCGCAGCTCGTAGAGCTCGACGCCCGCCTGCAACAGCGGCACGCGGTAGTGCATGTAGGCGGCCTGCGCCAGCGCCACGTTGCTAGCCTCGAGCGAGGTGGTGAGGATGCGCACGCGGCGCTGGAGCGCACGGCGCTCCTCGAGCAGCTTGAGCTCATCGGGCGCCGGGACCAGGTAGGCGCTCACCATCGTCAGCTCGGATTGCGTCTGGCGGATGGCGTTGGCGACCGCGGTGAAGCTGAGGCGGCCGACGCGCTCGCCCTTGACCACCTGCTTCTTGTCCGGACTGTCGCAGGCGACCTCGGCGGGCGCCCAGTCGAGCGCCGTCGCGCCCGAGAGGATGCTCGCCAGCGGTTCGCCCTGATCGAGGCGCTCCTGGTAGTTGAAGCCGGCGTTCGCCGCCTTCTGCGGCGGGGTGCGCCGCCGCGCCAGCGCCACCGCCCGCTCCACCGAGCGCTCGCGGCGGGCGGAGGTCAGCGCCTGCGCCGGTATCGCCGGCTCGCTGTCCCAGAACTGCGCGAACGTCGCCGCGAGCTCGCTCACCACCGGCCCGGCCGCAAACACATCGTCGTCCGCAAACTGCGATTCCGGGTCCACCTGGAAGTACTGGTCGCCGATATTGCGGCCGCCGATGAGGGCAATCGCGCCGTCGGCCACGAACAGCTTGTTGTGCATGCGGTAGTCGAGCCGCTCGTGGTTGAAGAGGAATTCCAAAGCGCGCCCAACACGCATGTGGCCGCGGTAGCGCCAGGGATTGAAGACGCGGATGGCGACGTTCGGGTGCCCCGCCAGCGCGAACAGCTGCTCATCGCCGGCGATGGTCTCGGCGTCGTCGACCAGCACGCGCACGCGTACGCCGCGCTCCGCCGCCCGCGCCAGCGCTTCTGTGACCAGCCGCCCGGATTCATCACCGTGAAAGATGTAGTACTGCAGATCGAGCGAGCTGCGCGCCTGCGCGATCAGCTCCAGCCGCAGCAGCAGCCCGTCGACCCCCACCGAGACCATCCGGAAACCCGATTGCGCCGGATGCGCGCGCTCGCCGGCCGCGGAGGGGTGCAGCAGTGCGGCGCTCGGGGGTTGCGTGATCTCGAGCGGCGGCCCGCGCGGGTAGTCGTGCCCGGGCGGCAGCGCCGCGCAGCCTGCGAGGAGGAGTGCCCAGCACGCCGGCGGCAGACGCGGCAGGAGCGCTCGTGTACTAGCACTCAACTGCGCGCTCAACTGTGAATGTAACTCTCGAGCTGCTCGATCTGCTGCTGCTGCTCGGCGATGACCGCCTTCACCAGGTCACCGATGGAGACCATGCCGACCACCGCATCGCCCTCGACAACCGGCAGGTGCCGCACGCGCTGGTCGGTCATCAGTTGCATGCACCTCTGCACCGTATCATCGGGCGAGACCGTAAGGACCGGCGAGCTCATGATGTCGCGCACCGGAGTATCGCTCGAGGAGCGGCCCATCAGGATCACCTTGCGGGCGTAATCGCGCTCGGACACGATGCCGCTGAGCTTGCCGCCCTGCATCACCAGGAGCGCCCCGACGTGGTGCGCCGCCATGGCGCGGATCGCCTCCAGTACCGGAGCCTCCGGCTCCACCGAGAAGATGGCCCGGCCCTTGCGGTCGAGCAGCTGGCGCACGATGGTCATGGCTATCTCTCTAAGCGCGATGCCGGCACTGAGCCTAGCGCGCCGCGGGGGCGACTTCCACGGTGAGCACCACTTCGGCGCCGATCTCGAGGGTGCCGGACTCGACCGGCGTGGCCACGTCCGCGCCCGCGGCACGCGCGGTGAGGGTGGTGCGCAGCGGCACGAGGCGCGGGCTGCTCTCCTCCACGCTCAGCACGCGCACCACCTTCAGTGCGAGCGCCGCGGCCAACACCTCGGCCTCGGCGCGCGCCCGGGTGGCCGCCTGGCGCAGCGCCTCGGCGCGCACGCTGTCCTCGTCGCGCAGCGTGAATTGGATGCCTTGCACGTGGTTGGCCCCGGCCTGGGTCGCGCTGTCGATGACACTGCCGACCCGGGCGAGATCATCGAGCGTCACCTGCACGAGGTTCGCGGCCGTATATCCGGTGAGCGTCGGCTCGCCGCCGTTCGGGTGGTACTGGTAGGTCGGGTTGAGGGAATAGCTGGCAGTCCTGAGCACCGCCGCGGGCCCGCCGGCCTTGCGCACCGCGGCGAGCACGGCCTCCACCTGGCGCGCGTTCTGGCTGGCCGCCTCCTGCGAGGCCGCCGCGCGCGTCGTCACACCGATGTCGATCTGCACGCGATCGGGCCTGGCAGTAACGCGGCCCTCGCCGGTGACGCGGATCGACGACACCGGCGGCACCGGCGGCTGCTGCGCGCGCGCGGCGGCGACGGCGGCGCAGGCGATCGCCACGACAGCGAGATATCTCAGGTTCCCGGCCGCGGCGGAACGCATTGGCATATTCTACGCACGCGGCGTGCGGCAGTTCATACTTTGGGCAGCTGGGCGCGCGCGTGGCGGTGGCGGACGGGTATACAACTATGCATGGAAATCCGCGAGATACACGTCGCGCCCGACCGCTTCGAGGTCACCGCGGGCGAATCGCTCCTGACCACGCAGCTGAGCTCGGCGATTGCGGTGTGCGTTTACGACGCCGCCGAGGAGGCCGGGGCGCTGCTGCATCTGCGCTGCATCTTCAAGGCTTCCAAGCCCGTCGATGTCACCGACACGACGCTCGCCACCGAGCTGCTGTTGCTCGATCGCTGCCTCGAGTCGCTGCGCGAGACGGCGCCCGCGGCGCGTCACCTGCAGGCACGCATCGTGGTGCACGTGGCGGAGGCGCCGCAGGCGCGGCGCAGCTGTGAGACCGTGGTGGCGCTCGTGATCCGCTATCTCGAGGACGCCGGCGTGCAGCTCTCACCCACGGACATCGCCGCCGGACCTACGCGCACGCTGCGCTTCCGCCCGAGCATGGGGTGGGTGCACACGCGCGCCTGAGTTAATGCGCGCATGAGAAGGGGACGCGCCGCCGAGGTGCCCGCGCCGGTGCGGCAAGCGCTCGAGCGACTGCTCGGAGCGCGTATCGCGCACGTGAAGGTGATCGAGCACTCCTGGTTCGTGCGCCTGCACGGCCGGGCCCTGGCCACCACCCGCCCGCAGCGCATCTACCTGCGCGGCAGCGCCGCCGAGTTCTTCGCCGATCCCTGGCTGATGCTGCACGAGTACTGTCACGTCATCCGCCAGTGGCAGTGCGGCCGCCTCACCGTGATTCGTTACCTCGACGAGTGCCTGCGGCGCGGGTACTGGAACAACCGCTTCGAAGTCGAGGCACGCGAGTTCGCCGAGCTGAACGTCGCGAGCCTGCGGGCACTGCTGGCCGGGGCGCCGCAGCCCGCCGGCGCGCCTCAGCCCAACAACGCCTCGCGCCGGTAGAGCCTCCCGGCCACCGCGATGAGCGCGGCGCCGATCGCGAGCGTCGCTCCCACCGAGAGAGCGAGGTAGGCCTTCGGCAGCGGCTCGTCGCGCAGCAGGCTCGTGATGAGGAAATGCTGGCCGAGCGAGGGCACCGCCATGAGGGCTAGCGTCGGGCGCAGCCCCTTCACCGCCGCCAGCGCCAACGGCAGCGTCGGCACGAGCAGCACCAGGCCAAGCCAGGTCTGCGCCTCGCGATAGCTGCGCGTGTAGGCGGCCACGATGGTCATGAGCGCCGCGCCGAGCGGCACGAGCGGCAGGCACAACAGGATCAGGCGCGCTGCCACCCACGGGCCGAAGTTGGCGCTCATGCCGAAACGCTCGAGCCCGGTGAAGCGCAGCATCACCGCGAAGGCGAGCACGGTGAGCATCAGGGACAGCGCCATGTAGGCGCAGGTGGCGAGGATCTTGCCGAAGATCAGGTGGGCGCGCCGCACCGGCAGCGTCAGCAGCGGCTCGAGCGAGCCGCGCTCGCGCTCGCCTGCGGTCGCGTCGATGGCGAGGTACAGCCCGCCCATGAGCGTCGTCAGCAGCACCAGATAGCTCAGCGTGCCGAGCGCCAGCACCGAGCGGCTCGCGGGAGTGGCGACGTCGATGTCCTGCACCGCAAGCGGCGCCAGGGTGAGCGGATCGATGCCGCGCGCGGCGATGCGCAGCCGCGCGATGAGCGCGCTGTACTCGCGGATGAGCGCGTGCAGCCGTGCGCTGGCGTCGGCGGCGGCGACATCGGAAGAATCGGCATACAGCAGGAGCGGTGCGGGCGTGCCGGCCGCCAGGCGGGCCTCGAAATCCGCCGTCACGGTGAGAATGAGCGCGTGGCGGTTGCTGCGCACCGCGGCGCGCGCCGCGGCGGCATCGTAATCCACCGGCGTGACCACGACGGCGTACTGGCGCAGGAAGGCGATCAGGTTCGGGGCGCGCTCGGAGTGGGTCACCGCGAGCGCGATGGGGCGCTCGCCCTCCTCGAGGCCGCGCTCGAGGCGCAGCGACAAACCGGCGGCGAACACCAGCGGACCGAGCAGCGGACCTAACACCAGGGCAGAGAACAGCGTGCGGCGATCGCGCAGATTCTCGCGAAACTCCTTGGCGAACACAGTGAGGATGGCGCGCATCGGGCCTCAGGAGATCTCCGCCCCGCCGATCAGCTTGACGAACGCGTCCTCGAGCCCGGCGGCACCGGTGCGCGCGCGGATGTCCTCCGGAGTGCCGCTCGCCAGCACCGTGCCCGCGGCGATCACCACCACCTCATCGCACAGCGCGCTCACCTCCTGCATGACGTGGCTGGAGAACAAAACGCAGTGCCCCGCATCGCGCAGCTGCCGCAGCAGCCCCCGCACCGTGCGCACCGCCATCACGTCCAGACCGTTGGTCGGCTCATCCAGCAGCAGGTTGCGCGGGGAGTGGATGAGAGAGCGCGCCAGCGCCGTCTTCAGGCGCTGACCCTGGGAGTAGCCCCGGGCGCGGCGATCGGCAAAGTCCTGCATTTCCAGCAGCGCGATGAGCTCGGCGGCGCGCGCGCGGGCGGGTGCGCGCTTCAGCCCCTGCAGGGCGCCGAAGTAGAGGATGTTCTCGCGCGCGGTGAGGTTCGGGTAGATGCCGCCGCCGTGCGCCAGCACGCCGAGGCGGCTCGCGGCGGCGAGCGGGTCGCGCACCACGCTGTGTCCGTCGATGAGCGCATCCCCGGCGTCGGGCTTGAGCACCGTGTAGAGCATGCGCAGCGTCGTAGACTTGCCGGCGCCGTTGGGACCTAACAGCCCCGTGACACGTCCGTCGCGCGCCAGCAGGCTCACATCGCGCACCGCCGCCACGGCACCGAAGTGCTTGTAGAGGTGCTGCGCCTCGATCACGGCGGCGGACCGTTCACGGAGGTGAAGAACGGCAGCGGGCGCGCCGCGCGCGCACAGCTCACATCCAGCCCCTCGGCGGAAGCGCGCGAGATGAACTGCGCCATCACCCGGTCCATGCAGGGCGCAGTCAGCTGGCCGTGACCGAAGCCGTTCAGCACGAGCGACAGGCTGTGGCGGAAGGCGCTCACCGCCTGGCGCGCATACTGCGGCGGCGTCACCGGGTCATCGCTCCCCGAAAGCAGCAGGGCCGGCACCTCGCTCGCGAGCGGCGCGTGCAGGTCTGCATCCACCGGCCCGCGCGGCCACAGCCGGCACACGATGCTCAACGCCTGAAGCTGCGCCGCGCCGAGATAGGTCGCCGCGAGCGCCGCGCGATCGATGGCGCCGGCATCGAGGAACGGCAGGTCTTCCGCGCACACCACGCTGTTGTGCACGCCAGCGGCGATGGTTCGACCGGCCGCGCGCTCGATGAGCAGGAACTGCGCGGCGAGCGGCGCGTAGTCATGGCGCGTGACCGCAGCGTGCAACAGCAGCGGCAGGAGCGCCGCGTACTCCGAGGTGTAAGTGGTGAGCCGCAGCACGCTCCCGAGGTGGTCGGAAGTGAAATCGAAGCGCCGCTCTTCGCCCGTGGTCGGATCGGCCACGCTCACGGGCACTGCGTGGGCCCGCAGCGCCGAGCGCACCGCGTAATAGTCCTGCGCCGGATCACGAAAGGCGGCGCGGCAGGCGCTCTCGCCGGCGCAACGCGCGAGGATATCGAGCAGCGCGCGCTCGGCGTCAAGCGGGGTGGCCGGGCCGAGCGCGAGGCCGACGGGCACTACGCCATCGAGGATGACGCTGCGGGTACGCTGCGGGAAGCGCCGCAGGTAGTGCTGCGCCACGCGCGTGCCGTAGGAGACGCCGTAGAGATTGATGCGCTCGTAACCCAGCGCGGCGCGTACCCGCTCGAGATCCTGCACGGCGAGACTCGTGGTGTACCAGGCCACATCGGCGCGGGCGGCGAGCGCGGCGAGGCAGGTGCGGGTGCGTGCGGCGATCTCGGCCTCGCTCGCCCGTGCCAGTGCATCCTCCTCCTCCTCGGCGCAGTCCAGGCGGTTCGATGCGCCCGTGCCGCGCTGATCGACGAGTACGATGTCCCGCTCGCGCAGGACCGGGGCGAAGGCGCCGGCAACCGTCGCATAGAACTGCGTGGCCGCGGCCCCGGGTCCGCCGGCGAGAACGAAGAGCGGATCGGGCTCCTTGCGACGGCTGATCGCCGCGACCCGCGCAACGCGCAGCGCGATGCGCCGGCCGGCAGGAGCGTGCGGGTTCTCCGCCACATAGAGCACGCCGCACTCCGCCGGCACGAGCGTCAGGCGCAGCGGATGCTCCAGCTCGCAGGCAGAGAGTGCGAGGGGCGCGGCGGCAGCGGCGGGCGTGCGCGCTGCCAGCGCCACGAGAAGCAGCAGCCCTGCGGCGAGGAGCTTAAGCGCGGGGTGCATCATCGCTTTCGCGGCTCGGACGGTGGCTTGACGCTTGTTCGTACGCCGGGCCGACCTACAATACGCGTCCCGCGCGGCCGGCGCCCCGGCCAGGCCACGCGGTGCACTGAAAGTCGTCAGCCATGAACCAGCCCCAGCGTCCTGCGCCCGCCAGCTACGAGGTGATCGTCATCGGTGGCGGGCATGCCGGCACCGAGGCGGCGCTCGCCGCCGCCCGCATGGGTGCGCGAACTCTCCTGCTCACGCAGAACCTCGAGACGCTCGGGCAGATGAGCTGCAATCCCGCGATCGGCGGCATCGGCAAGGGGCACCTGGTGCGCGAGATCGACGCACTCGGCGGCGCCATGGCGCGCGCCACCGATGAGGCCGGCATCCAGTTCCGGACCCTGAACGCCAGCAAGGGTCCGGCCGTGCGCGCGACGCGCGCCCAGGCCGACCGGCAGCTCTACCGGCAGGCGATCCGCGCGCGGCTCGAGCGGGCGCCGAACCTTGCGCTCTTTCAGCAGGAGGCCGGGGATCTCATCGTCACCGGTCAGCGTGTGCAGGGCGTCGTTACCGTGACCGGGATCCGCTTCGAGGCGCAGGTCGTGGTGCTCACGGTCGGGACCTTTCTCGGCGGACGCATTCACGTCGGGCTCGACAACTACGCGGGCGGTCGCGCCGGCGACGCCCCCTCGAACCGCCTCGCCGCCCGACTGCGCGAGCTGCCGCTCTCGGTGGCGCGGCTGAAGACCGGGACTCCCCCGCGGATCGATGGACGCACCCTCGACTGGTCCGTCATGACGCCCCAGCCCGGAGATGACCCCTCTCCCGTGTTTTCGTTCCTTGGGCGCTCCAATGAGCACCCAAGACAGGTTAACTGTTTCATAACTGCGACTAACGAGCGCACTCACGACATCATTCGGGCTGCCACTGATCGCTCGCCGATGTTCACCGGAGCCATCGAAGGGACGGGGCCGCGCTATTGTCCCTCGGTCGAGGACAAGGTCGTGCGCTTTGCCGGCAAGGCCTCGCACCAGATTTTCGTCGAGCCCGAGGGCCTCGGCACGCACGAGATCTACCCGAACGGCATCTCGACCAGCCTGCCCTTCGACGTGCAGTGCGAGTTCGTGCACACCATCCGCGGCTTCGAGCGGGCCCATCTCACCCGTCCCGGCTACGCCATCGAGTACGACTTCTTCGACCCGCGGGGCCTGAAGGCCTCGCTCGAGACGCGCGTGCTCGAGGGACTCTACTTCGCCGGCCAGATCAACGGCACGACCGGCTATGAGGAGGCCGCCGCCCAGGGTCTCGTCGCCGGCATCAATGCGGCGCTCAAGGTGCGCGGGCGCGAGCCCTGGGTTCCGCGCCGGAGCGAGGCCTACCTCGGCGTCCTCATCGATGACCTGGTGACACGCGGCACGCGCGAGCCCTATCGCATGTTCACCAGCCGCGCCGAGCACCGCCTGCTGCTGCGCGAGGACAACGCGGACCTGCGCCTGACCCCCAC
>DASZHQ010000204.1:0-5470 GCA_035937715.1 Steroidobacteraceae bacterium | reverse complement strand
ACCTCCACCAAGACCGGCTCCATCACCTCCATCCAGGCGGTATATGTGCCGGCGGACGACCTGACCGACCCGTCACCCGCCACGACTTTCGCTCACCTGGACGCCACCGTGGTGTTGTCGCGCCAGATCGCATCGCTCGGCATCTACCCGGCGGTCGATCCGCTCGATTCCACCAGCCGCCAGCTGGACCCGCTGGTGGTGGGCGAGGAGCACTACAATACCGCGCGCGGCGTGCAGGCGGTGCTGCAGCGCTACAAGGAGTTGCAGGACATCATCGCGATCCTGGGGATGGACGAGCTGTCGGAGGAGGACAAGCTCAGCGTGTACCGCGCGCGCAAGGTGCAGCGTTTCCTGTCGCAGCCCTTCAACGTCGCCAAGATATTCACCGGCCAGGACGGCAAGATCGTGCCGCTGAAGGACACCATCCGCGGCTTCAAGGGCATCATCAGCGGCGAGTTCGATGAGTTGCCTGAGCAGGCCTTCTACATGGTCGGCGCGATCGACGAGGCGGTCGCGAAGGCGAAGACGCTGCAGTAAACCATGGCGGAAGCACTCACCATCCAGGTTGACATCGTGAGCGCCGAGGGCGAGCTGTTCTCGGGCCCTGCCGCCGTGGTGTTCGCACCCGCGAGCGAGGGCGACCTCGGGATTTATCCGCGCCACGCACCCCTGCTGACTTTGCTGAAGCCGGGCGAAGTGCGTGTGCAGACGCCCGACGGCGAGGAGCACTACTTTTTTGTCGGCGGCGGAGCGCTCGAGGTGCAGCCCACCCGGGTCACGGTGCTCGCGGACACGGCACTGCGCGCCAGGGACATTGACGAGGCGGCGGCGCTCGCCGCCAAGCAGCGCGCCGAGGAAGCGCTCAAGGACAAGGCCGGGCACATCACCCAGGCCGAGGCGCTGGCCGAGCTCGCCCGCGCCGCGGCGCAGCTGAAACTCCTCGCGCGCCTGCGCAAATTGCGGGGCTGAGCGCTGGACCCGTCACCGGATCATCCGGTCCCTTCAGCGGCAGCGCCCGCCGCGGCGCCGCCCCGGCTGCTCGCAGGCCTGGCACGCAACCTGCGCGGCGGTCTTGCGCTGCTGGCATTGCGGCGATGCTGGCCGCCGCGCTTCGTCGTCAACTTCGACCAGCTGGTCACGCTGCTGATCGTGAACCTCGCCGTCTGGGTCGGGCTCGACGCCCTGCATGCCGAGGCGCATGCACCGCTGGCCCTCGACGGGCTGTTTGGCTGGGCCTGCTATCTGCTGCTCGCGCTCGGCGCCTGCGCCGTCGTGGCGCGCGCGCACAGCCGCGCCGCCGATACCCGCGCGCTGCTGGTGCCGGCGCTCGCTGTCTCACCGTTCGTGCTCACGATCTTCTGGCTGGCGAGCGACCGCACGCTGGTGCAGGCACGGCCGCTCACGGCGCTGATCGTGGCACTCATTTATACCGCGTTCCTGTGCGTGCGCGTGTTGGGCGCGGCGTACGGGCCCGTGCGCACCCGCGCCGTACTCATCGCTCTGGTGCTGGTGCTCGCTTCGCCCTGGGTGATGGGGTTCCTGAACTTCGACACGCGTCTGTGGGTGGCCGAGGAGCCCGAGCAGGCCCGGGACGCGGATGACGCCGACCAGGTGGAAGCACTCTTCTACGATCAGCCGGCGCAGATCCTGGCTGCGGTCGCGCGCGTACAGAGCGCGCCAGCCGGCAAGACGGGGACCTACTTCGTCGGTTTCGCCGGCGTCGGCAGCCAGGCGGTGTTCAGGCGCGAGGCGCTGTTTGCCAGCCAGGTGTTCGCCGAGCGCTTCGGTTCCGGGGAGCGCTCGGTCCTGCTCGTGAACGACGTGGAGGACCGCGATTCGTATCCGCTGGCGAGCGTTTCGGGACTCGCCCAGACGCTCAAGGGGCTCGGCTCGCGCATGCATGCGGATGATGATGTGCTGGTGCTGTTTCTGACCTCGCACGGCTCGCGGGACGGCCTGGAGGTCGAGAACGGCTCGCTGCCGCTCTCGCAGCTCGCCCCTGCGGACCTGCGCCAGGCGCTCGATGATTCCGAGATCCGCTGGCGCATTGTGGTGGTGTCGGCCTGCTACGCGGGCGTCTTTCTCGAGGTGCTCAAGGGCGACACCACGGCGATCATTACCGCAGCCGATGCCACGCACACCTCCTTCGGCTGCGAGGACGACCGTGACCTCACCTGGTTCGGCGAGGCCTTCCTCAAGGACTCCCTTACCAGCAGCAGTTCTCTGGAGGAGGCGTTCCACAAGGCCGCCGCTCTGCTGGCGCGCCGCGAGGACGCCGAGCACGAGGCGCATTCCAACCCCCAGCTCTACGTGGGATCCCTTATGCGCAGGAAACTCGCCGAGTTGCCGGTGGGTCGCCCCGAGCACGATCAACGCTCATTTACCGTAGAACGGTGAGTACAATTCCGTCCATGCGCAGCACCCCACCCTCGAAGCGCGGCAGCCGCGAAGCGCGCCGCACTGGAGCCGCGCGCGCAGCCTCCGCGGCCCCGCTGTCGGTCGTGATCCTGGCGGCCGGGGAGGGCAAGCGCATGAAATCGGCGCTTCCCAAAGTGCTGCAGCCGCTCGCCGGCCGCCCGCTCCTCAAGCACGTGATCGACACGGCGCGCGCGCTCGGGCCCAGCGCCATCCAGGTGGTGTACGGACACGGGGGCGAACGGGTACGCGCGGCACTGCAGGGCGAGCCGGTCTCCTGGACGCTGCAGGCCGAGCGCTTAGGCACCGGGCACGCCGTCCTGCAGGCGATGCAACACATCCCCGACGGACACCTGGTGCTGGTGCTCTATGGAGACGTGCCGCTCATCGGTCGTGCCCAGCTCGCTGAGCTGCTGGCACTGGCGGGGCCGCGGCGCGTAAGTCTCCTCACCATGAGGGCGGACGATCCGGCCGGGTACGGCCGCATCGTGCGCAGCGCCCGCGGACTGGTACAGCGGATCGTCGAGCAGCAGGACGCGACGCAGCGCCAGCTCGCGATCCGCGAATGCAACACCGGCGTCCTCGCCTGCCCGGCGCAGCTGCTGCGAGGCTGGCTCGCTCGAGTGAAGCCGGACAACTCGCAGGGCGAGTACTACCTCACCGACATCATCGCCATGGCGGTGAAGGAGAAGATCGCGGTCCAGCCACTCATCGCGCCGCGGATCAGCGAGGTGCTGGGAGTGAACGACCCGGCGCAACTTGCGGAGCTGGAAGCGGTATGGCGCGCTCGCTGCGCGCGCGAGCTGCTGCTCGCCGGCGTCACGCTCGCCGATCCCGCGCGCCTCGACGTGCGCGGCTCGGTGACCCACGGCACGGATGTATTTATCGACGTCAACGTGGTGCTCGAGGGCAAGGTGGTGCTCGGCGACCGGGTGCGCGTGGGGGCGGGCTGCGTGATCCGCAACAGCGAGATCGGCGCCGACACCGAGGTGTTCCAGTATTGCGTGATCGACGGCGCGCTCATCGGTCCCGGCTGCAACATCGGACCGTTCGCGCGCTTCCGGCCGGCCGCCACGCTGGGGAGCGGGGTGCACATCGGCAACTTCGTCGAGGTGAAGAACTCGCAGCTGGGCGCGGGCTCGAAGGCGAACCACCTCGCTTACCTGGGCGATGCGCGCCTCGGCGAGCGCGTCAACATCGGCGCCGGCACTATCGTCGCCAACTACGACGGCGCCAACAAGCACACCACTGTCATCGAAGATGACGTGCACACCGGCTCCAACAGCGTACTGGTCGCGCCCATCACGGTGGGGGCGGGCGCCACCATTGGCGCCGGCTCCACCGTGACGCGTGCGGTGCCGGCGGGCAAGCTCACCGTGGCCCGTGCGCGGCAGGCGACTGTCGAGGGCTGGCGCCGGCCGGTGAAAAACAAAAAGTAACGCGCTGCGGCTGCGCCGGAAGCGGGGTGTGCCGAATCTTTAGATTGCCGCGGCGCGACCTTGATCACGGCTTTGATGGGTGAAATCAGCGTTTTCCGCCCGTTTCAGGCAAAATGCGCATCGAGCCTAGCGGCCGAGGCAACCATGTGCGGAATCGTTGGAGCGATCGCCGAGCGCGATGTCGTCCCCATCCTGATGGAGGGTCTGCGGCGGCTCGAATACCGCGGCTACGATTCGGCGGGCCTTGCCGTCCTCAACGGCTCCAAGCACCTGACGCGCCTGCGCACCGTCGGGAAAGTGCACATGCTCGATGAGGCGCTCGAGCAGACACCCACCGCCGGCAGGATCGGCATCGCCCACACACGCTGGGCCACTCACGGGGTACCGAGCGAGCGCAACGCCCACCCGCATATCTCGCGCGATGGGCTCGCCATCGTGCACAACGGCATCATCGAGAACCACGGTGCGCTGCGCGCCGATCTGGAGCGCCGCGGCTATCGTTTCTCCTCTGAAACGGACACCGAGGTCATCGCGCACCGCATTCACTACCACCTGCAGAGCGTGCAGGATCTGTTCAAGGCGGTGCGGGCCACGGTGGCGGAGCTCGAGGGCGCCTACGCCCTGGTAGTGGTCAGCGAGCACCAGCCCGAACGGCTGGTTCTGGCGCGCGAGGGTTGCCCGGTCGTGGTCGGGCTGGGGGTCGATGAGAATTTCGTGGCCTCGGACGTCGCGGCGCTGCTGCCGGTCACGCGGCGCTTCATTTTCCTCGAGGAGGGCGACGTCGCCGAAGTGCGGCGCCAGGCGGTGCACATCATCGATCGCAACGGCAGCACCGTGGAGCGCCCCGTCCACGAGAGTGAGCTGTCGGCGGATGCCGCCGAGCGGGGGCCGTACCGGCACTTCATGCTGAAGGAGATCCACGAGCAGCCGCGCGCGATCGCCAACACCCTGCAGGCGCGGGTCGCGAACGGGCGCCTCCTGGAAGCGGCGTTCGGCCCGGCCGCCCTTGAGGTGTTCAGGCGCACCCAGAACGTGCACATCGTGGCGTGTGGTACCAGCTTTCACGCCGCAGCCTGCGCGCGCTACTTCATCGAAGAGATCTGCAAGCTTCCCTGCACGGTGGACATCGCCAGCGAGTACCGCTATCGCAACCCCCTGGTGCCGGTGAATTCGCTGTTCGTCGCCATCTCGCAATCCGGGGAGACCGCGGACACGCTGGCCGCGCTGCGCCTCGCGCGGCAGTCCGGCTACCTCTGCTCGCTCGCCATCTGCAACGTTCCGGAGAGCTCACTGGTGCGCGAGTCGGAGCTCGTCATGCTGACGCGCGCGGGACCTGAGATCGGTGTGGCCTCCACCAAGGCGTTCACGACCCAGCTCGCCGCACTCGGCATGCTGGTGATCGCGCTCGCGCGGCACCATGGCGCGGATGCCGAGCGCGAGCGCGACCTGGTCACGCGCCTGATCGAGCTGCCGGGGCTGGTCGAGAAGACACTCGAGCTCGATGCGGTCATTCAACGCCTGGCGGAGCGCTTCGCCGACAAGCACCACGCGCTGTTCCTCGGGCGCGGAGCGCTGTACCCCATCGCCATGGAGGGCGCGCTGAAACTCAAGGAGAT
>DASZHQ010000203.1:0-36910 GCA_035937715.1 Steroidobacteraceae bacterium | reverse complement strand
GATCCTATCTTACGCTGTAGCCGCGGCCCTCGAGGCAGGCGCGCATGGCGCGCTGATAGTCCACGCGCTTGGCAGCCACCTGGTCCGGCGATATGCCCCCGGCAGACTGGGTCGGATCGAAGCCGGTTTGCGAGGACGCCCACCTGTGGCATTCGTACTTGTCGTTCGACTGCTGCTGTTCGGACTGACCATTCTGCGGGTAGATGAACAGATCGTCGCTCGGCGGCTCCTGCGTGGTGGCAGCGCCCTGCTCGCTCGGCGGTTCGACGACCTCGTAGCCGTTCTGATCGGCGCGCCAGGCGTAATAGGTATCGTTGGCGTAGTAATAGGGGAAGCCACCGACCCACAGCGTCGTGTAGAACGGCGGCAGCACCGGCACGAACACGCCGAACGGGGCACCGACCACCACAAAGCCCGGTCCACGCGGCGCGTACCACACGCCGCCCGAATAGTAGTAGCGGCCCCCGTGGCGCGCGACGACGTACGGTGAGCCGGGCACCCCGCGCACCATCACCCCGCGGTCAGCGTAGTAATGGTTGTGGCTGTAACGCGCGTCGTAATGCGCGCCGCGCCCCTCGTAATGCTCGCTGCGCCCTTGGTAATGCTCCCCGCGATCAGACGGGGCAGCCTGGTGCGGCTCGGCCTGTGCGCCCAAGGCCGCCAGCGCCAGTGCCAAACCCAGGGCAACGCCCGCCTGTGCACGCATGACTCTCTTCATGACTTCACCGTACGCTGTAACCGCGCGCATCGAGGCAGGCACCGATCGCGCGGCGGTAGTTGGCAGCTTTCTGTTCCTGCGTCGCAATGGCGCGCCGATCCTGCATCGACACCGCGCGGGCCTGCTGCATGTTGGCCGCATTTGCTTGCGCGTTGGCGGCATCCGCCGTGCTGCCGATCGCGCCGCCGACCACCGCGCCGGCCAGGGCAGCGGGCGCGGCCTGCCAGCGCGGGGCGATGGCGGCGCCGAGTATGGCGCCCGCGACCGCGCCGATGGCGGTGTTCGTTCCCGGCGGCGGGCCTGCCGCCACGACCCGCACGCGCTCGTGCGGCGGCACGCCCGGGGCGCTCGGGTCAAAGCCCGTCTGCTGACTAGCCCACTGACTGCACTCGTAATGGTCGCGGTCCTGCTGCTCGGGCGGCTGGCCGTGCAGCGGATACGCATACACATCGGTATTCGGGGGAGGCGCGGCCGGCAGCGGTACGGGTGGCGGCGCGGGCCGCGGCGGCGGCGCCTCGACGCAGCCCGCAAGCAAAACGGCGACCGCGCCGACCGCCACGCAGCTGAGCGCGGTACGAGTGATCTGGCTTCGGTTCATCATTGGAAGGGTTCCTGCCTGAAGCAACGCTTCTCAAAAAACGCCGATTGCGGGCTCACGGTTGACAGATCACCTGCATCGTCAACCTCGCTATTGACACCGCGCCCGGCGTGTAAGTTCCTGAGGCACAAGGCAACAATCGGGACAGATCACCCCGACTTGTGAAGAATTGTCATCACCCCTTCAGGCAGCGGCACGGGGCTTCAACAAGTCTAGTCCTTCAGGGGCCCGAGGGGGCAACGAGAGCGCTCACGCGCTCGAGATCTGCGAGCGTGTTCACGTCCGGGCCGGGCCGTTCCAGGGCATCGCCCACGCGGATCGTCAGGCCGTGCTCGAGCGCCCGCAGTTGCTCGAGTTTCTCGCGCTCCTCGAGCGCCCCCCGGGGCAGCTGAGCCAGGCGCAGGAGCGAGGCGACGCGGTAGGCATACAGGCCGAGATGCCGCCGGGCGCCGCCGTAGTGGGTCTGGCTGGCGAGTCCCGCGGGCGCGCCGTTGCGATTCCAGGGAATGGGCGCGCGGCTGAAGTACAGCGCCATTCCCCGCGCATCCGTCACCAATTTCACGGCGTTCGGATCCATGAGCTCCTCGAGGGACTCGATCGGCGTGGCGAGCGTGGCGATGTCCGCGTGCGGCTGCACGGCGAGGAGCGCTGCCACCTGCGTGATGAGCGTGGCGGGCAGCAGCGGCTCGTCGCCCTGCACGTTCACCACGATGTCGGCGGCGCCCCAGCGACGCACACGCGCAACCTCCGCGATGCGATCGGTCCCGGAAGCATGCGCGCGCTCGGTCAGCAGCACCGCGGCACCGAAGGAGTGCGCGGCGCTCACGACGCGCTCATCGTCGGTCGCGATCAGCACTTCACGGGCACCGGCGGCGCAGCCGCGCTCGTAGACCCACTGCAGCAGCGGCTTGCCGCCGAGCGGCAACAGCACCTTGCCGGGAAGCCGGGTCGAGCCATGGCGCGCCGGGATCACCACGCGGAACACTTCGCGCCCCCGCTGACCGTCAGCGATCGAGCAGCGGATCGTCGGCCGCGAGCTGACGCGCCTCTTCCTCGAGCATCACCGGCACCGCATCGCGGATCGGATAGGCGAGGCGATCCATGCGGCACACCAGCACCTGCGCCTCGCGCTTGAACTGCAGCGTCCCCTTGCACACGGGGCAGGCGAGTATCTCCAGCAGTCCCGCATCCATCATCAAGTACCTCCGGCCGACGCGCTGGCGCGCACCTTCGCCAGTACGCGCGTCAGCAGCTCGTGGGCGTCGCCCGCGGTGAAATCGGCCGTTACCGGCACGTACCACAGCCGCGCGTCGGCGAACGAGACGCATTTTACGGCATCCTTCTCCGTCATGAGCACCGGCAGCTCATCAGCGAACGCCAGCTCTGCGGCTAGATATGGATGGTGATCGGGGAAGGCGTGCTCGATCACCTCCAGGCCGTGCGCGCGCAGCTCGGCAAAGAAGCGCGCCGGATTGCCGATGCCGGCCACGGCGTGGACGCGCCGCCCGCGAAAGTGCGCGAGCGGGCGCGTCGCCTGCCGCGCGGCGACACTCACGGCCTCCTGCGCCGCGAGGCGCATGGTGAGGATCCCCTGTGGGGGCAGCGCCTGGGCGAGCGAGGCGTGCTCGCGCGCGCCGTTGACCACCACGGCGTCCGCCTGCCACAGCTGCACCACCGGCTCGCGCAGCGGGCCTGCGGGCAGCAGCCGGCCGTTGCCGAAGCCGCGTGCGCCGTCGATCACCACGATCTCGCAGTCGCGTACGAGGCGCAGATGCTGCAGCCCGTCGTCGGCGATGATGACCTCCACGCCGCGCGCGGCCAGGCTGCGGGCGGCGGCGACCCGATCCGCGGCGACGGTCGTGGGACAGCCGCTGCGGCGCGCCAGAATCAGCGGCTCGTCACCCACCTCGCGCCAGTCGGCGTCCGGCTGCACGCTGCGCACGGTGCCCTCGCGCCGGCCGTAACCGCGCGAGACGATACCCACCTTCAGACCCTGGGCGGCGAGCTCGCGCGCCAGCCAGAGGGTGAGCGGGGTCTTGCCGGTGCCGCCCACAGTGAGATTGCCGACCACCACCACCGGCCTGCCGATACTCTCCCGGCGCAGCCAGCCGCGCTCATAGGCGCGCCGACGCAGCGCGAGCAGTGCACCATAAGCGGAGGCCAGGGGCTGCAGGAGCGAGGCCGCAGGATGCTCGCGGTACCACAGCTCGCTCAGGCGCTGCTGCATCGTCAGGCGGCCGGTCAGTCGGTGAACTGCAGGTGGTGCAGCTGCGCGTACAGACCGGCGCGCGCCAGCAGCTGCGCGTGCGTGCCGCTCTCGACGATCCGCCCGGCGTCCAGGACGATGATGCGGTCGGCCTGTTCAACGGTGGAGAGGCGGTGGGCGATCACGAGCGTGGTGCGGTTACGCACCAGCTGCGCGAGCGCCGCCTGGATATGCCGTTCGGCTTCGCTGTCGAGCGCGGAAGTGGCCTCATCCAGGATCAGGATCGGGGCATCCTTCAGCAGCGCGCGTGCGATGGCGATGCGTTGGCGCTGCCCGCCGGAGAGCAGCATGCCGCGGTCCCCCACGAGCGTATCGAGGCCGTGCGGCTGGCTGCGGATGAACTCCAGTATGTGCGCGGCCTCGGCGGCGCGCTCGATGTCCGCATCGGCCACCTCACGTCCGAAGGCGATGTTGTTACGGATGCTGTCGTTGAACAGCACCACGTCCTGGCTCACCACCGCGATCTGCTGCCGCAGGTTCTTGAGCTCGTACTCGCGCACGTCGTTGCCGTCGATGCGTACGCTGCCCGCCGTGACGTCGTAGAAACGCGGCAGCAGGTTCACCAGCGTCGACTTGCCGCTGCCGGAGCGTCCTACGATAGCGATGCTTTGCCCGGCGGGCACGCTCAGGGAGACATCGGTCAGCGCCGCGGCACGCTGAGCGGGCGGCCCACCGTTGCCCGGCACATCGGCCGCGGCGTACGAAAAGGACACGTGATCCAGCTGCACTTCGCCGCGCACGCGCAACGACTGCAGGGCACCGCCCTGCGGCTCGACCGGCTCGTCCAAAAGCTCGAACAGACTCTGTCCGGCTGCAATCCCCTGCTGCAGCGGCCCCGCGACGCCGACCAGCTCGCGCAGCGGCTGCGCGATGCTGACCAGGGCGGTTATGAAGGCCAGGAGGTCCCCTCCGCTCATGCGCCCGTAGTACGCGTCCGCGATCGCGATTGAGAGCACGAACGCGGCCCCCATCGCGGTAACGAGTTGCACGATCGGATTTGAAACACCCTTGGTCAGGACCAGCCGCATGTTCGAGTGCAGGTTGTGATTGTTGACCGCATCGAACTGGCGATTGACGTGCTCTTCGGCGTTGTAGACCTTGATGAGGCGCGGCGCCTCGAAGCTCTCCTTCGCCACGCGCGTGACGTCTCCCATTGAGTCCTGGATGCGGCGGCTGTAGCGGCGGAAGTAGCGGTTGATGACCGACACCAGCCAGGCCACGACCGGCCCCAGGATGAGAGCGATGAGCGCCAGACGCCAGTTCAGCCACAGCAGATAGCCGAGGGAACCGATGATGGTAAGCGTCGTGCGCACCACGACGATGATCGAATCGGTGGTTGCCTGACCGATCTGCTCGGTGTTGTAGGTAAGGCGCGATAGCAGCGTCGCCGAGGAGTGGCGGTCGAAGTAGCCGATCGGCAGGTCGAGGATGCGGCGGAACACCTCCCGGCGCACCTGGCTCACGATGCGTCGCCCGACGTAGCCCATGAAGTAGGTTTGGGTAAAGTCACCGATGCCGCGCAGGATGAACAGCACGATGAGCGCGAGCGGCACCCAGACGATGGCGCGCGGGTCGGGGTGCACCAGGACGCTGTCGCCGAACTTCTTGGCGAGCAGCGCAAAGCTCGTCATTGTGGCGGAGAACAACACGCCGCCGAGTATTCCGAGAACGAAACGGCCCCGATAGGGCGCAAGGTATCCGAGCAGGCGCCGGTAGGCGCGCAGGCCGCTGCCCTCCGGGCGCGGCACGCGCGCGCCTGCCTGGAGGGCTCGGCTGCTATCGTTCAAGGCTTGCCCGCCGGCTCTTCCTTGACCGTTGCGACGTTGACCTCGGCGAACCCGAGGCGCCCGAGCACATCCATGGCAGTGATGACGGACTGATGTGTCGCGCGGGCATCCGCGCGCAGGGTGATCCGCAGGGCGCGGTTGCCGCCGGCTTCCTTCAGCAGCGCGGCCCGCAGGGTCTCCGGGCTGGAATTGATGAGCTCGCGCTGGTTGACCAGATAGCCCCCCTGCTGGGTGACGCTCACCACCAGCGGCTCTCCGACCGCCTTCTCAGCCGGCACCGCGCTCGCCTGCGGCAAACGCACCCGCAGCCGTCCCTCATCGGTGAACCGGCTCGACAGGATGAAGAACACCACCAGCAGCAGCACGACGTCGATCAGGGAGACGACGTTGATCTCCGGCTCTTCGTGACGACTTGGCTTGAGGTTCACTGCCCGCCCTGCCCGCAAGTCTCTCAGGCCACCGCCGCGGGCGTCGAGCGCTCGCGCAGTCGCGCCGCCTCGAGCGCGTCGGCCATGCGAATCGCCTGCTTCTCCATTTCCACCACGATTCCCTCGACCCGGCCGCGCAGGTAGCGGTAGAAGATCAGCGCGGGAATGGCGACGCACAAGCCGGCGACGGTGCAGATCAGCGCCTCGGCGATGCCCCCCGACAGCGCGCGCGGATCGCCCATGCCGCCCGCCTCGATGACGTTGAAGGAGCGGATGATCCCGGTCACGGTACCCAGCAGCCCCAGGAGCGGGGAGACGCCGGCAATCGTGCCGAGCGTGTTGATGAAGCGCTCCAGCTCGTGCACCACGTGACGGCCAGTGTCCTCGAGGCGCTCCATGAGGATCTCGCGCGGTCGGTGGCGGTTGGCGAGCCCGGTCGCCAGCAGCCGTCCGAGCGGGGAGTTCTGCTCGAGCGCCGCGATCACCTTGTCATTGATCTGGTTGGCTTCGATGAGCTGCCAGACTTTCTGCGGCAGGTCCCGCGGCAGCACGCGCTTGTCCTGCAGGGTCCAAAGCCGCTCCAGAATGATGGCCGCTGCGGTGATCGAGCACAGAATGATCGGCCACATCAGCGGGCCGCCGGCCCGCACTATTTCCCACATCCCTAGCGACCCCGGAGGAGCTGAAACCGCAAAGGGGGCATCATACCGGAGGGGCGCGGGCGCTCAAGGCAACCCGCGGGGTGCGTCCTGCCGCACATCCCCCGTTGCGGGCCTTCTGGTACAGTCTTTGGCCCGATGCCGCGCCAGCTGCTGAAAAGGATCATGCCGGCCCCGGACCTGCTGCGTCAGCGCTGGTTCCTGCGGCCCTTCGGCGATCGCCTCGCCGCCCCGCAACTGTGGACACTGCACCGGCGCGGGGTGACTCACGCCTTCGGGGCGGGACTGGCGATCTGCTTCGTGCCCCTGCCGGTGCACCTGCTGCTCGCGGGCACCACCGCGGTGATCTGGCGTCTCAACATCCCCGTCATTGTCGCCACGACCTTCCTGGTGAATCCCTTTACCGCGGTGCCCGTCTACTACGTCGCCTATCGCGTCGGGGCGGCGCTGCTGCACCTGCCACGCGAGCATTTCAGATTCCATCCGACCTGGGAGTGGTTCCGGCACGACCTGGTGCCGGTGTGGCAGCCTTTCGTCACCGGCTGCATTGCCTGCGCCGTGATCTGCGGCCTCACCGGCTGGCTGGCGCTCGAGATGCTCTGGCGCTGGCAAGTGACGAGCCGCTATCGCGCGCGCCACGCCACGCAGTCCGCCTAGCGCGGCGGAAGAAGGGACGTTTCGGGGGCGTGCGCGCCATGGACGGCGCGCCCGCAGCCTCCATGGATGGATCCACGGCGTCCCCGAAACGTCCGTTCTTCGGCCGCGCCCGCCGAGTGGTTATGGGTGCGCGGTGAGGACTCCGCGCTCGAGCTCGTACACCCGCTCCATGCGCCCCGCGAGCTTCAGGTCATGCGTCACCACCACCAGGCTCGTCCCGCGCTCGCGATTGAGCTCGAGCATGAGTGCGAACACGCTCGCGGCATTGTTGCCGTCGAGATTACCGGTCGGCTCGTCGGCCAGCACGATGCGCGGCTGCGTGACCAGAGCGCGCGCCACCGCCGCCCGCTGGCGCTCACCGCCGGAGAGCTGGTGCGGGCGGTGATCGAGCCGCTCGCCGAGGCCCACGCGCTCGAGGAGCGAGCGCGCCGCCGCGCGCGCGGCGGCGACTTTCGTGCGCCGAACCAGCAACGGCATGGCCACGTTCTCGAGAGCCGAAAACTCCGGCAGCAGGTGATGAAACTGATAGACGAAGCCGAGGGTGCGGTTGCGCAGCTCGCCACGCTCATTCTCGCCGAGAGCGTGGATGTCGCGCCCGGCCACGTAAACCGCGCCTGCGCTCGGGCGATCGAGCCCGCCGAGGATCTGCAGCAGCGTGGTCTTGCCCGAACCGGAGGCGCCGACGATCGCCACGCGCTCGCCCGCCGCGACGCTGAGCACCACGCCCTGCAGCACCGGCAGCAGAACCGGGCCCTGGCGGAAGCTCTTGTGTACGGCGTGCGCTTCGAGAACGTTGTCACTCATGGCGCAGGGCCTCCGCCGGCACGGTGCGCGCCGCGCGCCACGCCGGGTAGATGGTCGCCAGCACGCACAGCAGGAACGCCACGCCGCATACCCTGAGCACGTCGCCCCCCTCTACGTACGCCGGCAGCTCGCTCATGTAGTAGACGCGCGCGTCGAGGAACTGCGTGCCGATGAGGTGCTCGAGCGCACCCACCAGCCGCTCGAGGTTGTTGGCCAGCAGCGCCCCGAGCGCCGCTCCGCCCGCCGTGCCGGCGAGCCCGATCAGCACGCCCTGCACCGCGAACGTCAGCAGCACGTTGCGTGGCGCCGCGCCGAGCGTGCGCAGGATGGCGATGTCGGTCTGCTTCTCCTTCACGATCATCACGAGCGTCGCCACGATGTTGAAGGCGGCCACGGCGACGATCATCAGCAGGATCACGAACATCATCGACTTGGTGATCTCGATGGAGCGGAAGAAGTTGGCGTGATCCTGGGTCCAGTCGGTGACATAGAACCCCGGCCCGCCGAGCCCGAGCGCGACGCGGCGTACCAGCGTGGGCGCGCGCAGCGGATCGGCGAATGCCAGGCGCAGCCCGGTGACGGCGTCCCCCACGCGGAACAGCCGCGCGGCATCCGCCAGGTGCGTGAGCGCCAGCCCGCGGTCGAACTCGTACATGCCGGAGTGAAACAGCCCGACGACGCGGAAGCGGCGCATGCGCGGCACTACGCCGGTGGGAGTCGCGCTGCCCTCGGGTGCGATCAGCACCACCGTATCGCCGACCCGCGCGCCCAACTCCCGCGCCAGCGCGCTGCCGAGGATGATGCGGTAGGCGCCTGGCTCGAGGTCGCTGAGGCTCCCGGAGACCAGATGCTGCGCCAGTCCGGTGGCGCGGCTCTCCTCCTCGGGCAGCACGCCGCGCACATTCGCTCCCGTGATGCGCCGCCCGTTGGCGAGCATTGCCTGGCTCTCGATGTAGGGGACCGCCGCCTGCACCCCCGGCTGGCGGCGCACCCGCGCCTGCAGGTCGCGCCAGTCGCCGAGTGAGCCGGAGAGGCCCATGAGGGTGGCATGCGAGGTGACGGCGAGGATGCGGCTGCGCAGTTCGCGCTCGAAGCCGTTCATGACCGAGAGCACGACGATCAGCGTCGCGACGCCCAGCATCAGCCCGCACACCGACATGAGCGCGACGAACGACACGAAGCCGCGCCGGTGGGTGGAGCGCAGGTAGCGCGTGCCGATGAGCCACTCGTAGAAGCTCATGCGTCGTAGCGCAGCGCCTCGGCGGGGGCGATGCGCGCCGCGCGGATCGCCGGGTACACCGTGGCGAGCGCCGTCAGCAGCAGTGCGGCCGCCGCGATGCCGAGGACGTTGCTCCAGTGCACTTCCGAGGGGATGGCGGTGATGTAGTACACGTCCGCATCCATGATCTGGAAACGCAAGGTGCGCTCGAGAAACGGCACGATGGTGTCCACGTGCAGTGCCAGCAGCAACCCGAGGGCTACCCCGAGGGCGACTCCCAGCCAGCCGATCACCAGTCCCTGGGTGATGAAAATGCCCATCACGCGGCGTGGCTCGGCGCCGAAGGTTCGTACGATCGCGATGTCGGTGCGCTTGTCGGTGACCACCATGACGAGCATCGCGACGATGTTGAAGGCTGCGACCGCGACGATCAGCAGCAGGATCAGCGACATCATCGTCTTCTCGATGCGGATGGCGCGAAAGTAGTTGGCGTTGTCCTGCGTCCAGTCGCTGACCTCGAAGCGCGGCGGCAGCCGCGCCCGCAGCCGCATCGCGACTACCGGTGCCGCCAGCACCTGCTGCAGGCGCACCCGCAGCCCCTCGCTCGCCGTGCCCGCCGGGGCGAGCGCGCGCACGTCGGCCAGGTGGGTGAATATGAGCGTCGCGTCGTGATCCTGCAGGCCCACCTCGAACACTCCGGCGACCGTGAGCTCGCGCAGCCTCGGCGCCGGGGCGCCCTCCTCGCTCACCGTCGGCACCAGCACGGTGAACGAATCTCCCGGCGAGAGCCCGAGACGCTCGGCAATCACCTCGCCCACGATGACGCGTCCGGAGCCGGGGGTGAGATCCGCGAGATGACCGCGCGTGATCGCCTGCGAAAGCTCGCCCGCGGCTGCGGGGTCGATGCCACGCAGCAGCACCGGCAGCATCTGCGGCTGGCGCACGGCGAGCGCCTGCAGCTCGGCATAAGCGGTCACGCCCCTCACTCCGGCGGTGGCCTGCGCGAGCCGCGCGGCGCTCTGCCAGTCCGCGGCGGACGGCGGGGCGGCGGGGCCGGTGGCTGCAACCGGCGCGGCGGTAATGCGCACCTGAGCGCTCAAGGACAACAGCCGCTCGCGCAGCTCGCTCTCGAAGCCGTTCATCACCGACAGGATGACGATCAGCGCGGCCACCCCCACGCCCACCCCGACGAGCGACGCCCAGGTGATGAACGACACGAAAAACCGGGTCGAGCGGGCGCGCACATAGCGCAGGCCCACATACACGGGCAGGGGATGAAACATCGTCGCGATTTAACCACAGTTACAGGCCTTTTCAGACCTGTGTCACAAATCGCGAGTGCGGCGCGGCCCCGGGTGGTTTTGACAGATTGCGGCAGTGTTATAGTCGCTGAGAGTGTTCAGGAGAGTCGCCATGCAGACCCGCATTCTCGCCGCACTCCTGTGCGGCTGCGCGGCCGCGAGCGCCGCCCTCGCCGAGACCATCGTGGTCGATGACCAGGTGCAGCTGCGCGAGTCGCAGATCGATCGGCCCAAGCGCGGCATCACCATGGGCGATGTCGAGAAGCGCTTCGGCGCACCGGCGATGCGCCATCCCACGGTCGGCCAACCTCCCATCACGCGTTGGGACTACAACGGCTTCGCAGTGTTCTTCGAGCACGACCGCGTGATCCACGCGGTGGCCACCGGCAGCGAGCCGACCGCGCCGCACTCCTGAGGAGCTTGAGATGCCAGCGCTGGCAGGCCTGATGCTGCTGGTCTTCTGGCTCGCCCTCGCCTACCGCTCCTACCAGCGCGGCGACATGTTGTTCGCGACGCTGTTTGTGACCGTCGGCATCGTACTCACCGTGTACCGGCTGCGTGGCCTGAACTCCGCGGGCACCCCCGCCGATCCCACCCAGCCATGACCACCCGCGGGCCCCCGAGGCTTGCGGGCGCTGCGCGGCCCGGGCGTACCGCCTGCGGCTGCCGGGACTTAATGAAGATGTGGTAGTCTCGCGCTCAACAGAATAATTTCATTGGGGATACATGGCCTCTTCGGACGAGCCGATCAGAGCACATATCGAGGCCCTCGTGCGCGCCGGCAGCGTGCGCCGCAAAACTGCCGCCGTACAGTTGGAGGCCGAAATTCGCCGGCGCGAGGAGGTGCTGCGGCAGACCTTCCGCCGCTATGTCTCCCCGCACATCGCCGACAAGATCCTCGAGGACTCGCAGCTGCGCGACACGCTTCACCTGCCCGACACGCTGCCGGTCCCCGCGGACGGGCGCGCGCGCGTGGTGGTGGTGTTCACGGATCTGCGCGGCTTCACCAGCATCGCCGAGCAGCTCGAGCCGCGCAGTGTGGTGCCGCTGCTCAATGAGTATTTCTCGCTGCTGACGGAGATCACTTTCCGCCACGAGGGCACGGTCTTTCATATGGCCGGCGACTGCCTGATGCTCGCCTTCGGCGTGCCCTTCGCGCAGCCCGACAGCGCGCAGCGCGCCGTGCACGCCGCGCGCGAGATGCTCGACAGCTTCCGCGCGCTGGCGCACTCCTGGAAGGAGCGTTACGGGGTCGACGCCGGTCTCGGCATCGGCATCAACGAGGGGGACGTCGTGGCCGGCAACATCGGCTCCGCCTCGTACATGAACTACACCATCATCGGCGATGCGGTGAATATCGCCGCGCGGCTGTGCCAGCGCGCGCGCTCCGGCGAGATACTGTTCTCGGGCGCCCTCAAGCACTCGCTCGATGCCGAGGGGGTGGACGTCGGGGCGACGCCCCTGCCGCCGCTGCAGCTGCGCGGGCGCTCGCACCCGATCGACATCTTCTGCGTGCCGCTGGAAACACGCCTGCAGCTGAGCGCGGAGCCGGCCGCCGGCTGAGTCGGGTAAGCTGTCGGGCTTTCGCTCTCCTGCCCGACGCGATGCCCGCACTGCTTCATCCTCCCACCCCGAACGCCTCCAGCGCCCACCTGCGCTGGCACCAGCTCTACGGCAGCGCCGCGGCGCTGGCGCTCGCGGAAGCCACGCGCGCCGACCGACGGCTGTACGTACTGATCGCGGACGATGCGCGCGAGCTCGAGCAGCTCACCGCCGAGCTGCGCTTCTTCGCGGGATCAGCGCTGGCGCTGCTGCGGCTGCCGGACTGGGAGGTGCTGCCGTACGACCTGTTCTCGCCGCATCCGGACATCATCTCCGAGCGCCTGCAAACGCTCTACGAGCTGCCGCACGCCCGTCACGGCTGCCTGATCGTGGCCGCCGACACGCTGATGCAGCGGTTACCGCCGCGCAACTACGTGCAGGGCCGCGCCTTCGAGCTCGCCAGGGGCCAGGCGCTCGCCCTCGAGCCCTTCCGGCAGCGCCTGATCGAAGCCGGCTACGCCAGCGTGAGTCAGGTGGTGAGCCCCGGGGAGTTTGCGGTGCGCGGGTCACTCCTCGACGTGTATCCCATGGGCGCCGCCGCGCCGCTGCGCATCGACCTGTTCGACGACCAGATCGAGGCCATTCGCCGCTTCGACCCCGAGACGCAGCGCTCGCTTGATGCACTCGAGAGCGTGCGGCTCCTGCCGGCGCGTGAGGTGCCGCTCGACACTCAGGCGATAAAGGATTTTCGCCGCCGCTACCGCACGCGCTTCGAGGGAGATCCGAACAAGGGCGCCATCTACCGCGCGGTGAGCGAGGGGCTGGCGCCGGCGGGCGTGGAGTTCTATCAGCCGCTGTTCTTCGATGCGACCGCGACGCTGTTCGACTACCTGCCCCCTGATGCGGTGGTCGTCTACGACGCGGCGCTCCCCGCTGCCCTTCTCAAGGCCTGGCAGGACATCGGCGCCCGCTACGAGGAGCGCCGCCACGATATCGAGCGTCCGGTGCTCGAGCCTGTGGAGTTGTTTCTCGAGCCCACGCAGCTCGAGGCAGCCCTGGGGGCCTTCCAGTCCATCACCCTCGATGCCTTCAAGGCCGACACCGAGCTGCAGGCCGAGGCCGCCGCGGTGCGGAATTTTCCCACCAGCGCGCCGCGCGAGCTGCGCATCGACGTACGTGCCGAGCAGCCCTTCGCCCCGCTGGACGCGTTCCTGCGGGCGTTCGAGGGCCGGGTGCTGTTGGCGGCCGATTCCCCCGGGCGGCGCGAGGTGCTGCAGGAAATGCTGCGTGCGCACGGCCACGAGGTGAGCAGCGTCGAGAGCTGGGAGGCATTTGCCGGCGGCGCAGCGCGGCTGGCACTGACGGTGGCGCCGGATCTCGAGGGTCTCACGCTCGCCGCGCCGCCGATCGCGGTCATCTCCGAGGCGCAGCTCTTCGGCGCGCGCGCGCGCCAGGAGCGCCGGCGCAAGCGCGTGGCGGACCCGGAGGCGATCCTGCGCGACCTGCAGGACCTCAATCCCGGCGCACCGGTGGTGCACGAGGAATACGGGGTCGGGCGCTACCTCGGGCTCATGCCGATGGAAGTCGGCGGTCAGCCCGGGGAGTTCCTGGTGCTCGAGTACCGGGACGGCGACCGCATCTACGTGCCGGTCCACGCGCTGCACCTGGTGAGCCGCTATACCGGCGCCGCGCCCGAGCACGCCCCGCTGCACAAGCTCGGCACCGATCAGTGGGCGCGCGCGCGCAAGCGCGCCGCCGAGCAGATCCGCGACGTCGCCGCCGAGCTCCTCGACCTGTACGCGCGGCGCAAAGCCCAGCAGGGGCTCGCGCTCACCCTCGACGAGCTTGGCTACCAGGCCTTCGCCAGCGCTTTCCCGTTCGAGGAAACCGCGGATCAGGCGCAGTCGATACGCCAGGTACTCGAGGATCTGCAGAGCGAGCGCCCGATGGATCGCATCGTGTGCGGCGATGTGGGCTTCGGCAAGACCGAGGTGGCGATGCGTGCGGCGTTCGTCGCCACGCACGCCGGCAAACAGGTGGCGGTGCTCGCCCCGACCACGCTCCTGGTGCAGCAGCACGTCGCCAACTTCCGCGATCGCTTCGCCGACTGGCCGGTGCGCGTGGAGGCGCTGTCGCGCTTCGGCACCTCGCGGGAGACCCAGGCGGTGCTCGCAAGCCTCGAGGAGGGCAAGGTGGACATCGTCATCGCCACGCACCGCCTGCTGCACTCCCACGCGCGCTTCCACGACCTCGGGCTGCTGATCATCGACGAGGAGCATCGCTTCGGTGTACGCGACAAGCAGCGCCTGCAGGCGCTGCGCGCCAACGTGCACGTCCTCACCCTCACTGCCACTCCCATCCCGCGCACGCTCAACATGGCGCTCGGCGGGCTGCGCGACCTGTCGCTCATCACTACCGCGCCCGCCGGGCGCCTGGCGATCAAGACCTTTCTCATCGAGTGGCACGCCCCGACGCTGCGCGAGGCGGCGCTGCGCGAGCTGCGCCGCGGCGGGCAGGTCTACTTCGTGCACAACGAGGTGCGCACCATCGAGAAGATCGCCGCCGAGGTGCGCGCGCTGGTGCCCGAGGCCAGCGTCGGGGTTGCCCACGGGCAGATGCGCGAGCGCGAGCTCGAGCAGCTGATGCTCGACTTCTACCGCCGCCGCTTCAACGTGCTGGTGTGCACGACCATCATCGAAAGCGGCATCGACGTGCCCACCGCCAACACCATCATCATCAACCGCGCCGACATGCTCGGACTGGCGCAGCTGCACCAGCTGCGCGGCCGCGTCGGCCGCTCGCATCACCGCGCCTATGCCTACCTGATCGCGCCGCCGCGTGCGGTGCTGCCGCGCGACGCCGCCAAGCGGCTCGAGGCCATCGAGTCCATGGAGGAGCTCGGCGCCGGATTCGTGCTCGCCACCCACGACCTCGAGATCCGCGGCGCCGGGGAGCTGTTGGGCGAGCAGCAGAGCGGGCAGATGACCGAGATCGGGCTGTCGCTGTACCTCGACATGCTCGAGCAGGCGGTCAGGGCGCTGAAGTCCGGGCGCGAGCCGGTGCTCGATCAGCCGCTCGCGGCGGCCACCGAGGTGGAGCTGCGGCTGCCGGCCTTCCTGCCGGAAGCCTACATCGCCGACGTGCACGTGCGGCTGTCGCTCTACAAGCGCATCGCCGCTGCCGACAGCGATGCGGCACTCGATGAGCTCATGGCGGAGCTGCACGATCGCTTCGGCCCGCTGCCGCCGGCGGCACAGAGCCTGCTGCGCATCGCACGGCTCAAGCTCATCGCGCGTGCGCTCGGGGTGCGGCGCCTGGATCTCGGCCCGCAGGGCGGCACGGTGCTGTTCGAGGAGCGCTCGGGCGTGGATCCGGCGACGCTCGTACGCATGATCCAGAAGGGCACGCGCGAGTTTCGGCTGGAGGGCCCGCGCAAGCTGCGCGTCTCGCGCTCGCTCCCGGCCGAGAGTGCGCGCTTCGAGTTTGCCGCCGAGCTGCTGCGGCGGCTCGGCGAGCCGGCGCGGCTGCATTAGCGGGTTCTCCGTTAGAATGGGCGCCATGCACGCCCGCCCGCTGCCCATCCTGACGCTCGCCCTCGCCAGCGCCGCCGTGTTCGCCCCACCGCTGCCGAGCGCCGCCGAGGAAGCGCCCGCGGCGGCGACCCCGGCCGCGAGCGTCTACAACATCGAGATCGTCGTGTTTCGCACCACCGCCACGCTCGGCGGTGCCGAAGACTGGAGCGCGCAAGGCGGCGCCCGCAGCATCGCGGGCGATGAGTCCGGCGGCGGCTCCCCGCAGGTCGGACATTTCGTCGCAGCGCTTGCGCCCGCGGTGTGGCAGCTCACCGAGCTGGAGAACCGCCTGCGCGCCAGCGGCGCCTACGTGCCCGTGGCGCATGCCGCGTGGTCGCAGACCGCGAGCTCATGGGGGACGCGCGCGGGCTTCCCGGTGCAGCGGCTCGGCATCGACGTCCCCGGCCTCACCGGCAACGTGTTCCTCGAGCGTGGCCAGTTCCTGCATCTCGGCATAAGCCTGGCTTACGCCATGTCCGCGCCACCCGCCGGGCTCGGCGCGGGGCCCGATACGCCCTTCACCATCAACGAGAGCCGGCGGGTACGCTTCTACGAACGCAGCTACTTCGATCACCCGGCCTTCGGCGTGATCGCGCTCGTCACGCCGGCGCAGGGCGCGCGGCCGCCGGGGCGGTAGGCATCTCACAGCAGCTGCTCGCGGCTGAACTCCCAGCTCTTCCCGCCGCGCTCGTGCTGCGCGCAACGCACCCGCTCGCGTGAGGCGGCAATGAACCAGGTGTGCTGAGCGAGCGGCTGGCCGCCGCCGAAGACCACCGGATTCAGGACCGCGGCACAGGCCGCATGCTGCGGATCGCGCACGGAGGCGTAACGGATGATCTCGATCTGCGCCGCGCGCGCCGCAGCGGCGAAGGACTGAGTGCCGTCGTAGTTCGTGCGGTGGGTCCACAGCGCGGCATCACGCACGAACGGCGCAAGGCTCAGATCGAGTGCGGCGGCGCTGCGCACGCGAGCCCGGAACGCCGTATGCGGTACAGGCTTCAGGTCCGGTGTCCCGGGGGAATCGAGCAGGAAGCGCAGCCGCCAATAGCTCTTCTCGGCGAGCGCCGTGCGCAGCACTTCGGCGCCGTACCACACGCCGGCCTCGAGCGCGGCGCGAAAGCGCGACCCCACGTGCGGGCGGTAGCGAAAGGGCGTGGCGAGAAGATAGTGCAGCCGGCGCAGCGTGCCCGGCAGCGGCGGCTTGCTGTCATCGAGGATCGCTTCCAGTGCCGCCTGCTCTTCGAGCGAGTCCGCCAGGCGCATGGTGGAGGCGGTGTGCTGTGCCTCGACCACGCGCCATAGCTCGCGGGCGTAAGTGCTCGCTTCAGATGCGAGCGCGCGCGGCGTCCAGGTAGTCAACCGTGCGCACCAGGCCGGCGGGATCGCGGATCAGGGCGAGCGGCACGCCGCCGAGCGCCAGGTTGTCGCTGCGCAGCCAGGCGCGCGCCGCGGCATCATCCGAGCCCACGATGGCATCCAGTGAGCGGAACAGCCGCACGAACAGCGCCGCGAGCTGCCAGGGCTTGGAGCCGGGCTCGAGGTGCTTCTGGCCGTTGGCGAGCCGCGAGAGCGTCGCCCCGCTCACGCCGATGACGGCAGCGAGCTCCGCCTGCGCCACCCCCAGGAAGCGCGCCGCGCGCACCGTGGCGCGCGACAGCACTCGGTCTGGGTCCGCGGCCGCATGGGTCCTGGAGGTACGAGGGCCTTTCATTTCAGTAGAAATAATACAGCCATATTATTTCTACTGCAAACAGCCGCCCGGAGGCGTCACGAGAGCGCAGCGCCGCGGCCGTCCGGGGCTGTTCGCCTCACGGGACGGCGCGCGAAGGGTTCGGGTGCCCGAGGGCAAGACGCTGAGGTGCGTCAGCCGTGAAAGTCGCTCGCCTCGGCGGTGGCGATCTGGTCCTTGCCGCTTTTCTTGGCACGCTTCATTGCCGCGGCACACGCTTTCAGCAGTCCCTCGACCTCCAGCGTGCGCGGCGGCACGAGGCTCGCGATTGCGGCGCTGAGCGTCACGTAGCGACCGTTTCCCGCCGTGGGGTGGTGAATCAGCAGCTCGCGCACGCGCTGGGTCACGACCTGGGCGTACTGCGAGGCGCGCTGCGCGGCCTCTCCCTGCGTCAGCACGGCGAAGGTTCCGCCCTCCCAGCGCCCCACCAGATCGCCGCCGCGTCGGTAGGAGGCAGCGATCACGCGCGCCACGCGGCGGATGCAGGCATCCCCTGCAGCGCGATCGAACTTTTCGTTATAGGCGCCCAGATCGTCGATGTCGAACAGCGTCAGTCCGATCTCGTGCGAGTCGCGTTGCGCGAGCTGCCAGTCACGCCGCAGCAGCTCTTCGAAGTACGCACGTGAGCTGAGCCCCGTGAGGCGGTCTTCCCGCAGCCAGGACGGCAAGCCCGTCGGCGCGCGCTCCGCCTGCTTCAGGCGCTCGCCGGCGTCGCGGTGGTAACCGACAAAATGCGTCAGTTTCCCGGCAGTGCGCACCGGCTGGATAACCGTCTCGTTCCAGAACAGCGATCCGTCGGGGCGGTAGTTGCGCAGCAGCACGCGCGCCGCCTCGCCCTTGCTGACGGCCTCCGCGAGGCGCGTGCGTGCCTCCTGGTCGCGATCGGTGCCCTGCAGGGTCCGCAGGTTGCTGCCGAGCAGCGCCGCGGCAGGGTAGCCGCACATCTGTACGAATGCCTTGTTGACGAAAACCGCCGGGCAATCGCCCGTCGCCGCATCGCAGATCACGATGCCCTCGGGTGCGCTGTCCACCACACGGCGCCAGGCTTCCGCCGACCATTGGTTCACGGGTTGCTTCCCGGATCGACCAGCGTCAGCGCGGGAGCGGCGGCGGTGCTCGCCAGTAACTCGCGCGCCTGCGCCCATTGCGGGGAGGCCTCGAGCGCGGCGCGCGCGGGCGCCCCGGCCCGCCCGTGCAGACGCACCAGACGCAGGCTCGAGGCCGGTTGCGGCTCGAGATCCAGCCGCTCCAGGAGCTCCACAACGCTCGCGCGACTGTTACAGACCGGTAGCATGTCGCAACCTGCCGACAGTGCCTGCCGCGCCCGGGTTACCACGTCCCCATAGGCTGCCGCGGCCCCTCCCATGGAAAGATCATCGCTCAACACTACCCCCTGAAACCGCAGCTCTCCGCGCAGCACGTCGCGAATCCAGCGGGCCGAAAGGCTCGCGGGGGCCGGATCGACGGCCGAAAACAGCACGTGGGCCACCATAACGGCGGGGAGGCCATTGGCGATCAGCCGCCGGTAGGGGGCCAGATCCGGCGCGAGGTCCGGGAATGGCCGCCGGTCCACCGGCAGCGTCAGGTGCGAATCGGCGACCACCGCGCCGTGACCCGGGAAGTGCTTGGCGGTGGCGGCCATGCCCGCCTCGCGCATACCGTGCATCCAGGCCACGGCCAGCTGCCCGACCGCATCCGCGGAGGCGTGGAAGGCGCGGTCGCCGATCACCTCGCTCACCCCCCGGTCCAGATCGACACACGGGGCGAAGGAGATGTCGACGCCGTGGGCACGCAGCTCCCCCGCCATCAGCCACCCCATCGAACGGGCGAGCGCGAGTCCGGCGCGCGGCTGCAGGTCGAACTCGTGGCCGATGCGCCGCGGCGGCGGCAGGAGTGAGAATCCCGGGCGAAAGCGTTGTACGCGCCCACCCTCCTGGTCCACACCCACGATGAGGGGCGGGGAGCGTTCGGCGTGAATGGCGCCGGTGAGCGCGGAAAGCTGTCCCGGGTCGGTGTAGTTGCGGGTGAAGAGGATCACGCCCCCGACCAGCGGGTGGCGCAGCAGCTCGCGCTCCTCGGCGGTGAGCTCGGTCCCGGCGAGGTCGATCATCAGCGGGCCGAGGCTCATGGCGCGCGCGCGGGCGGCGCTGCGTCGCGCGGGTCGGCCGTCAGCAGCGCGAGTGATTCGACGTGCGCGGTGTGAGGAAACATGTCGACCACGCCTGCCGCGGCGAGCGTAAAGCCGTGCTCGTGCACCAACACCTCCAGATCGCGCGCCAGGCTCCCCGGATGGCAGGAAATATACAACACCCGCCGCGGGGCGAGCCCTGCCAGCGCCGCCAACAGCGCTGGCGCTCCGCTGCGCGGCGGGTCGAGCAGCACGTGGGTATAGGCCTGGCGCATCCAAGGCAGCGCCGCATCCGGCGCTGTGGCGAGGTCGGTGCGATGGAACTGGGCGTTGCCGATGCCGTTGCGGCCCGCGTTGGCGCGGGCGCGCTCGATGAGCGAGGCCTCCGCGTCGACTCCCACGGCGCTGCCTGCGCTACGCGCGAGCGCGAGTGTGAAGTTTCCCAGGCCGCAGAAGAGATCGAGCACCGCCGAGGCGGGGGTGAGCTCGAGCAGCTCCACTGCGCGTGCGACCAGCGCCTGGTTCACGATGGCGTTCACCTGGATGAAATCGGTGGGCGCGAATTGCAGCTCCAGGCCGAAATGCGCCAGCCGGTAGTGCAGCGCCTCCCCGCCCGCCCCGAGCGGCTGCACCGACTCTGCGCCCCCGGGCTGCAGGTACAACCTTACGCCGTGCGCGGCGGAAAACTCCGCAAGGCGCGCGCGATCCTCATCCGAGGGCGTTTTCAGCACCCGCAGCACCAGGGCCGTGGCGTTGTCCGCCACCGCGACTTCGATCTGCGGCAGGTGCTCGCGGATGCTCAGTCCGGTCAGGAGCGCGGAAAGCGGAGCGATGAGCTTCCCGACCGGCGCGCTGAGCACCTCGCAGCCGCTGAGCTGCGCCACGTAAGGGGCGGCGCGCTCGCGAAATCCGACCACGACGCAGCCCTTTTTGCGCACGAACTTCGCGCCGAGGCGCGCGCGGCGACGGTACCCCCATACCGGGCCCGTCAGCGGCGGCAGCCAGCTCGCTGGGGTGACGCGCGCCACGCGTGCCAGAGTGTGCTCGAGCTCGGCCTGCTTCGCCGCGAGCTGGCCCGACGGCGCCAGATGCTGCAGCGCGCAGCCGCCGCACACGCCGAAATGCGGACAGCGCGGCGCGACGCGCTGCGCCGAGGGCTCGAGCACCTCGAGGAGCTTGCCATCATCGTGCTGGCGGTGGCGCTTTGTGCGCCGGAAACGGATGCGCTCCCCCGCAAGTGCGCCGGCGACGAACGCGGTCTTGCCACCGTGCACCACGCCCTCGCCCTCGTGAGTGAGGCCGCACACGACGGCCGTCTGCCCCTCCTCGGGCGCCTCTGCCGCTACGGTAGCGGCGCTCCCCGCGGCGTGCGCTGCCGGCTCACTCAAGCGCCGCCCTGCCAGGCACGCAGGAACTCGGCGAAGTGCGGCTCCTTCGAGGCGCGCAGATAGTTGCGCACCCGCTCGATCTCCTCGGCGTGCTGCGCGCGGCTGAGCTGGCCGCGCAGCTGCGCGAAGCGCAGGTAGATCAGCCAGGTGTTGAGGACGTCCGTCTCGCAGTAACTGCGGATGGCGGCGAGATCCCCGCTCTGCCATGCGCGCCACACCTGGCTGCCCTCGAAGCCGAGTTTGCCGGGCAGTCCGAGCAGGCACGCCATGTTGGCGAGCGACACGCGGCCGCGATTCTGGAAGCCCGACAGCACGTCCATCAGATCAGTGTGTCGCCAGTGATAGCGGCTCAGGTAATTGTTGTAGCGAAACTCCGCATCCGCGGCCCCGGTTTCCCAGAAGCGCGCGGCCTGCACTCCCCCCTGCAGCGCCCGATACGTGAGCACCGGCAGATCAAAGCCCGAGCCGTTCCAGGACACGAGGTCCGGAGAGAACTTCTCGATGCCATCAAAGAAGCGCTGCACCAGCTCCGTCTCGGGCGTGCCGGGATCGCCGAGGCTCCATACCCTGAAGCCCTCTCCGCCGCGCAGCGCACAGGAGATGGCCACCACGCGCTGCTGCTCGAGAGGCAGGAAATCCCCGCCCGCAGATGCTCTGCCCTGGCCGCTCGCCGCCGCGCGGCCCTGGCGGCACAGGGCAAACATCGCCCGGGCGACCTGTTCGTCGGCAAGCCCCTCGAGTCCGTAGAGCCGCCGCCCGAGAGCGACGTCCGGCACCGTCTCAATGTCGAACACCAGCGTGTTCATGGGGCTTTCATGAGCACCGCCACCGCAACCACCAGTCCCCGCTCGTCGCTCAAGGTCACGTGTGCCTCGCCGATCCGCAACGCCTGCCGCACTCGCTCGCCGCGCGCGGAGAACACCACCTCCGGTTTCCCCCAGGCGTTCTGCACCACGCCCACGTCGCGGATCCACACCCCGTGCGCGAAACCGGTGCCCATGGCCTTGACGATCGCTTCCTTGGCGGCAAAGCGCATGGCGAGAAAGCGCTCGCGGCGCGCGGTGTGGGCGAGCTGGGCGTGCTCCTCGGGCATCAGCAGGTGCTCGATGAAGCGGCTGCCGAAGCGCTCCAGGGTACGCGCCACGCGCGCGCACTCGAGGACATCGACGCCGATGCCGAAGATCAAGCGCGCGCCTCGCTCATGAGCGCCTTCATCTCGCGCACCGCGGCGGGCAGGCCCACGAAAAGCGCCTGCGCGATGAGGGCGTGACCGATGTTGAGCTCGACGATCTCGCGCAGCGCCGCCACCGGCTGCACGTTGCGATAGTTCAGACCGTGGCCGGCATGCACCTCCAGCCCGAGACCGGCGGCGAGACGCGCGCCGCCGCGCAGCCGCTCGAGCTCGGTGGCCTGCTGCGCACCGCTGGCCTGCGCATATGCACCGGTATGCAGCTCGACCACCGGCGCTCCGCTCTGCGCCGCCGCCTCGATCTGCTCGCGGTCCGGATCGATGAACAGCGCCACGCGCACCCCCGCCTGGGCCAGCCGCGCGGCCGCCTCACGCATGCGCGGCAGCTGCGCCGCGACGTCCAGTCCGCCCTCGGTGGTGAGCTCGGCACGCCGCTCGGGCACGAAGCAGCAGTCCGCCGGGCGCACGTCGGCCGCGATGCTGAGCATCTCGTCGGTGACCGCCAGCTCGAGGTTCATGCGCGTCTGCAGCAACCCCCGCAACGTGCGCACGTCGCGATCCTGGATGTGCCGGCGGTCCTCGCGCAGATGCAGCGTGATGCCGTCGGCGCCGGCGGTCTCGGCGGCGAGCGCCGCGTGCACCGGATCGGGGTAGCGCCCGCGCCGCACCTGGCGCAGCGTGGCCACGTGATCGATGTTGACACCGAGGTAGATGACGCCGCTCATTGCGCTGCCTTCCGTGCCATTGATTGCGCCACCGCACGCGTGGCGAGCGGTCGCCCCTCGAGGCACGCCCCGAGTGCCGCCTGCAGCAGGCGCCGCGCATCCGCCAGCTCGCGCCTGCCGTTCAGGCTCTCGCGCTCGAGGTTGAGGAGCGAGCGCCCGGCGAGCGCCCGGCCCTCACGCGCAGGCGCTGGCACCAGCCCCTCTCCCGGGCGGAAATGATAGTACCGCTCCGGCTCGATGCGCTTGCCGGAGTGCGCTTCGGTGGCAAGATCGAGCCCGTAGCCGAGAAGGTGCAGCAGCCGCTTCTCGAACACCCGCAGGCAGGGCTGCAGCTGCGCCCCGGCGCGCAGACTCTCGAGCGCGCCGTGATAGTGATCGAACAGCTCCGGCAGCGGATCGTGGCGCGTGGTGAGCCGCATCAGCAGTTCGTTGAGGTAGAACGCCGCCAGCAGACACTCCCGCGGGAGCGGCGGGCTGTACGCGGCGCGCTCTGCGCCGGTCAGCAGCGGGGCCTCGCCCCGACCGCTCCAGGAGAGCAGCAGCGGCTGGAACGGCTGCAGAACGGGGCTGAGTTTCGCAGCCGGCCCGCGCACACCGCGCGCGAACAGAGTGAGACGCCCGTGCTCGCGCGTCAGCACTTCGAGGATGCGGCTGGTATCGCGCCACGGCCGGTGGTGCAGCACGTAGCCGGGGGTGAGCTCGATGCGGCGCAGGCTGCGGCTCATTCGACTCCCAGCTCCCTCAAGGCCCGGGCGTTGTCCGCCCAATTCTCGCGCACCTTGACCCACAGGTTCAGGTGCAGCCGGCGGCCGAGCATCTCGTTCAGCGCCAGGCGAGCCGCGCGCCCGACCCGCTTCAGCCGCTCGCCGCGCGCGCCGATCACGATCGGCTTCTGCCCGGCGCGATCCACCCAGATGGCCGCGTCCACCGCCAGCTGACCCTCTTCTTCCGCGAGTTGCTCGACTTCCACGGCGATACCGTACGGCACTTCCTGGTTGAGCTCGAGAGTGAGTTTCTCGCGGATCACTTCCGCGATGCGAAACTGCAGGCCGCGATCGGTGAGCTCGCCGCCCGGAAACAACGGCGGCGAGAGCGGCAGATGCGTGGCGATCGTCTCCCTCAGGTCGTTGATATTCTCGCCCCGCAGGGCAGAGATCGGCACGAGGGTGAGAAAGTCATGGCGCGCCGCGAGCTCGGCGAGGTAGGGGAGCAGCCGCGCGCGCGGGCGGAGGCGATCGATCTTATTGACGGCCGCGAGCGCCGGACGGCCCGAGCGGGCGATGCGTGCCAGCGCCAGCGCATCCTCGAAGGTCCAGCGGGCCGCTTCCACCACCAGCACCACCAGGTCGGCATCCTCCAGAGCGGCCGTGGCGGTGCGGTTCATGGCCCGGTTGAGCGCGCGGCTGGCATGCGCGTGCAGCCCCGGGGTATCGACGAAGGCGATCTGCACCCGCTGCGAGGTGAAGACCCCGAGGATGCGGTGGCGCGTGGTCTGGGGGCGCGGGGTGACGATGCTGAGCTTGTGTCCGACCAGCGCGTTGAGCAGCGTCGACTTGCCGACGTTGGGCCGCCCCACCAGGGCGGCGAAGCCGCTGCGGAATTCCGCGGAGAGGCTCACGCGGGCGTGTCCGGCAGGGGCTGCTGTTCGAGCTCGGCGAGCATACGCTCCGCCGCCTGCTGCTCGGCGCGGCGGCGGCTCGAGCCGCCGCCCTCGGCGCGCAGCCGCAGGGCGGGCACTTCGCAGCTTACCCGGAAGATCTGCTCATGGTCCTCGCCTTCGATGCCGAGGACCGCGTAGCGCGGCACGCTGAGGCTGCGCGACTGCAGATATTCCTGCAGGCGCGTCTTCGCGTCCTTCAGCGCCGCGGGCTCCGGGAGCGCCGCAATGCGCGCGTCGAACAGCCGTGCCACCACCGGCTCGAGCGCCTCGAGCCCGGCATCGAGAAAGATCGCCCCGCAGAGTGCTTCCAGCGCGTCCGCAAGGATCGACTGACGCCGAAAGCCGCCACTCTTGAGCTCGCCCGAGCCGAGCTGCAGCATCGCGCCCAGCCCGACACCGGCGGCCACTTCGGCGAGCGGCTCGCGGCTCACCAGGCGCGCGCGCAAGCGGCTCAGGTCCCCTTCGGAGGCTTGCGGAAAGCTCGCGTACAGCCGGTGCGCAATGACCAGATTGAGCACCGCATCACCGAGAAACTCGAGCCGCTCGTTGTTCGGACCGGCGGCACTGCGGTGGGTGAGAGCGGCGCGAAACAGTGCGGCATCGCGCGGGGCGTAGCCGAGCCGCTCGTGCATCCATGCTGCAGGCCAGTCGGCACTCCTCATGTCCCGCGCGTCGGCATGGCTGAAGCCCGCGGCCCTGCAGCCGCTAGTCGCCGGCGCCCGCGCCGCTGATCTTCACCTTCTTGTCGAAGACGATATGCAGCGAAATGTTGGCGAACAGCGGCGCCTCGTCGTCGTAGGCGGATTCAACCAGCCACGAGCCGCCATCGCGGGTGATCTTCACATCCTTGGTGGTGGGGTAATCCACCATGTCGATCTCGAAGTGCCGGTCGATCGCGGTTCGGATCGACTGCGCTGTGGCGCTGCTGGCCTTGAGCTCGCCGGCCACGTCGCTGAGCGTCTTGGAGACCTTCAGGTAATTCAGGTACACCGGCGTGAGGCGGATGCCGGCATAGACTACGATCGCGAGCGGGGTGAGCAGAAACAGCCACCCGACCGCGGTGACCCCCATTTGCCTGTTACGCATCGCTGCAACCCCCCCGGCTGCTTTCATGGAATGGCGGAGCCGATGCGGCTCCAGACGGGACCGCCGGCGCGGCGCGGGTCCCAATTGAACCAGATCCGGGTCGCCCGGCCGACGAGGTTCGCCTCCGGCACGTAGCCCCACGAGCGCCCGTCGTCGCTGTTGTCGCGGTTATCGCCCATCATCAGATAATGCCCCCGCGGCACGTCGCCGACAAACGGCGCCATGCGCGAGCTCCCCGGAGCGTCCTCGTCGCCGCATACGTAGCCGCGCACGCCGCTGCGGTTGCACCCTGGCAGCAGCGGCTGACGGTCGATGGCCACGGGGCAGAAGATCGCCTGGTGCTCGTGGTGGTCGAGCCGCTCGTGGGCGAGCGACATGTTCACATAACAGCCGTCGTTGTAGCGCTGGGTGCCGACGTAGAAGGGCACCGGCTTGCCGTTGACGATGATGAGGTTGTCGTGCACCTCCACGTGGTCTCCCGGCAGACCCACCAGGCGCTTGATGAAGTTGGTCGAGGGGTCCACGGGCCAGCGGAACACCACCACGTCGCCGCGCTGCGGCGCGCCGACATTCACGATCTTGCGGTTGATGACCGGCAGGCGCAGCCCGTAGGCGTACTTGTTGACGATGATGAAATCGCCATCGAGGAGCGTGGGCATCATGGAATCGGACGGGATGCGGAAGGGCTCGAAGATAAAGGAGCGCAGCAGCAGCACCACCAGGGCCACTGGGAAGAAGCTGCGCGCATAATCGACCGTGCCCGGCTCGGGGAGCTGCGCCGGGTCGCGGCCGGCGGCGCGCGCCGCGGCGGCGCGCTGCGGGCGCAGCAGCAAGGCATCCAGCGCCCATACCGCCCCGGTGAGCACCGTGATCGCCAGCAGCACCGCGCTGAAGTCCAGCCGCTCGGCCAGCAGCAGCCGCAGCACCGCGCAGGCGATGAGAACCGGCAGAGCGCTGTACAGCAGCGTCATCAGGGGCGCATCGCGCGCGGGCTGCGCGGCGCTGAGCGCGCGCCGCGGGCGCAGGAACCAGTCGTCGACCACGCACACCGCGGTCACCGGCAGCGCCAGCCAGGAGAGCAGGACGATGATCGGCATCAGGGACTGTAGCATTGGCAAAACCTTAGTGTTTCCGGCCGACCTGCAAAACCGCGAGGAACGCTTCCTGCGGGATCTCGACGTGTCCTAACTGCTTCATGCGCTTCTTGCCTTCCTTCTGCTTCTCCAGGAGCTTGCGCTTGCGCGTGACGTCGCCGCCATAGCATTTCGCCAGCACGTTCTTGCGCAGCGCCTTGACCGTGGCGCGCGCGATGACCGCGCTGCCGATCGCCGCCTGTACCGCCACCTCGAACATCTGCCGCGGGATGAGCTCATGCATCTTATCGACCAACTCGCGGCCGTGGTGGTAGGCGTTGTCCTTGTGCACGATGATCGACAGCGCGTCCACCCGCTCGCCGTTGATGAGGATGTCGAGCTTCACCAGCGGTGCCGGCTCGAAATGGCTGAATTCGTAGTCGAAGGAGGCGTAACCGCGGCTCACGGACTTGAGCCGGTCGAAGAAATCGAGCACCACCTCCGCCAACGGCAGGGCGTACTGCAGCGACACCTGGGTCCCGAGGTACTGCATCTTCTTCTGCGTGCCGCGCTTGTCGTTGCACAGTTTCAGCACCGCGCCGACATGATCCGGAGGCACCAGGATGCTCGCCAGGATGATCGGCTCGCGGATCTCCTCGATCTCACCCGCGCCGGGGAGCTTGGCCGGGTTGTCGACGTACTCGATCGCCCCGTCGCTCCGCGCTACTTCGTACACCACGGTCGGCGCGCTGCTGACCAGCGTCAGCTGGTACTCACGCTCCAGACGCTCCTGCACGATGTCCATGTGGAGCAGCCCGAGGAAGCCGCAGCGGAACCCGAATCCGAGCGCCCCGGAGACTTCCGGCTCGTAGTGGAGCGCGGAGTCGTTCAGACGCAGCTTCGCAAGCGCATCGCGGAACTTCTCGAAGTCCTCCGAGTTCACTGGGAACAGCCCCGCGAACACCCGCGGCTTGATCTGCTTGAACCCAGGAAGCGGCGCCGCCGCCGGGCGATTCTCCAGAGTGATGGTGTCTCCCACCGGCGCGCCGTCGATCTCCCTGATCCCGGCGACCACGAAGCCCACGTCGCCCGTGGCAAGCTCGCGTTCCACGATCGGCTTCGGCGTGAAGCGCCCGAGACGATCGACCACATGACTGCGGCCGGTGGACACCACCCGGATCCTGTCGCCGCTCTTCACATTGCCGTTCATCACGCGTACCAGCGACACGACCCCGACGTAGTTATCGAACCAGGAATCGATGATCAGTGCCTGCAGGGGGGCGTCGCTCGCGCCGCGCGGCGCAGGGATACGCCGGATGAGCGTCTCGAGCAGCTCCGGCACCCCCTCGCCGGTCTTGGCGCTCACCCGGGCCGCATCGGTGGCCTCGATGCCGATGATCTCCTCGATCTCGCGGCTCACCCGATCGGCATCGGCCGAGGGCAGATCGATCTTGTTGATGACGGGCAGCACCTCCAGGCCCTGCTCGAGCGCGGTGTAGCAGTTGGCTACGCTTTGCGCTTCGACCCCCTGGGAGGCATCGACCACCAGCAGCGCCCCGTCGCAGGCGGCCAGCGAACGGGAGACCTCGTAGGAGAAGTCCACGTGCCCCGGAGTGTCGATCATGTTGAGCTGATAGCGCTCCCCGTCGTGCGCGCTGTAATAGAGCGTAACGCTCTGCGCCTTGATGGTGATTCCGCGCTCGCGCTCGAGCTCCATGGAGTCGAGCACCTGGGCCTGCATCTCGCGGTCGGCGAGGCCGCCGCACAGCTGGATGAACCGGTCGGCGAGGGTCGATTTGCCGTGATCGACGTGCGCGATGATGGAAAAGTTACGTATATGCCGCATGAGCCCGCTGACTACTGCCGCGTGTTGCCGCGCACTTCAGCCAGTCAAGCGGCGGGGGCGGATTATAGGGAAGTTTGGGCCGCTACGTAGCGCGCCGGGCTAGGAGCGCCCTGCGCCGGGCTGCCCGCGCAGCAGCCGCTCGAGCTCGGCCCGGTCGAGGTGGTGGCGGCAGACCACCGTGCCATCCAACAGCAGCACGGGGACGTGAAGTCCGTGGCGGCCTCTGAGCACCGGATCGGCATCAACATCCACCACTTCGATCGGCGGCAGCGGCACGCGCCGGCCGAGGGCGGCGAGCTCGGTGAGCATCTCCTCGCACAGGGTGCAGTCGCGTCGCTGTACGACCGTCAGTCGCGGCGCGGGCATCGTTCAGCGGTGCGGCGTACCGAGCGGGCCTGGGTTCTGCGCCTTGACCTGGGTGGCGATGAACTGCACGGTAGCCGGCGGGACCTCGCCCACCGCGGTGATCTTGTGGCCGTCGACCACGGTGGAAAACGCAGACGATGAGCCGACGGCGGCGGACTGGGCCGCGGACGGCTGATCGGTGTGCGCCTGCTGCGTCTCGACGAACACCGACACGGACGCCAGACCGTCGGTGAACACCAGTTGGTCCACCGGATTGGTCGAACCCGGCAGCAGCTGCGCCGAGCGCACCGTCATCCGAAACCCCGGCGGGAGCCGCATCGCGTTCCAGGCGAGCGCGGCGGCGGCCGGCGGCGTCTGCGGCGCCGCCTCGTTACGCAGCCACCGGAAGCCCTCGGTCGACACCTCCGGCCGAAACGCCGAGTCGGGGATGCGCGCAGAGAGCGTGAGGCTCGCGAACACGATCTGCTCGATGATGCGCCCGTGCGCGTCACACAGCTGGGTCTTCAGCGGCATCGCCGTGGAGTCATCGATCCACAACCGATAGCCGTAGCGGTACTCGTCCTTCGGCGACACGGTGATGACGTGGGTGTCGTGGCGGTTGAGGCGGGTGCGCCCGACTTCGCGGATGTCGTAGAAGCTGGCGGTCTGATCGTTGACCGTCGGGAAGCCGACCAGCGGTTCCTGGGGCGCACGCTGCTCCACCAGCACCGTACGCTTATCGGGCAGATAGCAGGTGAGGCTCGACCCGGTACGGATGAACTCCCGGCCCGAGCCATCGAGGGAGGCAAGGCGCTCGGACACCACGCCATCCTGCACGCGATGGATGATGCGCAGCATCTCCACGCGTCCGCCCTGCCAGTGCGAGAAAGTGCCGTCGTAGTTGCGCGTGGTGAGCGCCTGGTTCATGCGCTCGAGCCAGTGCGTAGGCGTCTGGTCGAGCGATGTCTTGTGCGTAGGCGTCTGGTCGAGTGATGTCTTGTGTGTTGGGGTCTGGTCGAGCGATGTCTTGTGCGCCGGAGTCTGCGCCGGCGCCGGGTCGAGCGGGCTTCTCTGCTCCGGCCCCTCGGCCAGCACCATCCCCGCCGCCGAGGCGAGGACCAGCACGAGGAGCTGCCCGCTATTGCGCGGCGCTCTTGAGATCATCCGGCGCTTCCTCGGCCCCGGCGGGTGCCGGCTCGCTGGTCATGAAGGCCGACAGCAGATTGCGGCGGGCGACAGGGGAGGAAAACATGCTGTGCGCGACCACATAGTTGGCGAGCTCCGTGCTCGGCACCACCACAGGCGCGATCTTCGGCAGGCGCGGCACGACGTAGCTGTCCGCAGCGCTGGCGCCGGCAGCCGCGGGGAGGGTGACGCTTGCGGGCAGGGCGGCGGGCGGCGGCGCGCTCGCCTGCGAGGCGAGCATCGCGCCGGGGAGCGGCGCCTGCGTGCGCAGCCACACGATTGCCGCAGCGGCCACGCCGGAAGCGACCACCGTGGCGGCCAGCGGTTGCCACCAGCGCACCCCGCGTTGCCGGGCTTGCGGGGCGGACGTCGCGGCCAGCTCGGGCTCGGTGAGGAGCACCGCGCTGACGCGCCCGGCGAGTGGCGCATTGAGGCGCACGCCGCGTTCGGCGCGCATCACCGCACCCACCACTGCGTAGCGGCCCCAACGCGCCTTCAGCGGCTCATCGCGCGACAACCGTCGCGCCAGCAGCTCGCATTCCGCCGGCGGCAGCTCATCGTCGAACATCGCCGAGAGCTGACTATCGAGTTCCTCGTTCATCCCAATTCCTCCGCACGTCCCAGGCCGCCCTCGAACACCTCCCGCAGGCGGCGGTCGATGGCTTCGCGCGCTCTGAAAATGCGTGACCGTACGGTGCCCACCGGGCAATCCATGGCGGCGGCGATCTCCTCGTAAGAAAGCCCCTCGAGCTCGCGCAGCACGATCGCGGTGCGCAGATCCTCGGGGAGAGCGTCGATGGCGGCGTTGACGGTGGAGCGGATCTCGTCCGTCAGCACCAGCCCTTCGGGGGTCTCGGAATCCTTCATGCGCCCTTGCATGTCGTAAGACTCATCGCTGCTGTTGCGGTCGAGGTCATATTCGATGGGACTACGGTCACGCGAAACCACGGCGTTCTTGGCGGTGTTGATGGCTATGCGATACAGCCAGGTGTAGAAGGCGCTGTCGCCGCGAAACTGCGGCAGCGCGCGGTAAGCCTTGATGAAAGCTTCCTGGGCAATGTCCTCAGCCTCAGCCGGGTTGCGCACGTAGCGCATGACCAGCTTGACGAGTTTGTGCTGGTACTTGAGCACCAGCGCATCGAATGCCCCCTTATCCCCGCGTTGCACGCGGCGTACCAGGCTCAGATCACTTGCATCGGCGCCCATGCCCGCCCTCTACCCCACGACGGAAGGGCGCCACGCTGTGAGCTGGATAGACTGTGAGCTATTGCAAAAGTTCAGCATGGGGGGCGTTGCCGGTGGCTACCGGCAGAATAGCGCCGACCCGTCCCCCGAGCGACATAATGACCGGATGCGCCGCACGAGCTGCGCCAGGTGGGCCTCCGCGGGGATCTCCCCACCCAGCAGGTAGCCTGCCAGAGCCGGGTCGGAGAGCGCCAGCAACTCGGCAAAGGCCCCCCGCTCCCCGGGCGAGGCGCCAGCGAGTTCCCCTCGCGCGAAGCGCTCGAGCAGCACGTCCAGCTCCTTCATGCCCCGGCGGCAGCGCCACAGCAGCCGCCGCGCCTCCAGCTCGCGCGCAGCGCCGGCCGCGGCGGGAATGTCAACCGCTTCTGTGACGGCGCTCACGCTCAAGTCCCGCGTTCGACCAGCATTTTCTTGATTTCCGCGATCGCGCGCGCCGGGTTGAGGTCCTTCGGGCACACATCGGTGCAGTTCATGATGGTGTGGCAACGGTAGAGCCGGAAGGGGTCTTCGAGCTCATCAAGCCGCTCGCCGCCAGCTTCGTCGCGGCTGTCGATGATCCAGCGATAGGCAGCCAGCAGCGCCGCGGGTCCGAGGAAGCGTTCGCTGTTCCACCAGTAGCTCGGACAGGCGGTCGAGCAGCACGCGCACAGGATGCACGCCGCGGGGCGATCGATCCGCTCCTGGTCCTCCTTGGACTGCAGCCGCTCACGGTCGGGCGCGGCGGGGGTGCGCGCTTGCAGCCAGGGCTTCACGGAGGCGTATTGCGCATAGAAGTTGGTGAGGTCCGGTACCAGATCCTTCACCACCGGCATGTGCGGCAACGGGTAGATGCGCACTTGCGCGCTGAGGTCCTGCATGGAGGTGGTGCAGGCGAGACGATTCACCCCGTTGATGTTCATGGCGCACGAGCCGCAGATGCCTTCGCGGCAGGAGCGGCGGAAGGTGAGCGAGGAGTCGAGCGTGGCTTTGATCTGGATCAAAGCATCCAGCACCATCGGGCCGCTGCTCTTCATGTCGAGAATGAAGGTATCGAGGCGCGGGTTCTCGCCCGAGTCGGGGTTGAAGCGGTAGATGCGGAAGTGCCGCACCTCGCGCGCGCCGGCGGGGGCAGGGTGTGTCACACCCTCGTGGACGCGTGAGTTTGCCGGCAGGCGAAATTCGGCCATCGCAATCCTTCAGTAGGTCCGCGCCCGGGGCGGGATCGACTCCACATCGCCGGTCAGGGTGTTCAGGTGCACGGGACGATAGTCGAAACGGGCCTGCCGCGGGCCCGCCACCCACACCAGCGTGTGTTTGAGCCAGCTCGCATCGTCACGCTGCGGGAAATCCTCGCGGGCATGCGCGCCGCGGCTCTCGGTGCGGTTGGCGGCCGAGTGAATGGTGGCGGTCGCCTGCAGCAGCAGGTTTTCGAGCTCGAGCGTCTCGATGAGATCGGTGTTCCACACCAGCGAGCGGTCGGCGATGCGCACGTCGGCAAAGGAGGCGAAGGTTGCGCCGATGCGCTCGATGCCCTGCGCGAGGCTCTCGCCGCTGCGAAACACGGCGGCGTCCAGCTGCATGGCCTTCTGCATTTCGACCCGGATCGCCGCGGTGCCGCGCGTGCCGTTGGCATTGCGCAGGCGCTCCAGCCGCGCCAGCGCGGCCGCGCCCGCATCGGCGGGGAGCGGCGCATGGCGGCTGCCCGGCCGGATGATCTCGGCGCAGCGCCGCGCCGCCTCGCGCCCGAAGATCACCAGGTCGAGCAGTGAGTTGGAACCCAGGCGATTGGCGCCGTGCACCGACACGCAGGCCGCCTCCCCCACCGCCATGAGGCCCGCGACCACGCAGTCCGGGTCGCCGCCCCTGGGGCACACCACTTCGCCGTGATAGTTGCAGGGAATGCCCCCCATGTTGTAGTGCACTGTGGGTTGCACCGGGATCGGCTCGCGCGTGACATCGACACCGGCGAAAATGCGTGCGGTCTCGGCGATGCCCGGCAGCCGCTCGTGGATGACGGCGGCGCCAAGGTGCTCGAGGTGCAGGTCGATGTGGTCGCGCTCGGCGCCGACCCCGCGCCCCTCGCGGATCTCCAGCGTCATCGCCCGGCTCACTATGTCGCGCGAGGCGAGATCCTTGGCGTTGGGCGCGTAGCGCTCCATGAAGCGCTCGCCCCTCGAGTTGGTAAGGTAGCCGCCCTCGCCGCGCGCTCCTTCGGTGATCAGACAGCCCGCCCCGTAGATGCCGGTCGGGTGGAACTGCACGAACTCCATGTCCTGCAGGGGCAATCCGGCGCGCAGCACCATGGCGTTGCCGTCGCCGGTGCAGGAGTGCGCCGAGGTGCAGGAGAAGTACGTGCGCCCGTAGCCGCCGGTGGCGAGGATCGTCATGTGCGCGCGGAAGCGATGCAGTGAGCCTTCGGTGAGATCGAGCGCCACCACGCCGCGGCATACCCCCTCCTCCATAAGCAGGTCTATGGCGAAGTACTCGATGAAGAACGTCGCCGAGTGGCGCAGCGACTGCTGGTAGAGCGTGTGCAGCATCGCGTGACCGGTACGGTCGGCGGCCGCGCAGGTGCGCTGCGCGATGCCCTTGCCGAAGTGAGTCGTCATGCCGCCGAAGGGCCGCTGGTAGATGCGCCCGCTCTCGGTGCGCGAGAACGGCACGCCGTAGTGCTCGAGCTCGATGACGGCCGCGGGCGCCTCCTTGCACATGAGCTCGATGGCATCCTGGTCGCCGAGCCAGTCCGAGCCCTTCACCGTGTCGTACATGTGCCAGCGCCAGTCATCCTCGCCCATATTGCCGAGGGCGGCCGAGATGCCGCCCTGCGCGGCGACGGTGTGGCTGCGGGTGGGGAAAAGCTTGGTGATGCAGGCGGTCGACAGCCCGCTTTCGGCCAGCCCGAGCGTGGCACGCAGCCCCGCCCCACCCGCGCCGACCACGATCACGTCGTAGCTGTGGTCGATGAGCTCGTAGCCGCTCACACTGCGCCCCCGAGCGCCACCTTGAGCACGGCAAACACGCCGGCCGCGGCCAGCAGCACGTGTGCGAAGGTGACGCTGACCAGGATCAGCGTCTTCAGCCCCGCACCATGCACGTAGTCCTCCACCACCACGCGCACGCCGAGCTGCGAGTGCCAGGTGGCGACCAGTACGAACAGCATGAGCAGCAGCGCGCTCCAGCTCTGCCCCATCCACGCGGTGACGGTCGCATGATCGAGCGCTGGCAGCGCGAGCAGCGATACCAGGAACCAGATCGACAGCGGCACGAGCGCGAGCGATGTCAGCCGCTGCACCCACCAGTGATGCACGCCCTGCCTGGCCGCGCCGGTCCCGAGTACCCGGCCCAGGGGGCTGCGCAGGCTCATGGCCCGCGCGCTCCGGCCTGCCAGGCGCAGTAAGCGACGATCGCGCTCAGCGCAACGCTGACCGCGCCGACGAGCCAGGCGCTGCGCTGCGCCTGCGCGCGCTCGAGTCCGCGGCCGGTGTCCCACACCAGATGGCGGATGCCGGCGCTGAGGTGGTAGCAGAAGCAGACGATGAGCCCGAGGTAGATGAGTTTCATGAGCGGCAGCGACAACAGTCGCGCCGCGCGCGCGTGCGTGCGCGCACCGCCCGCCACTGCCATCAGCCAGTACACGAGCAGCGGCAATCCCAGCGACAGACCCAGCCCGCTCACGCGATTGAGGATCGAGGTCGTCAGCGTGTACTTGAACTTGTACACCGACAGGTGCGGCGAAAGCGGGCGCGTCGGCATAGACTAAAAATCGATGCAGCGCCCGTTCTTTTCCCAGTCGCCGAAACGCGTCGGCTCGGCCCCGGCAGGGCCGCCGATCTCCCCCGACCGCTCGGCGCGCGCGCCGGCCGCCGCGGCCTCGCGTGCAGCCGCGCTTGCGGCCGAAGTGATGTTATCGGCGTACGCAGGCGACGCGTGAGCCGGCGGGCTCTTGCGATCGGGGAGCGACATACCCATTAAGTCTGCCAGAATTCACCCGGGGCAGCCACGGAAAGTTTAGGAAAAACAACGGTCAACTTCATGCGCGGTGAATGCGAAAGCGTATCGCTCGGCTCACTCGGGGTGCTGCGGGTGCGCGGCGCCGATACTCGCTCTTTCCTGCAGGGCCAGGTGTCGAGCGACGTCGCGCAGCTCGCCGCGCAGCGCTCGCTGCTGGCCGGCTATCACAACCCGCAGGGGCGCGTGATCGCGCTGCTGCGGCTGTTGCAGCTCGCCCCCGATGACGTGCTTGCGATTCTGCCGCGCGAGCTGGTCACGCCGGTCGCACAGCGGCTGGCGAAGTTCATCCTGCGTGCGAAGACGAAGGTGGCGGACGAGTCGGCGCAGTGGACGATCAGCGGCCTCGTTGAGTGCGATCCGGCGAGCGGCGCGGCCGGTCAGGCGGCCCCGACACTGGCTGCGGACGAGGGCAGCGTGGCAGCGCTCGCGGCCGCACTGCCGGCGGCGGTGAACGGCGTAACGCAGATCGATGCGGCGCTTGCGGTGCGCGTGGCGCAGTCGCCGGCACGCTGGCTGCTCGTCAGCCCGCTCGGCGAGCCGCCGGCGCTGTCCGGCTGCCGCCCGGCGGGTATGGAGGTGTGGCAGCGCCTGGCGATTGCCGCGGGGGAGCCGCAGGTCTATGCCGCGACTTCCGAAGCGTTCGTGGCGCAGATGCTCAATCTCGATGCGCTCGGGGCGATCGCCTTCGACAAGGGTTGCTACACGGGCCAGGAGATCATTGCGCGCGCGCACTATCGCGGTAAGATCAAACGGCGTCTGCAGCGCTTCCTCACCGCAGCTGCCGCCCGCCTTAATCCGGGAGACGACGGCGAGCTCGAGGATGGCCACCCCTTCAAGGTGGTGGACGCAGCGCAGCGGGCGGATGGCCGCTGCGAGTTCCTCGCCGTGACTGCGGTGGAGACTGCCAGCGCGCAGACCGGGGCTCGCGCCGCATCCCCAGCAGGCGAAACGCCGCTCAAGGCGCAAATGCTCGGCTTGCCGTACTCATTACCCGACTGAGACCGGCCTGCGACCCGACACTTCAGGCTTCCGGCCGCATGTGCGGGAACAGGATGACATCGCGGATCGAAGCTGAATCGGTGAAGAACATGACCAGCCGGTCGACGCCGACGCCCAGGCCCGCGGCCGGGGGCATGCCGTACTCGAGCGCTCGCACATAGTCGGCATCGTAGAACATCGCCTCCTCGTCGCCCTGCTCCTTGCGCGCCGCCTGGGCGCGAAAGCGCGCCGCCTGCTCCTCCGGATCATTGAGCTCGGAGAAGCCGTTGGCGATCTCACGCCCGGCGAGGAAGAACTCGAAGCGGTCGGCGATGAAGGGATCCGCATCGTTCGGCCGCGACAGGGGTGAGACCTCCGCCGGATAGGCATAGACGAAGGTGGGATCGAGCAGGGCGCTCTCCACGGTCTTCTCGAACAGCGCGATCTGCAGCGCTCCGGCGCCGTCCTGCGCTTCGACGGCAATAGCGAGCTGCTCGCAGCGCTTGCGCAGGTAAGTGGATCGCGCAGCGACAGCGGATCTATACCGGGGTTGTGCTCGATGATCGCCTGCTCGACGGTGAGGCGGCGGAAGGGCTTGCCGAGATCGCAGCTGCGCCCCTGGTAGGTGATCGTGTGCGTGCCGTAGAGCGAGTCGGCGAGGCCGCGTATCGCCTTCTCGACCCACTCCATGAGATCACGGTAGTCGGCGTACGCGAGGTACAACTCGAGCATCGTGAATTCCGGATTGTGCTGCGTCGAGAGGCCCTCGTTGCGGAAGTTGCGGTTGATCTC
>DASZHQ010000202.1:0-11615 GCA_035937715.1 Steroidobacteraceae bacterium | reverse complement strand
CTCTCGCACGAGGTGCGGCAGAAACTCACGGCGCTGCGCCCCGCAACCCTCGGCCAGGCGGGCCGCATCGAGGGAGTGACTCCGGCAGCGGTGTCCATCCTGCTCGTGCACCTGAAGAAGCGCGCGCTGCGGGCGTCGCCCAAGGTCGCATGAGCGGCTTCACGCTCGAGCTCGCGCGCGCCTGGGAAAGGAACGACTCGCTGCTGTGTGTGGGGCTCGACCCCGAGATCGAGCGCTTCCCCCGCCAGATCCTCGGCGAGGCCTCGCCAATCTTTCAGTTCAACAAGGCCATCGTGGACGCCACCGCGGACCTGGTGTGCGCTTACAAGCCGCAGTTCGCGCACTACGCCGCCTACGAGGCCGAGGATCAGCTCGAGCGCACCATCGAATACATCCACCGTACCTATCCGGGCCTGCCCGTCATCCTCGACGCCAAGCGCGGGGACGTCGGCAACACCGCCGAGCGCTACGCCATCGAGGCGTTCGAGCGCTACGCGGCAGACGCGGTGACCGTGAACCCCTATCTCGGAGGCGATGCGCTCGAGCCGTTCCTCAAGCGCGCGGACAAGGGAGTCATCGTTCTGTGCCGCACCTCCAATCCCGGCGCGACCGACCTGCAGGACCTGGAGAGCGGGGGCCGCAAGCTCTATCAGGTGGTCGCCCAGCTCGCCGCCACGCGCTGGAACACGCGCGGCAACTGCCTGCTGCTGGTCGGCGCCACTTACCCGCGCGAGCTCGCCGAAGTGCGTGAGCTGGTCGGGGACATGGCGCTGCTGGTGCCCGGAGTCGGCGCGCAGGGCGGCGATGTGGCGCAGGTGGTGCGCAACGGCCGCACGCGCCATGGCAGCGGGCTCATCATCAGCTCTTCGCGCGCCATCCTGTACGCTTCCGCGGGCGCGGATTTCGCCGGCGCCGCGCGCGCCGCCGCGCAGGCCCTGCGTACGCAGATCAACTCGAACCGCAGCCCTGCGCCATGAGGGCCCGCCGCGCGGCGCCGCTCGCTGCGCTCGCCGCCGCAAGCGCCGCCGCCCTCATCCTGGCCCTCACCGCCGGCTGCACGCGCTCGCAGGATGCCGCGCCGGGCGCCGGCAAAAGCACCATCCTGGTGCGCGGCGGCGGCCCGGATCCCGACTCGCTCGACCCGCAGAAGGCGCGCGGCTTCGAGGCGCAAAGCATCGTGCGCGACCTGTGCGAGGGCCTGACGACGCTCGATGCGCACGCTGCGGTCGCGGCGGGCGTGGCGCGCGACTGGAGCGTGAGCGACGACGGCCTCACCTATACGTTCGCCCTCAGGCACGAGGCGCGCTGGTCCAACGGCGAGGCGGTGGTGGCGGCGGACTTCCTCGCCGCACTCACGCGCCTGGTCGACCCTGCGACCGCTTCCGGCTACGCGCAGTACATCGACGTCATCGCGAATGCGAGCGACATCGTCGCCGGGCGCAAGCCCCCCGACTCGCTCGGCGTCGCCGCGCCCGACCCTTTCACGCTCGTCATCACCCTCGCGACGCCCGCGCCCTACCTGCCAACCCTCCTCTCCCACCCGAGCACCTGCCCGGTGCACCGCCCGACCCTGCGGCGTCACGCGCAGGGCTTGGCGCGCCCCGGCATCATGGTCGGCAACGGCGCCTTCGTGCTGAAGGAGTGGGTACAGGGCTCCTATATTCTCGCCACACGCAACCGCTACTACTGGAACGATGCCGCCACGAAGCTCGACGGCGTCAAGTACCTCTTGATCCCCGACGAAAACGCCGAGCTCGCCCGCTACCGCGGCGGTGAGCTGCAGGTCACCTTTGTCGTCCCGCGCGGGCAGTTCGACTGGATCAGGGCGAACCTCGCCGAGCAGCTGCACGTCTCCCCGCAGCTCACCACCTACTACTACGGTTTCAACCTGCGCCGCCCACCCTTCAGGGACAAACCGAAGCTGCGCCGCGCGCTGTCGCTAGTGATCGACCGTGAGAAGCTCGCGCAGCTGGTGCTGCGCGTCGGGGAGCTCCCCGCCTACGGCTGGGTGCCGCCGGGCGTCGACAACTACCTCTCGCAGTCCTTCGATTACCGCAGCACGCCGCTGGCGGCGCGCATTGCCGAAGCGCAACGCCTGTACCGCGAGGCGGGCTACTCGCGCGAGCAGCCCCTGAGCTTCGAGCTACGCTACAACTCGGGCGAGGTCCATACCAAACTCGCGGTCGCCATTGCCTCCATGTGGAAGGAGGCGCTCGGGGTGAACGTGCGCCTCACGCAAGTGGAGTTCAAGTCGCTCCTGCAGGACATCGATCGGGGCGACGTGGAGATGTTCCGCTCGAGCTGGGTGGGCGACTACAACGACGCCTACACCTTCGCGCAGTACCTGAAGAGCGACTTCGGCGTGAACCTGCCCCACTACAGCAATCCGAGCTACGACGCACTGCTGGTGAGCGCGGCGCGGCAGCAGGACGCGCTGTCGCGCGGCGCGCTGCTGCAGGAGGCCGAGCGGGTGATGCTGGCCGATCATCCGCTCATTCCGCTTTACTTCTACGTGAACAAGCACCTGGTGAAGCCCGAAGTGCAGGGCTGGTACGACAACATCATGAATGTCGTGTACAGCAAGGACCTCGCGCTAGCATCCACGGCGCGCTGACCGGGCGGTGGCATGCGGCGCGGCGTTCGCCCGCCACCGCGCAGGCCCGTACCGCGCGCGTACGCCTACTGAATCGCGTGCGAGATGTCGCACTCGTTGGTGTCGTTCGACCAGATGCTCTGCATCGCGTACGCACCATTGCCCATAGTCACGTTGGCCGAGGCCCCCTGGCCGGTGTTGATCCACGCGCATTCATCGCCAACTTCCGCGCCCGCGGAAGTGCTCCAGCCGCCGGGCGGATTCTGGTCGGTTAGCATCTCGGCGTACTCATGGCCACTCACGATGGAGAAGCCATCCAGCAGACCCAGCGAGCCGCTGTTGACGAAGTTCGCCCCACAGCTGCTGCCTGCGTCACTCACATAGGGCATGTTGGCATAGGCGATGTCGCCGTAGGCGGAGCTCGTGTAGTCGTGCCAGCCGCAGAAGTCCGAACCGCTGCTGTTGAACCCGTCAGGGTGGGTGCCGGACGGGGAGACGACCAGGTATTGCGCGTAGCGGTTGGCCGCCGCCGTGGTGTTGCCGAAATGCGCCGCGGCCCTGACCGCCTCCTGCGCCAGTTGCGCCGCGCTGGCAGTGGCGGGCGCGGCAGCTGCGTTGTCGAACCAGACTTCGGCGAGAGCGCCAGTGTTCGGGTAACCCACGTGCGGCGTAGTGCCGGGATTGCAGGTGGTCGCGCCTCTGGCCACCGTCGGTCCGTCGCAATACTGGGTCATGGTCCCGGACCACAGCTCGCCACCGGTGCCGATTCCCTTGAACAGGTTCTGCAGGTAAGTGGCGGCACCCTGGGGGTCCCCGCTGCTCGTCCACTGGCTGCCATAGAACACCAGGTAGACCCGCGGAATACCGCTGGTCACACCGATGCCGTCGATGCCGCCGCCGAAGGCCAGGGTCGTCGGGCTGACGGCCGGGGCGCCGCGCACGCGCATTGCGGCTTCCCAGGCCCGCATCCTCTGCGCGGTCTGACGGGTCGGGACTGCGCCGTGGCGGTAGGCGTGGCCGTGCCAGGGCGCGTAGGGATTTTCACCCGCGCCCGGGCTGACCGGATGCGTGCTGCAGGCCGCAAGGCAGCCGGCGGCGAGCAACGCCGGCGTCCAAACCCAACTTCTTGAGAGACTCATGGCGTGTCCTCCTCATCGTGTGTGCGATCCCGAGCGTGCGGGCGATCGGCCCGCGTGCCCCGAATGGTGCGTGTCGTCGGTCACTTACCGATGCAGAATGAGGCGAAGATCCGCCCGAGGAGCTCGTCGCTGGTGAACTCTCCAGTGATCTCGCTCAGTGCCTGCTGCGCGGCGCGCAATTCCTCCGCGACCAGCTCTCCGGCGCGCCGTTCTGTGAGCTGACGCGCGGCCTCTTCGGTGTGCTGCTGCGCGCGGGCCAGTGCCTCGAGGTGCCGGCGCCGCGCGCTGATCGCCCCGCTCTCGACGCTCTCATAACCCATGCAGGCCTTCAGGTGCGCGCGCAGCGCGGGGAGTCCCTCGCCCGTGAGCGCCGACAGCATCACGCGCGGCGGCTCGCCCGCTGTCTCGCCCGCTGTCTCGCCCGCCGCCAGCTCCGCCGCGATATCGCACTTGTTGAATACCAGCGTGACCGGCACGTCGGCGGGCAGGCGCGGGCGCTCCTCGCGAAACGCGGCCGCGTCCGGGTCGGCAGCAGCATCGATCACGAACAGCACCCGCTCGGCACGCTGCATCTCCGCCTGTGCGCGCCGTATGCCCTCCTCCTCGACCAGGTCACCGCCGCTGCGGAGCCCCGCTGTATCGAGCACGTGCAGCGGCATGCCGTCGATGTGGATGCGCTCGCGCAGCACGTCGCGCGTGGTGCCGGGAATCGGTGTCACGATCGCCGCGTCATAGCCGGCGAGCCGGTTGAGGAGGCTCGACTTACCGGCATTCGGCCGCCCGGCGATGACGACCGTCATGCCCTCGCGCAGCAGCCGCCCCTGGCGGGCGCTCTGCAGCACGCCCGCGAAATGAGCGCGCACCGCCTGGAAGCGCGCGGCGAGCTCGCGATCAGCGAGGAAGTCGATCTCTTCCTCGGGGAAATCGATCGCCGCCTCCACGTAGGTGCGCAGCTCGATCACCGCCTCGGTGAGCCCGCGCACCATGGCCGAGAACTCTCCCTGCAGCGAGCGCATCGCCGCGCGCGCCGCCGCGCGCGAGCCGGCGTCGATCAGGTCCGCCACGGCTTCCGCCTGGGCGAGATCGAGCTTGTCGTTGAGGAAGGCACGCTGAGTGAATTCCCCGGGAAGCGCGCGGCGCGCCCCGAGCTCGAGCGCGCGCCCCACGAGCGTCTCCATCACGAGCGGCCCGCCGTGGCCGTGCAGCTCGAGCACGTGCTCGCCGGTGTAGGAGTGCGGGGCGGGAAAGAACAGCGCCAGCCCCGAATCGATCGGCTCGCGCGCCGCGTCCAGGAACGGAGCGAACGTCGCCCGGCGGGCCTTGGGGAGCTCGCCCAGAAGGATGGCGGCGAGCTCGGGGACCTTGGGCCCGGAGATGCGCACGATGCCGATGCCCCCGCGTCCGGGAGGCGTTGCCGCCGCCACGATGGTGTCGATGCGGGTCATGTGGGAACGAAGGCTACCGCCCGGCCCGTTTTGCGTCACGCCGCGCTTCGGTATTCTCTGCCGCTTCCGGTTGCAAGGGAGCGCTTATGTCCGCCTACGAGATCGCGCAACTGAACATCGGCATCATTAGGGGCCCGATGGACTCACCCATCATGGCGGAATTCGTCGCCAACCTCGGGCGCATCAACGCAATGGCGGACACCTCGCCCGGGTTCGTGTGGCGGCTGCAGACCGAGGCGGGCGATGCGACTGCGATCCGGCCGTTCGAGAACGAGAACATGGCGATCAACATGTCGGTGTGGCGGGACATCGAATCGCTGCTGCAATTCGTCTACCACTCCTCGCACACCGAGATCATGCGCAGGCGGCGCGAGTGGTTCGAGCGCATGAGCGAGGCCTACATGGTGCTCTGGTGGGTAGCGCGCGGACACCGGCCGACGGTCACGGAAGCCATCGAGCGCCTGCAGGCGCTGAAGCGCAAGGGCCCGCACGCCGAGGCTTTCACCTTCCGCCAGACCTTCCCGCCGCCGGATGCGCCGCAGAGCGAGCGCCCCGCAGGCTACGGCGAGGAGTGCCCGGCGAGCTGACGCGTCGGCGCTGCGGCCTCGGGGGCTGAAGCTTGCGGCCGCTGGTGCGTGCCCGAATCGCGCCTCAAGCCTTTTTCGCCGCCGCCATCGCGCCGATCCTGCGATTGATATTCCACTGCTGCGCGATCGACAGCACGGTGTTGGTCACCCAGTAGAGCACCAGTCCCGCCGGGAAGAATGCGAAGGTCGCCGACATCACCAGCGGCATGATCATGAACACCTTCGCCTGTACCGGGTCCGGTGGCGCGGGATTCAGCTTGTACTGCACGAACATCGCCACGGCCATGATGGCCGGCAGGATGAACCAGGGGTCGCGCGAGGACAGATCGTGGATCCAGAACGCGAACGGCGCCTGGCGCATCTCGACGCTCTCGAGCAGCACCCAGTAGAAGGCGAGGAACACCGGGATCTGGATGAGGATCGGCAGGCAGCTCGCGAGCGGGTTGATCTTCTCGCGCTGGTAGAGCTCCATCATCGCGCGGCCGAGCTTCTCGCGATCCTCGGCGTAGGTTTCCTGCAGGTTCTTGATGCGCGGCTGCAGCTGCTTCATCTTGGCCATCGAGCGGCCGCTCGCCTCCGAGAGCGGATAGAACGCCAGCTTCAGGAGAAAGGTGACGAGAATGATCGCGACCCCCCAGTTGCCGGTGAGCGCGTGCACCTTGGAGAGCAGCCAGAACAGCGGCATCGCCAGGATCCACAGCCGCCCGTAATCAGCGACCCGCCCGAGCTCGGGGGCGGTCGCCTCGAGCTGCGACTGCAGCTTCGGCCCCGTGTACAGCGTGGTGGTGAATTGTCCGGTGGCGCCGGGCGCGAACGTCTGCTCGGGCCCCGTCGCCGACAGCAGGTACTGCTGCCCCGACACCCCGAGGCTGAAATGCCACGGCGCTCCGCGCGGCGGCACGATGGCGCTGACGAAGTGATGCTCGAGCGCCGCGGCCCAGCCGTCGCGCACCTCGAGCGAGAGCTGGCTGTCCTTTTCATCGGTGGTGTCGAGCTTGCGGTAGCGCGTGCCATCTGAGATCGCCGGCCCGCGGAACGCGTAGCTCGTGACGTTGAAATAGGAGCGCTTGGCGGGCGGATCGCTGCGCAGGATCTGCGCATAGGGGCGCGCCTGCCAGGCCGCGCTGCCGCCGTTGCGCACCGCATAGTCGAGGTCGATGCGGTAGCCGCCGCGCCGGAACACGAAAGTCTTGGTGACGGTGACGCCCCCGGCGCTCCAGGTGAGCGGCACGCGCAGGACGCTCCCGCCATCGAGCGTGTAGTCGCTCTGCGCGCTGCTATAGGTCGCAAGGTGCGTCGGGTACTCAGACCCGGGCGGGCCGGTGAGCCCGGACTGCAGCAGGTAGAGCGTCTGCGGATCGTCGTGGTTCTCGAGCCGCACCGGCGTCGCCTCGCCCTTGACCTGCGGATAGGCAAGCAGGTCGACCCGCTCGAGCGTGCCGCCGTGCGTATCGATGTCGAGGTCGAGGACGTCGGTGCGCACGTGCACCCGCGGCGGGGACGGCGCGGACGAAGCGGCGCCACTTGCCGCGGCGGGCGGCGCCGGCTGCTCCCCCGGGCCGGCACTCGCGGGCGGCGCGGGCGCTGCCGCAGCCGCCGAGGGCGGCGCCTCCGGAATGCGATTGCCAAGCTCATTCGCGGGGGCGCCGGGGGCGGCGCTCCCCGAGGCCGGCGCGCTCGCGCCCGCAGGCGCGGAAGGATAGTCGTGCATCCACGTCTGGTAGTTCAGCAGCAGGATGAGCGCCAGCCCGCCCCACAGAACCATGCGCAGGTTACGGGTCATGCGTGTGGGAGGTCTTGACGAGTGAGCGCGGCGCTTCGGGCACCGGGTCGAAGCCGCCCGGCTGCCAGGGGTGGCAGCGCCCGACACGCACCACCGCCAGCCAACCGCCCTTCAGCACGCCGAAGCGCTGCACCGCTTCGAGGGCGTACTGCGAGCAGCTCGGATAGAAGCGGCAGCGCGGCCCGAGGAGCGGGCTCACCGTCCACTGATAGATGCGGATCAGGAGCGCGGCGAGGTGGCGCATTGCTCACCGACTCTCTTCCACAGTGACGAAAGGCTCGCGTGCAGGGTGCGGCCGCTCGCTGCAGCGGCCGCCGGCCGCGCGCCCACCACCAGGTCCAGGGGCGGGATCTCGCGCTGATGCAGGCGGAAGGACTCGCGAATGATGCGCCGGATGCGGTTGCGCTCGACCGCGCTGCCCGCGGCGCGCAGCGCCACCGCCAGTCCCAGTCGCGGGGCACCCGAGGAGTTCGCAGTCGCGGTCACCGTGAAAAATGCGTCACTCATGCGCCGCCCGCGGGCATAGGCGGCATCGAAGTCGCGCTTGCGCCGCAGGCGAAGTCGCGCCGGCAGAGTCAGCCGCCCTGGCATCGCGCCCAGATAAAGACTTTCAGGATGAATGGTGCTGACCGCCGCTGCGGTGCGCATCCGCAAGAGCGCTTTAGGGTATCAGCTTGTGGCGGCCTTTGGCGCGCCGCCGCGCCAGCACCCGGCGGCCGCCCTTGGTGGCCATGCGCGCACGGAACCCGTGGGTGCGCTTGCGGCGCACTTTGCTCGGCTGATAGGTCCGCTTCATGGCGCAGGCTCCGTGGAACACGGCTCGCAAAAAAAGGGCGGCAAGGCTAAGCCGTTGAGCGCCAAGGTGTCAATACAGCACCGGCTTGATAAACCTTGTGCGCGAACCTTCAGCGCGCCGCGCGATCGGTATAGACTTCGCGACCTTTTCCTTAACGTTCACCGAAGACGTCGCGGAGGCGAACGCGCGTGGAAGCGTCGCTTTGGATTCGCTGCATGGGCACGTTGGAGGCGGAGCTTCCGCAGCAGCAATTCAATACCTGGGTGCGGCCGCTGCAGGCCATGGAGGGCAACGGTGCGCTGAAGCTGCTGGCGCCGAACCGCTTCGTGGTCGACTGGATCAATGCCAATCTGCTGCCGCGTATCGGCGAGCTGCTGCGCGACGAAAGTACGGGCGACGTGCCGATCGTGACGGTGGAGGTCGGCTCACGCAGCAGCCCGTTGCGCCTCGCGGCAGGCGCCAAGCCCCCGATGCAGGCGCGGCGCGCGGAAGGGCTGGTGGTCGGTGCGCGCCTGAATGCCGATTTCACCTTCGCCAGCTTCGTCGAGGGCAAGAGCAACCAGCTCGCCAAGGCCGCGTCGCTGCAGGTGGCGGCGAACCCGGGGCGCGCCTACAACCCGCTCTTCATCTACGGGGGCGTGGGTCTCGGCAAGACCCACCTGATGCACTCGATCGCCCACCTCATCAAGCACGACGACCCGGAAGCGCGCATCGCCTACGTGCACTCCGAGCGTTTCGTCGGCGATATGGTGCGCGCCCTGCAACACAACTCGATGAACGAGTTCAAGACCGCCTATCGCTCGCTCGATGCACTGCTCATCGACGACATCCAGTTCTTTGCGGGCAAAGAGCGCTCGCAGGAGGAATTCTTCCACACCTTCAACGAGCTGCTGGAAGGCCAGCACCAGGTGATCCTCACCTGCGACCGCTACCCGAAGGAGGTCGAAGGCCTCGAGGAGCGCCTCAAGTCGCGCTTCGGCTGGGGACTCACGGTCGCGATCGAGCCGCCCGAGCTCGAGACCTGCGTCGCGATCCTGATGACCAAGGCCCAGGCGGTGGGCGTGACATTGCCCGAGGAAGTGGCGTTCTTCATCGCCAAGCGCATCCGCTCCAACGTGCGTGAGCTGGAGGGAGCGCTGCGGCGCGTGATTGCGAACTCGCATTTCACCGGACGCGCCATCACGCTGGAGTTCACCAAGGAGGCGCTGAAGGACCTGCTGTCGCTGCAGGCGAAACTCGTGACGGTGGAGAACATCCAGAAGACGGTCGCGGATTACTACAAGGTGCGCCTCGCGGACCTGCTCTCCAAGCGCCGCAGCCGCTCGGTAGCGCGCCCGCGGCAGGTAGCCATGGCGCTCGCCAAGGAGCTCACCACTCACAGCCTGCCGGAGATCGGAGACGCGTTCGGCGGGCGCGATCACACCACCGTGCTGCACGCCTGCAAGCGCATCAAGGAGCTGCGCGACACGGAGCAGCGCATGAAGGAGGACTATTCAAACCTGTTGAGAACCCTGGCGGGTTGATGTGTACACGCTTGTGGATTTGCTGTGTGCGGGCATGGGGATAAGGTTACGCACAGGCCGCACACAGCAGTTGGTCAGCTCATCCTTGAGCTTGTGCTGTGGAAAATGCAGCGCAGTGACTTGAACGGGCTCGGATATTTATCTTATGCCCGTTATTCTCAGGCTCTATAGTCTTAACAATAAGACTCTCCTCTACCCAAGAAAGAATTTTCTGAAGAAGAGTGAACCCTCATGAAGCTGACTGCTATCCGTGAAGACCTTCTCGCTCCCTTGCAAAGCGTCATCGGTGTAGTGGAGCGCCGCCAGACAATGCCAGTGCTCGCCAACGTGCTGCTCGCGGCGCGCGATAATCGGCTAAGCGTGACGGGGACGGATCTCGAGGTGGAGCTCGTGGCCACGAGCCCGGTGAGCGTGCAGCAGCCGGGCGACATCACCGTACCTGGCAGGAAGCTGCTGGATATTTTCCGCTCGCTGCCGGAAAAGACGAGCGTGACGCTCTCCACCGAAGGCGAGCGGGTGTCATTACGCGCCGGGCGCAGCCGTTTCACGCTCTCCACTCTCCCCGCGGCTGAGTTTCCCCTCGTCGAGGAGATCAATGCACAGCAAACGCTCGCCGTCGCTCAGGGCGAGTTTCGGCGCCTCATCGACAAGACTCACTTCTCGATGGCGCAGCAGGACGTGCGCTACTACCTGAACGGGCTGCTGCTCGAGACCGACGGCAAGACCCTGCGCGCAGTGGCTACCGACGGTCATCGCCTCGCGCTCTGCGAGATGGAGCTCTCGGGCAAGGCCAGGCCGACCCATCAAGTGATCGTGCCGCGCAAGGGTGTGCTCGAGCTGCAGCGGATCCTCGGCACCGACGGCAACATCGAGCTCGCCGTGGGCACAAATCACGTTCGCGCCCAGATCGGCGACATTCGCTTCACTTCGAAGCTGATCGATGGTCGTTTCCCGGAGTACGGACGTGTCATCCCTTCGAATCCACCCCGGACGGTGGAGGCTGACCGTGAGACGCTGAGGCAGGCCCTGCAGCGCACGGCGATCCTGTCGAATGAGAAGTATCGTGGCATCCGCCTCACCGCGCGGCAGGATCTCCTGACCCTTCAGGCCCACAATCCTGAACAGGAGGAAGCCGAGGACCAGGTCGAGGTGGCCTACAAAGGCGAGGAAGTCGAGATCGGCTTCAACGTCAATTATCTCCTCGACGCCCTGAGTGCCATCGACGGTGACAAGGTCCAGATCGGACTGACGGACTCCAACAGCAGCTGCCTCATCCACGGCCCCGGCACTTTGCACACGCGCTACGTCGTGATGCCGATGCGGCTCTGACCCGCATCGGCGACCGAGCGCTTACCGGCGATCGCCCCTATCGCTCCGGGAGTCGGCCGCGCCCCCGGCTCCTGGCGCGCGGTGTGAAGCACCTTCGCCGGACGCCCCAGAGCTCAGTAACAGCCGCGTCCCCTGATCCAGGTGCACGCTCTTGCCGCTGGAGCTGACGATCGTTCCGGTCGCGGCATCGGTGGTGCCACTCGCAAGGCTTACGCCATGGAGTCCAAACACCCCCGTGCTCTGGGAGGTGAGCAGCCCCGTGACGTCGAGCCCTCCGGTTGCACGGGGACCGGCCTGCAGAGCGCCCGTGCCCGCTGCCGCGAGCGACCCCGTCCCGCCGGCGACGCCGCCGACGCTCGAGCCGAGCGTCCCTCCGAGCGCGCCGGTGGTGTGGCCCCCAAGGCCGCCGCCGAGACCACT
>DASZHQ010000201.1:0-9701 GCA_035937715.1 Steroidobacteraceae bacterium | reverse complement strand
CGCCACTACGGGCGTGCTGCTCGATCGGTGGCTACAGCCGGCCAGCAGTGTCAGAGAAAGAATCGAGGTGAGGAATACAACACGCGGCATCATGGAAGACCCTCCCGCCTGCGTCGTCGCGCTGCGCGGCGCCGACCTGGGCTGAACGGCGCGCCGTAGGCAACGGCAGAATCGCGTTCGATTGTGCACCAAAGCCGCGGTTGCCGCGAAATTTCGTGGGGATTAGATTACGCTGCGAACGCTGCGCCGGGCCGAGACAGGGGGCAATTCAAATGACGCGCACGTTGACGATCCTGCTCGCCGCATTGCCGCTGCTCGCCGCGCTCGTGCCGGCGCGTGCCGCGTCCGTGGTGCCGCTGAGCCAGGGGCTGGCCTTCACCAGCACACAGCACATGGGTCTGATCTCCTCGGTTGGCTCGGTCCCGATCGCCGACACCGAAGCTGTCTATTCCGTGACCGGCGTGCAAGCTGACAAGGTGTCTTTTGCGTTCTACCTCAGCAGCCCTGAGGATTCTTCCGCGCGCAAGATCCTTGCGAAAACGAAGAATCGCTTCGAGCGCGACGTCAATCGAACGGATCTGCAATCGGCGGCGCGCCTGATCATCACCTTCAGCAGCGATGATCCCAGGCTGTTCCCGGGGCAGACTTTCGCCGGCACTTCCGCCGCGGTGCTTCAGGCTCTGAGCTCGCAGGGCCAGGTGCCCTTCGTGCTCGGCGTCAACGAGCCGGATCAGGGCCTTGGCGCGTTCGCAGGCATCGGTGCGTCACTGGCAAAGTCGACCCCCGCCGGCGGCATACCGGCCAACATCGGGGGATTCATGATGAGCCTCGGCGTCTCGCGTCACTACTATCGCGGTACGCTCAAGCGCGTCGGCACGGCCGCCGAGCCCTTCTCGGTGTTGTTGAACGGCAAGCGCACCACCGTTCCGGCGCTGCACGCGCGCGGTGACATGACGTTCGTCGACAGGACGATCACGCCCGAGCTGTGGTGGCTGGACGATCCCGGCAACCCCATGACGCTCAAATGGGTGGTCGCGAGTGTCAATTGCTACGAGATCGTCACCCGGATCGATTTCGCGCCGCCGGGACGGGACGCGTCCGGCGCCGGGGGTGGCGGCGCCGGCGGTGGTGGTGGCGGTGCGGCCGCCGGGCTGGCGGGTAAGGATTGCCGTTCAGAGCTCAGCGGCGTCTACTTCACCACCGCGAGCGCCGAGGTGGTGGAGGCTTCCCTGCCGGCGCTGCAGCGCTTTGCCGCACTCATGGCGCAACACCCCGACTGGGTCGTAACCGTCGAAGGGCACACCGACAACGTCGGTTCGGCGGAATACAACATGGATCTGTCGACCCGCCGTGCCAATGCCGTGCGCGAAGTGCTGATCAGTCAGCTCAAGGTGCCCGCCAACCGGCTGCTGGCGAAGGGCTACGGGCTGACGCGTCCGGTGGAGACCAACGCCACTGACGAGGGGCGCGCCCACAATCGCCGCGTCGAAGTCAGCCGCAGCTGTCATTGAGTCCCGAACGGTCTTAAAGGGAGGTCCCATGTCCGGTAACATCCGAGTGATCGCAGGCGCCATGGGCGCATTGGGATTCGCGGCGGTGCTGGCGCTTGCCGCGCCACCGGCTGCGGTGATGGAGATTGATCTCGGGCTGTGGGAAGTCAGCTCGCATCCGCAGATCAGCGGCGCCCCGGCGATTCCCGAGAGCCAGCTGGCGCAGCTGTCTCCCGAGCGGCGCGCGATGCTGGAGGCGGCGCTCGCGCGCGCCGCGCAGCCGCGCAAGTTCAAGGAGTGCATGACGGCCGAGAAGCGCACACAGGGTTTCGGCTCCCACGACATGCAGCGCTCCGGCTGCAAAGTCACCGTGGTGACTAACACGAGCAGCGAGTACCAAATGCACCGCGAATGTACTACCGAAAAGGGCAAGACCTCGGAGTCGGGACATTTCAAGCTCGACGGGCGGCGTCGCGTATCGGGTACTGTTGACCTGGTTCGCTCGGCCGAGGGCGAGACCACCACGATGCATAACAGCATCGAAGCGAAGTGGCTGTCGGCCGATTGCGGCGACGTCAAGACATTTCAGATGGAGAAATAATCCGCTTGCGCGGGGACTGGCGCCTGGTGATCCACTAGCCGTTCCCGGAGAACGTCCCGTCAACGCCGTACCGGCCAGTGCGTTAGCATGACAGCGGTGAAGGCCCGTGTCGGCCACCGCCTGAGGTTACGGTCATGGTGAAACCGCTGCTGTCTGCCACCGTCGTCGCTGTCGCTTGCGCCGTGACGGCCTGCACGACACTCTATGTAAAGTCCGACGTGAACACGGCCCTCATCGGCACGGTCCACTGCACTACCTTCGCATGGGCCGGCTCGTTTCGCGGCAACAGCCCGTTGCGCAACACCATCGCGAGTCCGCTCAACGAGAGCCGACTGCGGGCCGCCATTGCGGCTCACCTGAAGACCGGCACGATCGAGGCCGCGCCCGGGAACGCCGATTGCCTGGTTGGCTACGGGATCGGGGCAACGAACGTGGTGGAGGATCCCTGGCCCTATTACGGCTGGGGTTATGGGTGGGGATATCCGTATGGCGGGTGGGGATATCCGTATGGCGGGTGGGGCTGGCCGGGACCGTACGTCTACCGTGAGGGCATCATCGCGGTGGATCTCTACGATGCGAGGAGCCATCAGCCCCTGTGGCACGCCTCGGTCGACCAGAGTCTCTTCGGCGCGAGCGGTGATGAAGCTGCGAAGAGAATAGAGGCGGCGGTGGCGGCGATCTTCACCAAGTACCCGGGCTGAGGGGCAGCCGGCTCGAGCGCGCATTGAAGCGCGCATTTCTTGTCCACGGGCGCCGCGCGGCGCAAGATCCGACCGATGAGTCCCCTCGGTCTGGGCGTGGTGTTCTTGAACGTGCTGCTCGAGCAGCTCGGTGCTCCGGTACCCGCCATCCCGACCCTCATCGTCGCGGGCGCGCTGGCCGCGGATGGGCGGCTGTCGGGCGCCGCCCTGTGCGCGCTCGCCGTGTCGGCGTGCCTGATCGGCGACAGCGCCTGGTATCTGGCCGGCCGTGTCTACGGTGCCCGCGTCATGAAACTGCTTTGCCGGGTCTCATTGACGCCTGACATCTGCGTCGGTCAGACGCAGGCAAGCTTCGAGCGCTGGGGCGTCAAGGCGCTCGTCATCGCCAAGTTCGTCCCGGGCCTGTCGATGATCGCCCCACCGCTCGCCGGAGCGACGCGCATGAGCTACCCGCGCTTCGCCAGCTTCAGCGTCCTGGGCTCCTCCTTGTGGGTCGGGACGGCGCTGCTCGCAGGAGTCTTGCTCAAGCCGCAGATCCTGCCGCTCCTCCCGAGGCTGGCAGGCCTGGGTGGCGCGGGGCTCGCGATACTGCTCGTACTGCTCAGCGCCTACGTCCTCTTCAAGTGGTGGGAGCGGCGGCGCTTCTACGCCGCCCTCGAGATGGCACGCATCAGCGTCGATGAGCTTCATGCGCAGATGAGCGGCGCTGCTGCGCCGGTGATCGTCGACGTGCGCTCCCCCACCGCGCAGGGCCTTGAGCTGCGCCGCATCCCCGGCGCGCTGCACGTCCCGATGCACGAGGTCGAGCGGCACATGGGGGAGCTGTCCCGCGACAGCGAGATCATCCTCTATTGCAACTGCCCGAACGAGGCGTCCGCCGCGCAGGCCGCGCGCGTGCTGCTGAATCACGGCTTCCGTCGCGTGCGTCCCCTGCGCGGCGGGCTCGACGCTTGGATCGCCGCCGGTTACGCGGTCGAAGAGATCGCCGCCGGCGTCAGCGTGCCGGCATTGGTACCGGCGCCCGTATCTGCTCCCTCGGACACGGCAGCGCGCCGCAGCGACGTCAATCCGGCTTGAGCCCGTAAGACGTCCAACTCCCGGGAGATGCTGCCGGCACCGCGTTGACTCACACCCGAGCGTGCTCCGCGGTCTTGTCGGTGTGGAGCCGTGCGGCGCTTGCGGCGCGCGGATTCCCGCGCAGGCGGTGGCGGATCTCGCCCCACAGCGCGGCATAAATGAGCGCGGCAGCGCTCTTCGGTGCGCACGCCGGCAGCGGCGCCCGCCGCACACTCATGCGCTCGATCTCGCTCCAGTACGGCACCTCCGTGTGGAGGATCCCCGGGAACTGCGCGCGCGCCTGCGCGACCAGCTCCTGGTGCAATGAGCGGCGCCGGTCGACCATGGAGAAAAACGGCAGCAGCAGGAGATCATTCCAGCCCTCGCCGGCCAGGAAGTCATACAGCTGCACCAGCATGCGCAGCGAGAGCGGCGTGGGCACCAGCGGCACGATGAGCACGTCGGCGGCGCGCAGGACGTTCTCCGACAGCAGCGAAATACCGGACGGACAATCGATGAACAGCACCGCGTAGATCTCGCGCAGCGGGCGGCTCATCTTCAGCAGCCGCTCGGTCGGATGGCGGTGCGCGGCGAGATGCACCGGGAAATTGCGGTAGGAAAAATCCGCCGGCAGCAGGTCGAGCCCTGGGTAGCCGCTTGCCAGGATCAATTCCGGCAACTCACGCTTGCCGGCGAGCAGCTTCTTCGCCGAGGCGTGCTCGCGGCCCTCCCCGCGCAGCGCGTAGGTCGCCCCACCCTGCGAGTCGAGGTCCCACAGAAGCGTGGCACGGCCGTCGGCCGCGCACAGGTAGGCGAGGTTCACCGCGGTAGTGGTCTTGCCGACGCCGCCCTTGATATTGGTGACCGCGATGATCTTCACGACGCGAGCATACGCCCGCCGCAAAGCGAAACGAACACCGAGCGCGCAGCGGCTCCCCGCGGGGCGTGTGGCCGCTCAGTCGCGGCGCTCTGGGCTCCGCGCCATCAGACGGTTGCGCACCAGCACGCCGAGGTGGCCGACCAGCAGCAGTGCAGCGGCGATGTACGAGGCGATGATCAATTCCATGATGAGGCCCTCCAGGGATATCGGCGCGCAGTGTACGCGCACGCGCTTGGTGTTGGATGATCCAGTCCACCAAATGGTGTCATGCGGCGCGAACTCAAGCGGCGCCGACCCATCATGGACAGGCACATCTCACCCCTTGGAGAGAGAGACGCCGCGCGTTTCTCAGGCGATCGAGCCGGGCTTGCGCAGCATCTTGCCGATCTCGGCGGCGTGCGCCTCCTCGGCGGCGATCTGCGCGCGGGCGTATTCCTCCAACATGATGTTGCGCCCGGCAACCGCGGCGAGGAGTTTGCGGTATTCAGCGAGCCCCTCCTGCTCGTGCGTGAGCGCCTCGCGCAGGATCTCGTCGACGTTGTGCTTGTGAGTCTCGAGCAGTGGGCCGATCTTCAGCGAGGGGTGGCCGCCGAGATTGGTGATGTGCTCGCCCGCCTGCACTGCATGGGCCTGCGCCTCCTGGGCCTGGCCGCGCAGCCAGGCGACGATCGGAATGCGGTTGTGCCCGAAGATCATGAAGGAGTAGTGCAGGTAGCGCACCAGTCCCGCGAGCTCCAGCTCCAGGATGTGCTTGAGGGTATCGACCACCCGTGCGGTCTCAGCTTTGCCGAGCTCGGAGGTCATGCGGGTCTCCCGAAAGGGTTGCGCTGCGATGGTAAGCCTTCTGGTGGTGTATCGTACATGCCGGCATCCGGCGGCACGGAGCGTACCTATCATGAGCGGCTTCTACGACATCGCGGTCACCGGGATCGATGGCACGCCGGACCTGGTGGGTGCGTTGCGCGGTAAGGTAACGCTCGCCGTCAACGTCGCCAGCCGCTGCGGCCTGACGCCGCAGTACGCGGGTCTCGAGCGGCTGCAACGCGAGTTGCAGGGTGAGAATTTCACGGTGGTGGGCTTTCCCTGCAATCAGTTCGCCGCTCAGGAGCCCGGGAGCGAGGCGGAGATTGCCGCCTTCTGTCGCAGCAACTACCAGGTGAGCTTCCCCCTGAGCACGAAGCTCGAGGTCAACGGTGCCAATCGTCACCCCCTGTACCGCTTCCTCACCTCACCCGACAACGGTATCGAAGGCGACATCAGCTGGAACTTCGAGAAATTCCTTATCGGCCGCGATGGTCGGGTGCTCAAGCGCTATCCCCCGGAAACGAAGCCCGAGGACAACGGTCTGATGCAGGACATTGCCGAGGCGCTCTAGCCGACCGCCATGCCGGATTTCGAGTTCGCGATCCTCGGCGCGGGCGCGATGGGCTCGATCCTCGGAGCCCACCTTGCCCGCGCAGGTCACAAGGTGGTGATGCTGGCGCGCGGCGAGCGCGCCGCGCATCTGGAACGGAACGGACTGACCATCCGCGGGCTCGCGGAGTTCACCGTCGCAGTGCCGACGCTGCGCGATCCGCAGGCGCTGCGCAGCGCCGGCACGCTGATCGTCGCGACCAAGACACCCGGCACCGCCGCCGCCCTCGGCGCGCTGCGGCACGCGCGGTTCGACGTCACGCTGTCGATTCAGAACGGGCCCCTGAAGAACGAGTTGCTGGCCCAGGCGTTCGGTGCTGAGCGGGTGCTCGGCGCGCTGGCCGATACCAGCGGTGAGCTGCTGCCCGGCGGGGAGGTGCTGTTCACGCGCAACGTCAGCATCTTCGTGGGTGAGCTCGCCGGCGGTGGCAGCGCGCGGGCGCAGCGCGTGGCGCAGGCGCTCGAGATGTCCGGGGTGCGCGCCGCGGCCAGCGCGGAGATCCAGACGCTCGAGTGGTCGAAGTTCTGCGCTTGGGTGGGTCTTATGGCGATGTCGGTGAGCACGCGGGCGCTCACCTGGAAGTACCTGTGCGATCCGGACGCCGCGTTGCTGCTCGCCCGGCTGGTGCGGGAGATGGGAGCTCTGGCGCGCGCGCTCGGCATCACCCTCTCCGACCGCGCGGTCCTGCCATCCGCGAGCATCTGCGCGGGCACCGAGAGCCAGGCGGTGGCGCTCATCATGAAAGCGGGCGCCGAGTACCGCGCGAAGGCGCCGCAGCACCGCATGTCATCGCTTCAGGACATCGAGGCCGGCCGACCGCTCGAAGTGAACGAGACACTCGGCTACGCATACGACAAGGCGCGCGAGCTGCGGCTCGATCTGCCGCTCCTCGAGTGCTTCCGGCGGCTGCTCGCCGCCACTGATCGCGCCCGACGCGACGCGCTCGCGGACGCACGCGGCTAGCCGCCGCTTGCGGAGACCAGGCCGCGGTACTCGAGCAGCGGGGCGACCTCCGGAGCTCGCCCGTAGAAGTCGCGGAACAGCGCCCTGGGATCGGCGCTGCGCCCGCGAGCCAGAATGTGCGCGCGCAAGTAGTCCCCGTTGGCGCGCGTCAGCCCGCCGTGCCGGTGGAACCACTGCCCGGTATCACGCGCCAGCACCTCGCTCCACAAGTAGGCGTAGTAGCCTGCGGAATAGCCGCTTTCGAAAATATGCGAGAAGTAGGTGGAGTGATAGCGCGGGGGTACCGGCGCGTAGTCGAGCCCGCTCGAACGCAGTGCGGCCGCCTCGAAGGCCGGTACTCCTTCCGTGGCGGGCGCCTCGGCGGGCGTGATCTGGTGCCAGGCCTGATCGAGCGCTGCCGCCGCCAGGTACTCGGTGGTAGCGTAACCCTGGTTGAATTTCTGCGCGGCGATCACCCGCTCGAGCAGCTGCGGCGGCAGCGGCTCGCCGCTTTGATAGTGGCGCGCGTAGTGCGCCACGACGGCTGGCTCGCGAGCCCACATCTCGTTGTACTGCGAGGGGTACTCGACGAAGTCGCGCGGCACCTGCGTACCCGAGAGCAGCGGGTAGCGTACGTCGGAGAGCAGGCCGTGCAACGCATGGCCGAACTCGTGGAACATCGCCGTCACCTCCTCGAAGGTGAGCAGTACCGGCTGCCCCGCCTGGGGCTTGGGGATGTTGAGGTGATTGGCCACTACCGCCTGCTGATGCAGCAGCTTCGACTGCGTAACGTAGGAAGCCATCCACGCCCCGCCCTGCTTGTTGTCGCGCGCGAAGTAGTCGGCCAGGAACAGCGCCAGCGGTTTGCCGTCGGCATCGAAGACTTCGAAGACGCGCACGTCGCTCTGGTAAACGGGTAGGTCCGTGCGCTCCTTGAAAGTGAGCCCATAGAGCTCGTGCGCCGCGTAGAACACTCCGTCCTGTAGCACGTGCTCGAGCTCGAGGTACGGCGCTACGGCCGCCTGGTCCAAGGCGTAATGGACCTTGCGCACCTGCTCGGAGTAGAACGACCAGTCCCACGGCTGCAGCGCGAAGGACGGCCTGCCGGCGGCGCGCGCCTGTGCGTCGATCAGCTTCTGGATCTCGGCCGCCTCGGCGCGCGCTCGCGCCAGCGCTGCAGGGGCCACCTGGCCGATCAGGTCGCGCACCGCCTGCGGCGTGCCGGCGGTCTCGTCCTCGAGCTGGTAGGCGGCGTGGCTCGCGTAGCCGAGAAGCGCGGCGCGCTCGGCACGCAGCCGCACCAGTTGCGCGAGCACCGCGGCATTGTCGGTCGCTCCCCCGCGCGCGCGGCCGATCGAGGCCGCGTAGATGCGCTCGCGCAGAGCGCGGTTGCTGAGGCGCGCCAGCACCGGCTGGTTAGTGGTGTTCTGCAGCGTGATGAGCCATTTGCCGGTGAGGCCGCGCGCGCCCGCCGACTGCGCCGCGGCGCCGATCTGTTCGGCCGACAGTCCGTCGAGTTCGGCGATGTTATCCACCACCACGGCGCCCTCGGCCGTGGCCTTGAGCACGTTCTGCTTGAAGCGCGTGCGGAGCGAGGAAATCTGCTTGTTGAGATCGCGCAGGCGTGCCTGGTCGGGTGCGGCGAGCGGCGCGCCGGCGCGCACGAATTCCGTGTGATAGCGCGTCAGCAGCTGCAACGACTCCGCATCGAGATGCAGGGTGGCGCGCGCGCGGTAGAGGCTGTCGACGCGCGCCCATACCCTCGGATTCAGGTGGATCGCATCGCGGTGCGCGGTCAGCTTCGGGGCCGTCTCGGTGTCGATCTGCTGCATCTGAGCATCGGTATTGCAGGCGTTGAGCCGGGAAAAGGTCGACTCGACACGCGCCAGTAGCCGACCGGCACGCTCGAGCGCAACGATGGTGTTCTCGAACGTGGCGGGCCTGGGGTCATCGGCGATGGCTGCGACCTCGCGCAGCTCCTCGCGCATGCCGGCCTCGAAGGCCGGCACGTAATCGCTGTCGTGGATGCGGTCGAAGGGCGGTAGCTCGAAGGCGAGCGTGCTCGGCTGCGCGAAGGGATTGTCGGCCATCGCAAGAGTCCCTGCGGATTGCGTGGGGTGAGCACTGCCGCCGGCGAGGGCGCACGGTACGCACGCGGTGGCGAGGACGCCGAAGAGAGCGATTCTCATGGTAGCCCCTCGATCGTGTCCGCCGCGCGCTACGCGCGCGGAGGCCGCGCCAGAGGCGCAAATGGTATCCTGGCCGCCCGTTCCGTGTGCACCCTTTCAAATGCGCGTCTGGCCGGCGCGCACCTTGCGCCGCGTTCCCGCAGCCATCAGAGGCCTCCACATGAGCATTACGCAGGACCAGGTCGTGAGCATCCACTACACGCTCAAGGATGATGCAGGCGAGATCATCGACACTTCCGAGCAGGGCTCGCCCCTCACCTACCTGCACGGGCACGGCAACCTGATACCCGGCCTCGAGCGCGAGCTGACCGGCAAGAACGCCGGCGACCGGCTGCAAGTACAAATCGCCCCCCGCGATGGCTATGGCGAGTACGACAGCGCTCTGGTGCAGCGGGTGCCGCGGCGCGCGTTGCAAGGTGTCCCCGAAG
>DASZHQ010000200.1:0-1615 GCA_035937715.1 Steroidobacteraceae bacterium | reverse complement strand
GCCCTGCAGACTCGCCTGCACCTTGAGCTTGGAGTCCTTGACCAGGCGCATGATCTTGCGGCCGGCGTCCTGATCGATGCCGTGCCTGAGCAGCACTTCCTGGTGCGCGGCCGAGAGCGTCGTCTGCGGCTCCTTCACCTCGAGGCACACCAGGTCGACGCCGCGCTTGGAGAGGCGCAGCTTCAGGATTTCCAGCATCTGCTTCAACTGAAAGTCCACCTGCGCGTGCAGCGTGACCGTGAACTCCTGCAACTCAAAGCGTGCGCCGGTGTCCTTGAAGTCGAAACGCTGCGACAGCTCGCGGTTCGCCTGGTCGACCGCGTTGGCGACTTCGTGGGCGTTGAGCTCGGAAACGGTATCGAAGGAAGGCATGGAGCGGGTGCCTCAGCGCGGCTTTTTCTTAGGTTTGGCGTCGAGCTTGCGGCGATGCTTGCGCGCGAGCTCCATGAAGCGCGGCGTGGGGCCGACGTCCTCGTAGAGCGGATCACCCTGCTCGTCGGTGGAAATCACCCGCTTGCCGGCGATGTAGGGCATCGCGGCCGCGACTTCCTTGAGCGCCGCGCCGAGCAGTTCGGTAATGAGCTGCTCGGGCGCGCGCCCGGGAAACATCTCCGCCAGCGCCGCGAGACGCGCGGCATCATCGACCGGCAGCCGCACGGCGTAGGCCCTGGCGGTGCGCGGCGCGGCCGCTTGCTCGCGCCAGCTCTCGAGCAACTCTTTGAAACTCACTGAGGAACACTCCCTGCGCGCCCGCCGCGCCCGGGCGCGCATTCTAGCGGAAAGCCTGCGCGCTGCGGCGCGGGTTGTGACAGCGCCGCTGCGGGCGGTAGCATCGCAGGATGACCGGGCGCTCGGCGCCTGACGCAAGGGCAAGGAGGTTCTCATGTTCGACCACATCGGGCTGAAGGTGAAGGATCTGGACGCCAGCGTGCGCTTTTACACCGCTGCCCTGGGCCCTCTGGGTTACGAAGCCACCGCCCAGGACGAGTCGAGCGCGGCATTCGGTGCCCAGGGCACTTACACCCTGTGGCTGTATGCCGACGCGAAACTGGCGCATTCCCTGGTGCATGTCGCCTTTACCGCAGGCAACCATGCGGCGGTCGATGCGTTTTACCGTGAAGGGCTCAAGGCGCGTGGCCGCGACAACGGGCCACCCGGCGTCCGCAAGGACTACAGCCCGACCTACTACGCCGCGTTCCTGCTCGATCCCGACGGGAATAACGTCGAAGCCGTGTGCCCGAAGTAATGGCTACCATCCGCAAAGAGCTGGAGATTAAAGCCTCCCCGGACTTCGTGTGGGACGTCATCCGGGATGTGGGTGCTGTGCACCGGCGCCTCGCGCCGGGCTTTGTCACCGCTACGCGCCTCGAGGAGGGCGCGCGCGTCGTGACGTTCGCCAACGGTGTCGTGGCGCGCGAGCTGATCGTGAGCCTGGACGAGGATACGCGGCGCCTCGTGTGGTCGGTGGTCGGCAGCACCGCCAGCCATCACAACTCCTCTTTCGAGGTGCTGCCGGCAGCCAACGGCGGTACGCGCCTCGTATGGGTCACGGACGTGCTGCCGCACGAGGCGGCCGGACCCCTGGGCGCCATGATCGAGCAGGGATCGAAGGTGA
>DASZHQ010000199.1:0-3895 GCA_035937715.1 Steroidobacteraceae bacterium | reverse complement strand
CCTGAGCGACCCCACGCGCCGCCGGGTATTCGAGCGGCTGCGCTCCGGTCCCAAGTCCGTGGCCGTTCTCGCCAAGGGGCTCCCGGTCAGTCGTCCCGCGGTTTCTCAGCATCTCAAGGCGCTCAAGGAAGCGGGGCTGGTTATCGACCGGTCCGCAGGGGCACGCCGCGTGTATTGCATCGATCCGGATGGTCTTGGCGATCTGCGGCGTTGGCTTGACCAGTTTTGGGACCAGGCACTCGCATCTTTCAAGGAGGAAGTGGAGGGGTCGAGTCCGGCTCGCGGGAGGAAAAAGCCTTGAATAGAACCATCAGCATCGCCCCGGTGCGCAAGACCGTGGTCGTTGCGGCGACACCGCAGCGGGCTTTCGAGGTGTTCACCGCCGGCATCAATCGCTGGTGGCCGAAATCCCACGGCATCGGCGCCGCGCCGATCCGCGAATCCGTCATCGAACCGTTTGCCGGCGGGCGCTGGTACACCCGATGCGAGGACGGCACGGATATCACTATAGGACACGTGCGCATCTGGCAGCCGGGCGAGCGCTTCGTCGTCAGCTGGGAGATCAGCGCCGACTGGAAGCCTGATGCCCGGGTCGAGTTTGCCTCTGAGGTCGAGGTGCGATTTGTGATGGAAACCGCCGCCAGCACCCGTGTCGAGCTCGAGCACAGAAACTTCGAACGAATGGGCGCCACGGCGGGTGAAAAGATGCGCCAGCAGGTCGATGGCGGCTGGCCGGCGCTGCTCGATCTTTTCGCGAAACAGGCCGCAGGAGGAGCGCACACCTCATGAGCGAGATCGTGATTCACAGCATACCTGGCAGTCCGTTCGGCCGGGCGGTCCTGGTCGCGCTGGAAGAGAAGTCCGCACGCTACCGTCTCGTCCCGGTGGCGCCGGCAACTCTGCGCACGCCCGGACATCTCGCCCGTCATCCTTTTGGCAGAGTGCCGATCATGGAGCACGGCGACTTCAGGCTGTACGAGTCCCAGGCGATCCTGCGCTACCTCGATCGCACTGTGCCGGGACCGGCGCTGACGCCGGACTATCCGCAGGCGGCCGGGCGCATGGACCAGCTGATGAACATCAACGATTGGTACCTCTTCCAGGGCGTTGCCAACATCATCGCGTTCCAGCGGATCGTCGGCCCGCGCCTGATGGGGCTGACGCCGGACGAGACCGCCATCGCCGCCGCCATGCCTAAGGCCCATACCGTGTTCGGCGTACTCGCGAGGCAGTTGGACTCGCAGCCGTTCTTTGTGGGTGACACGATCAGTCTCGCCGATGTGCTGTTAGCTCCTCAGCTGGACTTCCTGCGCCAGACGCCGGAGTGGGAGCCGCTCACCCGCGCGAATCCGAACCTGCGAGAGTGGCTCGACCGAATGACCGCGCGCCCGAGCATGGCGGCGACCACCTGGGAGCGCGTGGCTGCCATGGCGCAGGTCCGCTGACTTCGCTAGTTCGCGGGCGCGCCGGCCTCGAGCAGCGCTGCCGCTGACGCGGTTGCATGTCCAGTTGCTGGTGGGACCAGCGTCCCGTCGGCCAGCATCACGGCATGCCCCCACTGGGGCGGCTCAACGCGGGTCGTACCTTTCCAGATAGCGTAATCGCCAGGATGCGCGGCGCTGAGCCGAACGAGCTCGGCGTGGGCGTGCGGGCGCGTCTGGTACAGAACGGAAGATAAGCAGTGCTCTCGCCGGCCGGGGGCGCCGGTGCTTTGAACGACGTAGAACACGTCTGCGGGAGCAGCAATCAGGGCGTAAAGGCTCATGGTATCTTCCGAAGGTGCGCGACGTGCGTTGCGTGCCGACCGGTGGCTTACGGCGAGCTTGCGCTCCTCAACCGTTGCCTTCCGTGCGCCCGCGCACACCTACGCACGCGCGGGGCACGCGCCGGCGCCTGAGCGACGGGCCTGGAGCGGCAAGCTGAGACGCAGCAGTGGCTGCACGAGTGTGCGGCGGCGTACCGATCTAGTCATGGATTTAGGACAGCATCGCTTACCTGGCGAAAGAGCTGACGCGCGATCACATTGAACTTTCTCGTCCCTCGTGTCTTGGGGTGGGGCCCGGCCGTTTCGCCCTGGGACAATGGCGAGGTGCTGCGCGCCGAGCTCTTCAGCATCGAGCGCCTCGAGCAGCATGCGGGAAGCCTCGCGACCGCACAGCAGGTCACGCGGCGCCGAACGACCCGCCCCCCTCTCAGCGTGCGGCTCAGGGACAACGAGTCGGCCCTGCTCGCGGCCTATCGCGCCCTCGTCGCAGCCGTAGCCGACGGCCGCGCGATCACCCCCGCTGCCGAATGGCTGATCGACAACTACCACCTCGTTGAAGATCAGATCCGCGAGGTGCGCCAGGACCTCCCGCCGACTTTCTATCGGCTGCTGCCCAAGCTGGCGAGCGGGCCCTTCAACGGTTACCCGCGCGTGTTCGGCCTGGCCTGGGCTTTTGTTGCCCATACGGACAGCCGTTTCGATCCCGAAACGCTGCGCCACTTCGTGCGCGCCTATCAGCGCGTTCAGCCTCTGACCATCGGCGAGCTGTGGGCGGTCGCGATCACGCTGCGAATCGTGCTGGTCGAGAATCTGCGCCGTGCCGCGACCCGCATCGTGAGCGGTCGTGCCGCACGCCAGGACGCGGATGCCGTGGCGGACCGGCTGCTGGGCGTCAACGGGCATCCGGCCGAGCCCGATGCCCTGATTCGCAGCCATGCACGCCACGCCGCGCTTGCGCCCGCCTTCGTAGTCCAGCTCGCCCACCGGCTGCGGGATCAGGATCCGGGAGCAACCCCGGCTCTGCGATGGCTGGAGGAGCGGCTGAGGGCGCAGGGAACAACCTCCGACGCGATCGTGCACGACGAGCATCAGCGCCAGGGCGCCTCGAACGTGACCGTGCGCAACATCATGACCAGCATGCGGCTGCTGTCGGATGTGGATTGGCGGGAGTTCTTCGAGAGCGTCAGCCTCGTCGATGAGGCGCTGTGCGCGGGCAGCGACTTCGCGCAGATGGACTTCCCCTCCCGTGACCTTTACCGGCGGGCGATCGAGCAGCTGGCGCGAGGCTCCAAGCGGACGGAGCTGGAGATTGCGCGGGCAGCCCTGGCGTCTGCCGGCAAGGCCGTCGCGGGCCGCGAGGTCGACCCGGGTTATTACCTCATCGCCGCCGGACGACACGCCTTCGCAGCCTCGGTCGGCTATCGGGCCTCGCTATGGAACCGGTCCGGCCGATTCAATGCGGCGCCCGGCTTCGGCGGCTATCTCGGCGCCATCGCGCTGATCACCGCCCTCGTGTTGTCGGTGCCGTTGCTGGCGCTGCACGCGGGGGGAATCGCCGGCCTGCGCCTCGCGGTGCTCGCACTGCTCGGGCTCATCCCGTCGATCGATGTGGCGGTCGCGCTGGTGAACCGGGTCGCCATGATGAGGTTCGGCGCAACCACCCTGCCGGGCCTGGCGCTGCGCGGCGGCGTCCCGGCACGACTGCGCACGATGGTGGTCGTGCCCACGCTTCTCACGACGCGCGCGGCGCTGGAAGCGCAGCTCGAGAGCCTCGAGGTTCACTACCTGGCATCCCCCGAAGGCGAGCTGTACTTCGCGTTGCTTTCGGACTGGACCGACGCCCCCAGCGAGAACGCCGCCGGGGATGCGGCGCTGCTCGACATTGCCGCGGCGGGCATCGCGCGGCTGAACCGTCTTCACGGCACGGGCGCGGCAGGCGACCGCTTCCTGCTGCTGCATCGTCGCCGAGTCTGGAGCGCGGGGCAGAAGCGGTGGATGGGATGGGAACGCAAGCGCGGCAAGCTCCAGGAATTGAACCAGCTGCTGCGCGGCGCGACCGATACGACCTTCCTGCATCCAGGGGGGCGACCGCCTGCCGTTCCGCCCGACGTCCGCTATGTCATTACGCTC
>DASZHQ010000198.1:0-6224 GCA_035937715.1 Steroidobacteraceae bacterium | reverse complement strand
GCCCGGGCGAGAGCGAGGAGTGCGTGCACGCGCCGCCGGTGCGGCACGATCTTGCGCAGCAGCAAGCGCCTGGCGCGGGCCACCGGGCCGCGGGGTACACGCTCTTCGGTCAGCGCACGGCCGATGTCGAGGAGCCTCCCGTACTGCACGCCCGAAGGACAGGCGCTCTCGCAGGCGCGGCAGGTGAGACAGCGATCCAGGTGCAGCTGGGTGCGCGCCGTCACCGGCTCTCCCTCCAGCAGCTGTTTCATCAGATAGATGCGCCCGCGCGGACTGTCGAGCTCATCCCCGAGTAGCTGGTAGGTCGGACAGGCGGGCAGACAGAAACCGCAGTGCACGCAGCTGCGCAGAATCGCATCCGCCTCGCGCCCGAGCGGAGTGTCCCTGATGAAATCGGCGAGCGCGGTCTGCATGGCCTCCCGATTCCCCCGCAGACGGGAGTCGTGAAGGCGGCCGATTCTACGCGCTATTGCTGCTGAACGAGCGCTGCGCCCGAAACTGCGATCAGCGCACGGCTGACGTGCGCGATCCTGCCCGGCGGTCTCGCCGCCGGCTTCAGCCGGTGATGACCTTCAGGCGCTGGGTGCGCGAGGCATCGCCGATGTCATTCACGCGTCGCAGTAGCTCGCGCGTGGCGTCCGGCTGCAACGGCCGGCTCAGGAGGAACCCCTGCGCGTCCTTGCAGTCCTGCTCCTGCAGGAAAGCCAGTTGCGGGTAATTCTCCACGCCCTCGGCGGTCACGTTGATGTGCATCGATTTGGACATGGCGATGATGGCGGCGGCGATCGCACGATCGTCGTTACAATCGGTGATGCTGGTCACGAAGGAGCGGTCGATCTTGAGGCGGTCGACCGCGAAGTTGCGCAAGCGGCCGAAACTCGAATAGCCGGTGCCAAAATCATCGATGGCGAGCGAGATACCGAGCTCCTTCAGCTGCGCGATGGCTTTCTCCGCCCACGCTTCATCCGACATGACCGTCGACTCGGTGATCTCGAGCTCCAGCATCGAGGGCGCGAGTCCGGTCTCCTTGAGGATCCCGGCGACCTCGCGCGGGTATTCGGCGAGCGCGAACTGACGTCCCGAAACGTTGACCGCGACGCGCCCTACGGGGAGGCCTTCCAGGTGCCAGGCCTGGGCCTGCCGGCAGGCGCTATGCAGCGCCCACCTGCCGATGGCGTGGATCAGCCCGGTCTCCTCCGCGACCGGGATGAATTCGGCGGGGCTCACGGCGCCGAGCTCGGCGTTCGTCCAGCGCAACAGCGCCTCCACGCCCGAGATGCCGCCCGTGCTTACGTCGAACTGCGGTTGGAACACCAGCGAGAACTCATTGCGATCGAGGGCTCCGCGCAGCTGCTCTTCGATGGTGAAGCGGTGCAGCACGGTGGAGTTCATCGACACGTCGAAGAAAGCGAACGTTCCCGGGTTGCGGCGCTTGGCGAAGTACATCGCCAGATCCGCATTACGAAGGAGCGTCTCCGCATCGGTCCCATCCTGCGGATAGAGTGCGATGCCGACGCTCGGGGTCACGACGAGACAGTTCGAGCCGAGCTGAATCGGCTCGCGCACCGCAAGAATGAGCCGTTCGGCCACGTTGCCGGCATCGACGCTGCTGCGCAGGTGCGGCAGCAGCACCAGGAACTCATCGCCGCCGAGCCGCGCGATATCGCCGGGGCGGGAGGCGCTGGCCGCGGCGCTCGCGTCGGCCCCATATCGCAGCGAGCTGCGCAGGCGGTCCGCGACGACGCACAGCAGCTGATCGCCCACCGCGTGGCCGAGGGTGTCGTTGACGCGCTTGAAGTTGTCCAGGTCCAGGTACAACACCGCCAACGTGCGGACGTTCTCCTTGGCCGCCTGCAGCGCCCCGGCCAGGCGGTTGCGCGACTGCTCGCGGTTGGGCAGCCCGGTCAGCGTATCGAAATAGGCGAGCCTCACGATGCGCCGCTCGGCGCGCCACTTGCTCGCCAGCGCGATGGTCATCTGCCGCACTTCATGCGGATGGAACGGCTTCTGCAGGTAAGAGAGCTTGTCCTCGGGCGGGACCATGCCGCCGATCTCGCACGGGTCGGCATCGGAGTACGCGGTGCAGATGACGATCTCCACCGCCGGATCCAGCTCGCGCATTTGCGTGGCCGCCCACACCCCGTCCTTGCCCGGGGGCATGCGTACATCGAGAAAGACCACGGCAAAGGGCTCGTTGCGCGCCAGCCCCTCCTTGACGGCGGCGACCCCCGCCTCGGCCTGGTCGCAGAACACCGCGTCGAAGACCACGCTGCGCGAAGGGGCCCGGGCACGCTGGCTTTCGCTCGGAGACTTCCTGAACAGGCGGCTGCGCAGCTCACGGAAGCCCGCCACGTCCTGGCTCGCTTCGCTGTCGAGCAGGATCTGCCGGTAGGCATCGCGGATCTCGGCTTCGTCGTCGACGATGAGCACCCGGATGGAGGCGGCGTTGGATTCGGGCATGGGGACCTCAGGCAGCTCCAGCGAGCGGAGCGGTTTCACGGGTGGCGAGCGGCACCATCAGATGCATCGAGGCGCCGCGCCCGGGGCCGTCGCTGGCGGCCCAGATCCGCCCGCCCAGCGCGCCGATGGCGTTGGCGCACCAGTGCAGGCCGATTCCGTGGTTGGTTGCAGGCGATTTAGTGGAAAAACCTTTATCGAAGACGCGCTGCAGGTTGTGCGCGGCAATGCCTACACCATCGTCCGCGCATTGCAGGTGCAACTGCTCGCCGTGCGCCTCGTCCACGATTTGCGCGCTGACCCGCAGGACACCGCGGTCCTTGCCGGCATCGCGCACCGCCTCGGCCGCGTTGATGATCAGGTTCTGCAGGATCAGGCGCAGGATAGTGCGCGCCACGCGCACCGCTCCGAGTCTGCGCAAGCTGTCGTCCGGGTGTACCACCAGGCGCTGACGACAGGCATCTGGCACGATCTCCAGCGACTGCGTTACGAGCTCCGTCAGTCGCACCGCCTCGATGACGTGCTCATTGCGTGCCGAGCGCAGCTGCTCCGCGAGCGTCCCCTGCACGAGACTGGCCTGGCGGGTCATGACCGCGACATCATCCTGCGCCGCCCGCACGGTAACGGCGATCTCCTGGCAGGCGAGGCGCAGGAACTCCTTGAGGTCGGCGCTGCGCGCGGCGTCCGCCCTGCCCTCCTGCAGCTCGTCCGCGGCCTGCGCGGCATCGTCGCCCGGGACGCTGCGCAGGCGCTGCGCAAGGCTCGCGAGGCGCACCCCGATCGGCGTCATGGCGTTGCCGAGATTGTGTAACACGCCCTTGGCGAGCTCCGCGAACCCCGCCTGGAAGGATTGATCCACCAGCTGGGTACGCGATCGGGCGACGCGCTCCACCATGCGGTCAAACTCGCGCGCCAGCACCCCGATCTCGTCCTGGCGCTCGAGATCGAGCCGTGTCGTCAGATCCTTCTCCTCGCCCACGGCTACTGCATGACGCGTGACGGCGGCCAGCGGGTTGAGGATGACACGACTCAACACCACGACCAGCAGGATGAGGATGATGACGGCGGCTGCCAGCAGGCAGGCGGACGCGTAGGCCACTGCCGTGCGGCCGCGCGCGGTGATCTCCCGCGGCACGTCGACGCGCAGCGTCAGGATGGGACGCCCGAAGATATCCACGAAGTCCCGATCGACGTGGGTGATGCTGCTGGTCTGGGTGAGCCGGTCGGGGCGCGCAATGGCGGGCGCCGGTAGCAACGACAGGCTCGACTGCGCCTGCGCGGCGATGTTGCGGATTTCGGCAGCTCTCAGCATCCTTCCGAGGATGATCATGCCGCGGCTCGGCCCGCGCGCGTCCCCGTCGAGTATGGGACCGGCGGCCAGCAACAGGGTGCCGAGATTCGTGGGCAGCAGGCCTTTCACCGGCTGAGCGCTGCGCAATTGGGCCCGCCAGGGAAACTGCGCCGGGAGCGAGGAGCGCGCCACCAGGTCCAGCGTCTGGCCGGGGGGCAGATCGACCAGGCGCGAAAACACGACGTTGCCGTCGAGGTCGACGATCAGCACCAGATTGACGCCGATCTCGCGGATGGCAGAGGTCGACATGTCGCCGTTGACCGCGGCGGGATTGCGGTCCCCCATAAAGCGGTACACGTCCGCCCAGTTGCCCCAGTCGATCGCCATCACTTCAAGCCGCTCGAGCGTCAGGTCGAAGGCATACTGAATGCGCCGCATCGCCACGCCAGCGTCAGCGCGCTCGAGCTGCGCGAAGCTGGGCATGATGATGTAGCGCTCGACCAGGACCTCGGCCAGCCCGAGAATGGCGAATATCGCGGCGATCGCTGCGATCACTTTTGGGCGTATGTTCACCGACTTAAGCTAAATCGAAACCCCACTCTCTTTGTGTGCCGGCCTCTCAAAATCGACCGTCGCGGCGGCGGCGGAAAGTGCGGGAAGTGACGTGCGTCACACAACTTCTGACAATAGGAGATGCGGTTTGGCTGCCAAAGTGCCGGCGCCTGTGAGCCGTGGGAGAAAACCATGACGACAATCTCGAGAAGGGCCTGGCTCGAGTTGGCCGCTGCGGGCGCGGCTGCGGCGGCCGGCGCAAAGACCGCGGGCCCCGCGTGCGCCGCCGCCCCGAGCTCGATCACGGCGGCCGCGCCGCCCATCAGCGCGCAGGAGCATGGGGCGAGGATTGCCCGGATGCAGGGGTTGATGCAGCAGCGCAGGATCGGCGCACTGCTGGTCGAGTCCGGATCCTCCCTCGAGTATTTCACCGGCATCCGCTGGTGGCGCTCGGAGAGGACGACCGCCGCCGTGATACCCGCCGCGGGTCGCGTGCTGGTCGTGGCTCCTTTTTTCGAGGAGCCCTCCATCCGTGAGACCCTGAAGATCGCGGCCGACGTGCGGCCGTGGAAGGAGGATGAGAGTCCCTTCGAGCTTATTGCGCAGGCCTGGCGCGATCACGCGGCGAAGGAGGGTCCGCTCGCCGTGGAGGCCACTACGCGCTTCTTCATCGTCGAGCGGGTAAGCAGGGCCGCCGGCACGACGGGCAGCGTGGTGCCGGGAGAGGAGCTCGTTAGTGCCTGCCGCATGATCAAGTCCGCAGCGGAGCTCGCTTTGATGCAGGCCGCGAATGACGTCACGATCACGGCGCTTCGACGGGTGCACGCACGCATCGAAGTCGGCATGCGCGCCTCCGACATCGTGAGCCTTATGATTGCGACCACCGGGAAGCTCGGCGGCTCGCACGAGTTCTCACTGGTGCTGCTCAATGAGGCGAGTGCTTATCCCCATGGTTCGGTCAAACCGCAGCAGGTGCGCGAGGGCTCAGTGATCCTCATCGACACGGGCTGCAGCGTGCACGGTTACCAGTCCGACATCTCGAGAAGCTGGATATTCGGTGAGCCCTCCTCTCGCCAGCGCGAGATCTGGGAGACCGTGAGACGCGGCCAGGAGGTCGCCCTCGAGACGGCGAAGCTCGGCACCCCAGTCGGGGCGATCGACCGCGCGGTGCGCACGCTCTACGAGCAGAAGGGGTGGAGCAGGGACTACGCCCTGCCGGGCCTGTCCCATCGGACCGGGCACGGCATCGGGATGGACGTGCACGAGCCGCCCTATCTGGTACGCAGCGATGAGACGCCGCTGCAGGCAGGTATGTGCTTCTCGGACGAACCCGGACTCTACATTCCCGGAGCGTTCGGCATCCGCCTGGAGGATTGCTGGTACATGACCGAGTCCGGTCCGAAGACCTTCACCCCGCTCGCCCGATCGATACAGCAGCCGATCTGAGCCACGCGGCGATGAATCGTTCTCGCATACTACTGGTGGAGGACAACGCGGCGGTGCGCAATGCAACCCGCATGCTGCTGGTGAGCGCCGGCTATCAAGTCACCGCTGTTGCCTCGCTCGCCGAGGCGCTCGAAGCGGCGGCCGACGGCTCAGGTGTGGATCTGCTGGTGACCGACTACCACCTTTCCAATGGCGAAACGGGCGTGCAGGTCATCGCATCGCTCCGGCAACTGCTCGAGCGGCCGCTGCCAGCAGTGCTGATGAGCGGCGACGCCTCCGCGGTAGTCAGCAGCCTTCCGCCCGATCCGCTCACGCGGGTCGCCGGCAAGCCCGTGGATTCGGCGCAATTCCTGAATCTGCTGCAAGAGTTGCTGGCACACCGGTGAGCCGCTGCGCGGCGCTCAAGGAAAACTCATGTCGCTTTCTCAAAAATGAATAGCGCCGCCTGATAGGTTGTGCTACACGCCTGCACATCAAG
>DASZHQ010000197.1:0-10239 GCA_035937715.1 Steroidobacteraceae bacterium | reverse complement strand
ACTGAGCGCTTCGTCGAGCTGCTGCTCGAGAAGAGCCGCGCGGTCAGATACGGCGACCCGATGGATCCCAATACGGACATGGGCACCGTGATCGATGAGGCGGCAGCGCGTTCGTTCGAGGAGCGGGTAAACGAAGCCGTGGCGCAGGGCGCCAGGCTCCTCTACGGCAACATTCGCCAGGGGGCCCTCTACTCGCCCACCGTCCTCGATCGGGTGGACCCCCAGACGCGCCTGGTTAGGCAAGAAACCTTCGGACCGGTCTCGCCCGTCATGGGCTTTCGGACGATCGATGATGCGATTCGTATCGCCAACTCCACCGTCTACGGCCTCTCCTCGGCCGTATGCACCAATCGTCTGGACTACATCACCCGCTTCGTGTCGGAACTGAACGTGGGCAGCGTCAACGTGCGAGAGGTCCCCGGCTACCGCCTGGAGCTCACCCCCTTCGGGGGCATCAAGGACTCCGGGCTCGGCTACAAGGAAGGCGTGCAGGAAGCCCTGCGGAGCTTTACCAATATCAAGACGTACTCGCTGCCGTGGCTCGCGTGAGTCGCGCCGCAAGCTGAGCATGAAGATTTTGAGTCTCGAGACCTTTGCCAGCGAGTTCGTGTGCTTCGTCCGCGTCACGACGGACAGCGGCGCGGTGGGGTGGGGTCAGACCTCCACCTACAACGCCGACATCACCGCAAGCATCTTCCACCGCCAGGTCGCTCCCTGGGCCCTCGGCGCCGATGCGCTCGACATCGATGCCCTCGTCGAGCGCATCGAGGAGCGCGAGCACAAGTTTCCCGGGAGCTACCGCTGCCGGGCCATCGCCGGGCTCGACACCGCGCTGTGGGACCTGCGCGGCAAGCTCGCAGGGAAACCGGTGGTCGAGCTGTTGGGCGGGACTGCGCGACGCCTGCGCGCCTACGCCTCCTCCATGCGGCGCGACATTTCGCCCGCGAACGAAGCCGAGCGCTTCGCGCGGCTGCGCGATGAAAAAGGCTTCGATGCCTTCAAGTGGCGTGTCGGCGCCGAATGCGGACACGATATCGACGAATGGCCTGGGAGGACGGAGGCGATCGTGCCACAGGTGGCGCGCGCGCTGGGTGAGGGCGTGGCGAAGCTCGTCGATGCCAACAGCGGCTTCTCGCCCCGGCGTGCCATCGAGGTCGGACGGCTGCTGGAAGCGGAGGGCATCAGTCACTACGAGGAGCCCTGCCCCTACTGGAAGCTGGAGGAAACCAGGCAGGTAGCCGACGCGCTCGATCTGGATGTCACTGGCGGGGAGCAGGACTGGGATCTCGCGACCTGGGCGCGGATGATTGACATGCGCGCAGTGGATGTCGTGCAGCCCGATGTCATGTACATGGGTGGGATATCGAGAACGCTCCAGGTCGCGCGCATGGCGGCCGCGGCGCGGCTGCCGTGTACGCCGCACAGCGCCAACCTCTCGCTGGTCACGCTGTGCACGATGCACCTGCTCGGCGCCATCCCCAATGCCGGCAAGTACCTCGAGCTGTCGATCGAGGGTCCGGACTATTACCCCTGGCAACAGGGACTGTTCCGCGAAGATCCCTACGCGGTGGAGGACGGCCACGTGAGCATCCCGACCTCACCAGGATGGGGTGTGGAGATCAACCCCGAGTGGCTGCGGGGCGCGGCGTATCGGGTGACGACATGAGCACAACTCTCAAAGCGAACTGGAGCTATCCCACCACCGTGTGGGCAGGTCCGGGCCGCATCGCAGAGCTCCCGGCAGCCTGCGCGCGGCTCGGCATCCGACGACCGCTGCTGGTCACGGACGAGGGCCTGCGCGATGCACCGCTGGTGCGGCGAGCCCGCGAGCTCGTGCCGGGAAGCGGCCTGTTCGCGCGGGTGCGCGGGAACCCCGTCGCCGCCAACATCGAAGATGGCCTCGCCGCCTACCGCGCTGGCGCCCACGATGGCGTGATTGCCTTCGGCGGCGGCTCGGCTCTGGATGCCGGCAAGCTGATCGCATTCATGTCCGGGCAGACGCGGCCGCTGTGGGATTTCGAGGACATCGGCGACTGGTGGACACGCGCCGATCCACGCGGCATCGCGCCGATCGTCGCCGTTCCGACCACGGCAGGCACCGGCTCGGAGGTGGGCCGCGCCGGCGTGGTCGTCAACGAGACGACCCACCAGAAGAAGATCATCTTCCACCCGCAGATGATGCCCGGGGTGGTGATCAGCGATCCGGAGCTCACGCTCGGCCTGCCGCCCGCGATCACCGCCGCCAGCGGCATGGACGCCTTCGTGCATTGCTTCGAGGCCTTCTGCGCTCCGGGGTTTCACCCGCTCGCCGACGGTATCGCACTCGAGGGTATGAGGCTGATCCAGACGTACTTGCCCAGGGCGTTCGATGACGGGCAGGACATCGAGGCGCGCTCGCGCATGCTGGCCGCGGCCAGCATGGGCGCGACGGCGTTTCAGAAGGGACTGGGTGGCGTGCACGCCATTGCGCATCCGGTCGGTGCGCATTTCAACACCCATCACGGTTTAACGAACGCGGTGCTGCTGCCCTACGTGCTCGCACACAACCGGCGCTCGATCGAGATCCAGCTGCCCATCATCGCGCGCACGCTCAACCTCCCCGGTGAGCCCTTTACCGCGGTGTTCGGCTGGGTGCTCGGCTTTCGCAAGCGGCTGAAAATTCCGCACTCCCTTGCGGAGATCGGCGTCACGCTGCGCAACCCGGACGTCATCGGCCACGAGGCCTCGCTCGATCCGTCCGCGGCCGGCAATCCCCGGCCCACGGACGCGGCGGACTACGCCCGTATCTTCCGCTCGGCGGTCAAGGGGGATCTGGACCTCGCGGGCTGAGCGTCAATCGGCATGCAACTCGGCGATCGCCTGCCTCCACAGCGCCTCGGTGGAGGCCGCCACTACCCGGCCGTCGGAAGCGCTCGTAAGTGGCGCTCCGCGCCAATCGGTGATTTTGCCGCCGGCGCCCTCCACCACCGGGATCGCCGCCATGAAATCGTGTGGCTTCAGCTTCACCTCGATGACCAGGTCACAGTAACCGCTGGCGAGCATCCCGTAGAGATAGCAGTCCCCGCCAAAGCGGCGCAGCGCCGCACGGGCGCTCAAGCTCTCGAACCGTCGTCGCTCCGCGCCATCGAACGGGTCCGGGGTGGTGGTATAAACGACCGCCTGTTCGATGGCGCGGCAGGCGCTGGTGCTGACTTGCCGGCCGTTGAAGAGCGTGGGACGCTCTTCGCATCCCACCCAGCGCTCCCCGAGCGCGGAGGCCTCGATCACACCGAGCACCGGCCGGTCGCGTTGCAGCAGCGCGATCAGGGATCCAAATAGCGGATAGCCGCTGATGAAACTCTTCGTGCCGTCGATCGGGTCAAGCACCCAGGTGAACTCACCGCTCCCCTCGGCCGCAAACTCCTCGCCGCGAATGGCGTGACTACCAAAGTCGGCGCGAATCATGCGGCGCATCTCCGTCTCGATGGCGCGATCGGCGAGCGTGACCGGACTGCCGTCGTCCTTGCGCTCCACCGCGAGCGGTGTGCGGAAATGCCGCAGCGCTATGGCGCGTGCGACGTCGGCGAGTTGCCCGGCGAGCGACAGGGCTGCGGCAAAGTCGGGGTGGTCCGTGAAGCTCATCGGGGCTCGAGCACAAAGGCCGCGTGGCGGTGCCGCGCATGGGGGAGCACCTGCAGCTGCAGCCAGTTGCGCAATTCCGCAAGCTTGCAGGCTTCGTCCTGCAGGCCCGGGCCGAGGCCGTGTTTCCACGTCAGCCGCCGGTCGCGGGGATCGCGCATCAGCGCGTGCAGATCCGCGACAAACGCTTCGAGCTCGACGCGGTCTGCAAACAGCTGCTCCTCGATCAGCGCGGCACCATAGCGCAGCGCCGTAGCCGCAATCTCGCCAAAGCTGTATTCGGGGTGGTACTGCACGCCCCAGCACGTGCCGCGGCCGTGCTGCACCTCGAGCGCCTGCAGCCCCATGTCGTTACTCGCCAATACCCGCGCGCCCTCGGGCAGCTGCTCGATATCGTCCCGGTGCACCGTGATCGCCTCGAACACCGTCGGCTTTCCCTTGAACATCGGGTGGCGGCGACCAGCCTCCGCGAGCTCGATGCGGCGCGCGAACCCGAACTCGCGTCCGAGCGGATTGCGCCGGACGCGGCCCCCGGCCGCGCACACCGCTACCTGCAGGCCCCAGCAGCTGCCGAAGAACGGCATGCCTGTGGCAAACACCGCCCGCGCCAGCTCAATCTGACGCTCAATGTGCGGGCCGCCGTCGTAGATGTTCAATGCCGAGCCGGTAATCGCCACGCCGTCGTAGCTGTCGAGGCCGCTGCCGGAGGCAAAGCGCACCTCCCCGTCGGCGGGCCGGACGATGTCGCAGCTGACGGCGGCGAGGCTCTGCAACACCTGCGCGTAGCCCTCGCCCGAGGGCTGGCCGCCGGCGGCAACCTGCTGCGCGCGTGTCGCCGCGCGGTTGCCGTCGATCACCAGGATGCTGGCCTCGGCCATCACGAGTACATAGTTGTGGCGTTTGTGCGTGCAAGCTAATGCTGCACGCGCGTACCGTCAATCGGTCTGCGCCGCGCTGGCGGCGCGGCGTTCACGCCCGCAGGCGCAGGTTTTCGGGATCGTAGAGCGGCTCGCGTGCCACGAGCGCCCGGCAGCGCTCCCCGAGAATTTCCACTTCGAGCTGCGTGCCGGGGACGGCGAGGTCGCTGCGCACGTACGCGAGCGCGATGCTGCGGTTCAACCGGTAGCCATAGCCACCGGAGGTGACCAGCCCGACTGCCTCCCCGCCGCGATACACGATGGACACCGCCGCCGCGTCCGCGTCCCGGGCATCGACGAGCAGCGGCACGAAGCGCTCCTTCGGCCCCGTGGCCGCCTCCCGGCGCAAGGCTTCGCGGCCGATGAAGGCGGCGGCCTTGTCGAGGCGCACGAACCGCTCGAGCGAGGCCATGAAGGGGGTGTACTCGGTGGTGAGATCCACCTTCCAGCTGCGATAGCACTTCTCGAGCCGCAGGCTTTCCATGGCGTAGAGCCCGAAGTGCGCGAGCTCGAGCTCGCGCCCCGCGGCGAGTAGCAGGCCGTGCACGGCCGTGAGGTGCTCGTACGGCACGTGCAGCTCCCAGCCTAGCTCGCCCACGTAGTTGACGCGCATGGCGAGGACATCCGTATAAGCGATCGGAATGGTGCGTACCGCCAGCCAGGGGAAGGCCGCATTGGACAGATCCGCGGCGGTGATGCTCGCCAGCAACTCGCGCGAGCGCGGACCGACCACGACGAGCGAGCCGTAGCGGGCGGTCAGGTTCGCGATACTCACCGGGCCATGGCGCTGTGAGAGATGCCCGCGCAGCCAGTCCTCGTCGTGACGTTCCCCGGCAGCGGCGGATATCAGCCAGAAACGTCCGTCGGGCAGACGCGATACGGTCATCTCCGTGACGATGCCGCCGCCTGGCGCGCAGCAATAGTTGAGCGCCGCGCGGCCCGCACGCGGCAGCGGCCCCGCGATCATGTGATCGAGCCAGTTGGCGCCCCCCGTACCGGAGACTTCGAACTTCGCGAACCCCGGCAGGTCGAGCACGGCGACGCCGTTCGCGACCGCGGCACACTCGCGCGCGACGGCACGATGCCAGTGCGGCCGCCGGAAGGAGCACTCGGGGCCGGGCGGATCGTCGCGCCGCGCGTAATACACCGCGCGCTCCCAGCCGCCCCGCGCGCCGAACACCGCGCCCTGCGCCCGCAGGCGCTCGTAGAGCGGAGAGGTCTTCGCCGGACGTCCTGCCGGGCGCTCCTCCTGCGGGTAACCGACGCCGTATTCGTTCTGATAGGTCTCGAGCGCCTTGGCGAGCACATAGCTCTTGTTGGCGAAGGGAAGGTAACGGCGCGAGTCGAGCGGCCAGACGTCCCAGTCCGGCTGGCCATTCACGACCCACTCGGCAATGATCTTGCCGGCGCCGCCCGCCTGTGCGATCCCGAAAGTGAACGCACAGCAGTGGAAGAAATTGCGCACACCGGCAGCCGGACCCATGAGCGGATTGCCATCCGGGGCATACGGGATCGGGCCGTTGATGACGCGCTTGACACCCACCGAGCCGAGAACCGGCACCCGCGCGCAGGCGGCTTCGATGTAGCTCTCTATGCGCCCGAGATCGTCGGCAAAGAGCTGGTGCGCGAACTCGCCCGGCAGGCCTTCGAGCCAGTGGGCTCGGCCGCGCGATTCATAGGGACCGAGAAGCAGGCCATGTCGCTCCTGGCGCAGGTAGTAGCTGACGTCGGGATCGCGCACCAGGGGCAGGCGCGCCGCCCCGTGCGCGACGAGTGCGGGGATGTCCTCGGTGATCAGGTACTGGTGCGAGAGCGTCACGATGGGCAGGTACTCGCCGATCAGCGCGGCCACTTCCCCGCCGCGGTAGCCGGCCGCGTTGATCACGTACTCGGCCTCGATCGCCCCTGCCGGAGTCTCGATCCGCCAGCCGCCGTCGGCCAGCTCACTGATGGCAGTCACGCGAGTGCCCCGGTAGACGGTGGCGCCCAGGTCGCGCGCCCCCTTGGCGAGCGCCTGCGTCAGTTGCGCCGGGTCGATATCCCCGTCCTTGGGGTCCCACAATCCCGCCCTTATGCCCTCGAGCTCGAGGAACGGATGCCGCGCCTTGATCTCGGACGGTGAAAGCAGCTCGAAGTCGATGTGCTGCGCGCGTGCCTGCGAGATGACGTGTCGAAACTCATCGACCCGGTCGGTGGTGTGCGCCAGGCGGATGCTGCCGGTGAGGTGATAGTTGATGTCGTAGCCGACCTCGTGCGCCAGCCTCTCGTAGAGCGCGGTCGAGTGCCGCTGCAGCTTGAGGATGTTCCAGGAAGTCGAGAAGTTCGGGCAGTTGCCGGCCGCGTGCCAGGTCGAGCCTGCGGTGAGCTCGTCGCGCTCGAGGAGGACCGCGTCCGTCCACCCGAGCCTCGCGAGGTGATAGAGCGCGCTGCAGCCGACCGCTCCGCCGCCGATGACGACCACGCGTGCACGGTTTTTCACGGACGCGCCCGCTAGCCCCTGGGGCCGCTCGCAGGATGTGCACGTGCCGCTCGGGAAGCGCGCTTCAGCACCTCACCCGCTCGCTCTCAGGGTCGTAGAAGGGCCGCAGGGAGATCCTCGCGGGTACGCGCTCGGCCGCCACTTCCACCTCGTATTTTCCCGCGGCGACCCACACGGGATCCACGGGCGCGCCGCCGTTAGCGACGTAGCCCAGCCCGAGGGATGCACCCACAGTGTGACCAAACATCCCCGAGGTGATGCGGCCCACGAGCTCACCGTTCCGCCAGATCGGCTCGTTGTGATAAAGGAATCGATCGGTGCGCTCGAAGGCTACCGCGACCAGCCTGCGGCGCGCACCGCTTTCGCGCTGGCGCAGGAGCGGCTCGCGTCCGATGAATCCGCCGGGCTTGTCCCAGGCGACGGCGAACTGCAGGCCGGCCTCGAGCGGGGTGTCCTCATCGCTGATGTCGTGACCCCAGTGACGGTACGCCTTTTCCATGCGCAGGCTGTTCATGGCGTGGTAACCCCCCAGGCGCAGCCCGAAAGGGCCGCCGGCGCCGACGATCACGTCGAACACGGACTGCGCGAACTCGGTCGGAATGTACAGCTCGTAACCCAGCTCGCCCACGTAGGTGATGCGGCTGGCGCGCACCCGTGCGTATCCGAGGTCCATGATCCGGGAGGTTCCGAACGGAAAAGCGGCGTTCGAGAGGTCCGCGTCGGTGAGCGTGGCGAGCAGCTCCCGGCTGCGCGGTCCCATGAGCCCGAGCACTGCATACGCCGAGGACACATCGAGCGCGACCGCGCGCGCTTCGGCGGGCAGGTGGCGGCACAGCCAGCTGAAGTCGCGCGTCTGCGTCGCGCAGGCCGTGACGATGAGGTAAGCGTCCTCGGCCTCGCGCGTCACCGTGAGGTCCGCCTCGATGCCGCCCCGCTCGTTGAGCCATTGTGTATAGACGATCCGGCCGGGCGGCACGTCGACATCGTTGGCGCATATTCGTCCGAGCGCTCTCGCGGCATCCGCGCCCTTCAGGGCGAACTTGGCGAACGAGGACTGATCGAACAGCCCGACCTGCTCGCGAACCGCCTGGTGCTCGGCAGCCGCCTGCCCGAACCAGTTCTGCCGGCCGTAGCTGTACTCGTAGCGCGGCTCGGTACCTGCCGCTGCGAACCAGTTGGGACGCTCGAAGCCCGCCACCTCCCCGAAGCATGCACCGGCTGCGGCCAGGCGGTCGTGCAGAGCCGACCTGCGCACGCCGCGTGCGCTCTCGGCCTGGCGATAGGGCCAATGCATGGCATAGAGCAGACCAAGCGTCTCGACCGTGCGCTCGCGCAGGTAGCGCCGGTTGCGCTGAAAGGGCATGCAGCGGCGGATGTCGACGTCCCAGAGATCAAACGGCGGATGTCCGTCGATGATCCAGTCCGCGAGAACCTTCCCCGCCCCACCGGCTGACTGGATGCCGATCGAATTGAAGCCGGCCGCCACGTACAGCCCACGCATCTCCGGGGCCTCGCCCAGCAGATAGCGATCATCCGGAGTGAAGCTTTCCGGCCCGTTGAAGAACACCTGCACGCCCGCCTGTTCGAGAATGGGCACGCGGTGCATGGCGCTCGCGAACAACGGCTCGATATGGGTCAGGTCGGCGGGCAACTGATCGAAGGCGAAGCCCTCCGGGATCCCCGCCTCGCCCCATGGCTTCGCCTGCGGCTCGAACCATCCCACCAGGAGCTTGCCTGCGTCCTCTTTGAAGTACGAGCAGGCATCCGCGTCGCGCAGGATCGGCAACCCCGATCTCAGGCCCGCAATCGGCTGCGTCACGATGTAGAAATGCTCCGCCGCGTGCAGCGGCACGGCGACATTCGCCCAGCCGCCCACCTCGCGCGCCCACATGCCCGCGCAGTTCACGACGACCTCGGCCCGGACTTCGCCCTGTTCGGTCGCAACACCTGTGACGCGCCCGCCGTGTGTGCGGATTCCCGTGACCTTTACGTTCTCGGCGATGCGCACCCCGCCGCTGCGCGCACCCTTGGCGAGCGCCTGGGTCGTGTCGACCGGGTTCGTCTGTCCGTCCTTCGGCAGGAATACTGCGCCGACCAGATCGTCCGCCGCCAGCAGCGGCCAACGCTCCTTGGCCGCGCCCGGCGAGAGGATCTGTACCTCGAGGCCGAAGGAGCGCGCCATCGATGCCCCGCGCTTCAACTCCTCGAAGCGCGCATCGTTCGCCGCCACGGCGATCGAGCCCACTTGTCGGAAACCGGTCGCCTGGCCGGTCTCGCGCTCGAGTCCCTCGTACAGCTGCGTGGTGTATTGCGCCAGCCGCGTGAGATTCAGCGTGGCGCGCAGCTGGCCCACCAGCCCCGCCGCATGCCAGGTGGTCCCGCAGGTGAGCTGTTTGCGCTCGAGCAGCAGCACGTCGCTGCAGCCGCGCTTCGCAAGATGGTAGGCGACGCTGCAGCCGACGATACCGCCGCCGATGATCACGACGCGTGCCTGGGACGGGATGCTCTGCACCGAATCGCTCTCCGGCCGCGCGTCAGCGAGTCAGACGTGACCTCTCACTTCGCGGGGGCACGCATCGCCTCGCGGGGCAGCTTGACGGGAAACTGCTCGCGGATGCGCGCGTCGACGGCCTCGGGCACGTGGTCCGGAAAATGCGTCGCCAGAATCTCCCGGACTTTCTTCTCGGCGCGTTGCGTGATGTCGAGCGCGCCCTGCTCGGCCCATTCGTTCGGACTCTTGCGGTCGCCGATCACCGGATACAGATACGCCGACTGCATCAGCTGCAGCGTCTGGTCGGAGCCGAGATAGTGGCCGGGCCCTTGCAGACACACCTCCCGGGTGGTCTCGAACGACAGGCTGGCATCGTCGACGTCGATCCCGCGAATGGTGCGCTGGGTCGCCCCGATGATGTCGTTGTCGATGATGATGCTCTCCAGCGAGTAGCCGAGCAGGCTCGCGTGCATCCCGGCCGATTCATAGATCAGATTGGCGCCGGCGTTGCCGACCAGGGCATGGCAGTAGGCCTTTTCGGCGCCGGACTGCGCATCCGGGAGCTTCGAGTCCGTCATCCCCGAGGCCGTCCCGCCGGTCAGATCATAGTAGTGCGCCATCTGCGCGGCAGCCGCCGAGAGCAGCGCCTGCTCCGGACTCCCGCCGGACATGGCGCCCGTACGCAGGTCGGACACGAAGCACCAGGTGCCGAAAATGGCGGGTGCTCCGGGCTT
>DASZHQ010000196.1:0-7387 GCA_035937715.1 Steroidobacteraceae bacterium | reverse complement strand
GGAGACATTCACGCTGGAGTCCCTTACGCTTCCGCAGGAGATTCCGCTGAGCGTGCCGGCGAAGCTCATCGAGCAGCGGCCGGACGTGCGCGGCGCGGCCGCGCAGCTGCACGCCGCCAACGCCGAGGTGGGCGTGGCGGTCGCGGCCCTGCTGCCGCAGTTCAATATCACCGGGGCGTACGGGGGAACCGCGACGCACTTTCGGGAAATGTTTGCCGCTGGCGGGCCCTTCTGGAACCTGATCGCGAGCGCGACCCAGCCCGTCTTTCACGGCGGGACGCTGCTGCATCAGAAGCGGGCCGCCGAGCAGGGATTGAAGCTCGCCGCCGCGCAGTACAGCAACACCGTCGTCTCCGCCTATCAGAATGTCGCGGACACGCTGCATGCGGCGCTCGCCGATGCCGACGCACTCGCCGCCGCCGTGCAGACCGAGCAAGCTGCCAAAGTGACGCTCGATCTGACCGAGCAGCAGATGCAGTCGGGTTACGTGAGCTATCTCGCACTGCTCAGCGCGCAGAGCTCCTACAGCCAGGCGGTCCTCACCCGCGTGCAGGCTCAGGCGAGTCGCTTAGGCGATACCGTGGCGCTCTTCCAGGCCCTCGGCGGGGGCTGGTGGAAGCGTTCGACGGCGCCAGGACCCGTCGCTCAGGAGTTGCGCTGATCAGCCGGGCGTCGGGCCGGCGCGAGGGCGAGGCGCTGGCGCACCTCGGCAGCTGATTGGACACGGGCACCCAACAGCTCCACGATTGCCACCGCTCGCTCGACAAGTTGCGCGTTGGTCGCGAGCACGCCCTTTTCGAGGTAGAGGTTATCTTCCAGACCGACCCGCACATTGCCGCCCAGGAGCACCGCCTGCGCAACCATGGGCATCTGCAGTCGGCCGACACCGAAGGCGGACCAGTGACCGCCCGGTGGCAGGGCATCGCGCATCGCCATCATGGCTTCCGGGGTAGCGGGTGCCCCGTACCTGATGCCCAGGCAGAGTTGGAATAGGGCGGGCTCATCGATGAGGCCCTCGGCGATGAGCTGCCGGGCGAGCTCGATGTGGCCGAGCTCGAAGACCTCGATCTCGGGCCGCACCTGCCGGCTGCGGTACTCTTGCGCCATGGTGCGCAGGTAGCGGGGCGTCGTGCCGTACAGGGCCTCGTCGAAGTTGAGCGATCCGCAGTCGAGGCTCCCGATCTCGGGGAGCAATTCGCCGATGTGCGCCATGCGCTCGCGCGGGCCGACGAAATCCGTTCCGCTGCCGAAGTTGAGCGGCGCCTCGTCGGGCCCGAGGACGAGGTCGCCTCCCATGCCGCCGGTCAGATTGATGATCACCTGGTCGTTGCGGCCGCGGATGCGCTCGAACACTTCCCGAAAGAGTGCCGGGTCGCGGCTCGCGCCGCCCGAGGCCGGGTCGCGAACGTGAATATGCACGATCGCCGCCCCCGCGGAATGCGCTTCCAGCGCCGAGGTGGCGATCTGCGCCGGGGTGACGGGAACGTGCGCGCTTTTCCTGACCGAGTCGCCCGAGCCCGTGACGGCGCAGGTGATGAAGACCGCGTTGCTCAACACCCCGCAAGCATAGCGCCAAAGACCTCGAGGTACCGCATCGCCGGCTCCTGCGCGGCCCGGTTCTGCAGCCGATGACCGCCGGCGTATTGTTGGTGGTGCTGCTCGGTGCGTTTCTGCACGCGAGCTGGAATCTGCTCGTCAAGGCCGGGCACGACACACGCATCACGACCGCGATCGTTTACATCTCCGCCGGCATGATTTCGGCCCTGGCGTTGCCATTCCTCACCTCACCGGCGCCGGCGAGCTGGCCCTACATCGCCGCCTCGATGGTCGTCGAGGTGCTCTACGGGGTGCTACTGGCGGCCGCCTATCGGGTCGGGGACCTGAGCCACGCGTATCCGTTGATGCGCGGCACCGCGCCGCTGCTGGTTGCGATCGGCAGCGGGCCGCTGATCGGCGAGCAGCTCTCCCGAGGGGTCTGGATCGGTGTAGCGCTGGTTTCGGCCGGCATATTCTCGCTGGTTGCCGACGCGCACTCGCGGGGGCACTCTGCAGCCGCGACGCGTCTTGCGCTGCTCAACGCGTGCGTGATCGCCGCCTACACGACCATCGATGGCGTCGGCGTGCGTGTGTCGGGTCAGCCGATCGCCTTCAGTCTGTGGCTGTTCCTCCTCGTGGCGCTGCCGTGGCTCCTCTGGTTTATCGCGCGAGTCAGGCGGATCCCCGCAGATGACCGGGCAAGACTGCGCCGTCAGATCCCCTCCGCCGCACTCGGCGGCGCCTGCTCGCTCGCCTCCTACACACTCGCGCTCTGGGCGATGACACGCGCACCGGTCGCGGCGGTCGCTGCCGTGCGCGAGACCTCGATCGTGTTCGGAACGCTCCTCGGGGCGGTGGTACTGCACGAGCGGGTGAGCCGGGTGCGCGTGCTCGCCGCGGTGGCGATTGCCTTCGGCGTGTGGGTGATTCGTGCGCACTGACGCGCCCTCACTGCTCACTCAGGAACAACCGCCCGACCCTTGCCTCGACGCGAACCGTTAGGTTCAATGGCGCAGCATGCCTCACGACCTGCGCAAGCCCTACCTGCTGTTTCTCGGCGCCAGCCAATCGATCACGGACTGCAAGACCGCCGCCGGGCTTCGCGACTGGTGTCGCGATGACGTGACCGGGCAGATGGCGCTCGCGGGCTGCACGGTGGATCTGGGATTGCCCTGCTACACACCTGCCGCGGCCTTTGCGGCCGGCGCGCGCTCATTCGTCATTGGCGTAGCCCCGGTGGGCGGGGGCATTCCGCTGGAATGGTGGCCGGCGCTCCTCGAGGCTGCGGCGGCGGGCCTCGACATCGTCAGCGGCATGCACACCCGGCTTGCCTCGGTCCCGGGGCTGGCCGAAGCGGCAGCCGCGCGCGGCATTCGGCTTCTCGACGTGAGACACAGCGAGCGTAAGTTCGAGGCGGCGAGCGGGGCGCGACGTTCGGGGCGGCGCGTGCTGACGGTGGGCACCGACTGTGCGCTCGGGAAGAAATACACCGCGCTGGCGCTCACTTCTGCGCTGCGCGCGCTCGGAGTCGCGGCGACTTTCCGGGCCACCGGGCAGACCGGCATCATGATCGCCGGAGGCGGGGTGGCGATCGACGCGGTCATCGCCGATTTCATCGCCGGAGCCGCCGAATGGCTGTCGCCCCCCAATGACGCGGCGCACTGGGACGTGATCGAAGGGCAGGGGGCCCTGTTTCATCCGGCCTACGCCGGTGTGACGCTTGGGTTGATTCACGGCTCGCAGCCGGACGCCCTGGTGCTGTGTCACGATCCCTCGAGGCGCACTGTCGACGGCTATCCGGACTATCCGCTTCCGAGTCTCGCGGCGGCGATGAGTCAGTACCTGACGGCAGCGCGGCTGACCAACCCGGGCGCGCGCTTCATCGGTATCAGCCTGAATACCTCGACCCTCGGTGAGGAGGAGAGGCGCACAGCCATCGCCGCGGCGAAGGAAGAGTTCGCCCTGCCGGTGGTGGATCCGATACTGGATGGAGCGGGCGCGATCGCGCAGGCGCTGGTGGCGCAGTTCCCCCCGGGGCGAGAGCGATGAGAGTCGAGGTCGAGACGGAGAGCTGGCCCTACCGCACGCCGTTTCGCATCTCGCGCGGGGTCGAAGCCGCGCTCGAGGTGCTGCTCGTGACGCTGTGGGACGAGAGCGGGCACCGCGGGCGCGGCGAAGCCGCGGGCGTCGACTATGCCGGAGAGACCGTCGGCACCATGCAGAAGCAGGTGGCGGCGCTCGAGCCGGCTTTGCGGGCGGGCGTGACACGCGAGCAGCTGCAGCAGCTGCTGCCGCCCGGAGGGGCGCGCAATGCCGTCGACTGTGCGTTGTGGGACCTGGAGGCGAAAGCGAGCGGCATCTCGGTCTGGTCGCGGGCCGGCGTGGAGCGCCCGCAGCCGGTGACGACCTGCCTGACGCTCGGTATCGACACGCTCGAGGCGATGGCTCACGCGGCGCGTGGCGCGCGCGGCCTGCCGGTGCTGAAGGTGAAGGTGAATGCGCAGCAGCACATCGAAGCGGTGCGCTGCGTGCACCTGGCTTGTCCGCAGGCCGCCATCCTGGTCGATCCGAATCAGGCCTGGTCCATCGGGCTGTTGAACGAGCTGGCGCCCGAGCTGCAGGCGCTCGGCGTCGTGCTCATCGAGCAGCCCCTCCCGGGCGGCGCCGCGGCCGAACTCGCCCGTTACAGGGGTCCCATTCCACTCGCGGCCGACGAGTCGTGTGCCGATCGGGCGAGTCTCGGCTCGCTCTCGCGCGCCTACCGCTATGTCAACATCAAGCTGGACAAGACCGGCGGTCTCACGGAGGCTCTCGCGCTGGCGGGCGCGGCGCGTGCCGCCGGCTACGAAATCATGGTCGGCTGCATGGCCGGAACCTCACTCGCCATGGCGCCGGGGATGGTGGTCGCGCAAGGCGCCGGGTTTGTCGATCTCGACGGGCCGTTGCTGCATGCTCGCGACCGTACACCGGGCATCGAGTACCGTGACGGGGTGATGCAGCTGCCGCCACGCGAGCTGTGGGGCTGAGGGCGCGGGCACCGCCGCGCATGGGGAAGCCTGCGGGCGGGACGCAGGAGGGCATCATGGGCGAGGACGTGCGACAACTCGTAGCGAAAGGGCCGCTGACCTCGTTTCAGCTGGCGGCCATCGCGGTGTGCATCGGGCTCAACATGCTCGACGGCTTCGACGTTCTCGCGATGTCCTTCTCCGCTTCGGGTGTCAAGGCGGAGTGGGGCCTGCAGCATGCGCAGCTCGGCTACCTGCTCAGTGCCGGGCTGGTCGGCATGGCGCTCGGCTCGCTGTTCCTCGCCCCGTGCGCCGACCGCTGGGGCCGGCGTCGGATCGTGCTGCTGTCGGCCGTGATCGCGGGTGCAGGCATGCTGGGTTCCGTGGCCGCACGCGGTCCCACGGATCTTCTGCTGCTGCGGGGACTGACCGGAATCGGCATCGGCGGCACGATTGCGAGCGTCGCGGTCGTCGTGTCCGAGTACGCACCGCTTCGATGGCGCAGCGCCGCGCTCGCGGCCTACGCGACCGGCTACCCGGTCGGCGCGACCATCGGTGGCGCGCTGACCACACTCGCGATTCCACGCTACGGCTGGCGCTCGGCGTTTGCGATCGGCGGCGCGATGTCGCTGGTGATGCTGCTGGTGGCCTGGCGCCGCCTGCCCGAATCGCTCGATTTCCTCGTGACGCGCCGCCCCCCCGGGGCGCTCGAGCGTCTGAACGCGCTGCTCGGCCGGATGAGCCTGCCGGGTGTGGGCGCCTTGCCCGAGCCCGCGGCGCGAGCGCAGGCGGGGAGCTCGAACGCGCGCCTGCCATTGTGGCTGCTCATGACCCCGACTACCGCACTGGTGTGGATTACCTTCTTCTGCGCGATGGCGGGCTTCTACTTTTTCGTCCTCTGGACGCCGCGGCTTCTGAACGAAGCGGGCCTGAGTGTCACCCAGGGACTGAACGCGGGCGTGCTGCTGAATCTTGGCGGCATCGTGGGTTGCGGTGGATTTGCGGTGGTGGCCGCACGCGTGGACGCGCATCGGCTGCTCCTGGGCTCGCTCATCCTCTCGGCGCTGCTGATAGCGGCCTTCGGAACCGTGGTGCACCGGCTGGAGCTGGCGCTGTGGACGGCATTGCTCCTGGGCGTGCTCTCGAATGCCGTCATGGCGGGACTCTATGCGGTCGGACCGCCGCTCTATCCGACCGAGGTGCGCGCGACCGGCATGGGCTGGGCGATCGGCATCGGGCGGCTGGGGGCGATCCTGGCGCCACTCGTGAGCGGCGCGCTCCTGGACCAGGGCTGGGCGCCGGCGCAGCTGTATTTCCTCTTCAGCGTTCCATTTGTGATCGCCGCGATCGCGATGCTGGTCATCGGGCCATCTCCTTCGCCCCTCGCGACGGGGATGCTCACCGGTACTACGACCGGGAGCGCAAGGACATGAGTGCAAGTCGTGCCGGCGGTTGGGGTGTTTGGGGGATGGGAGGGCTGCCTCGCATCGCGCGCGGCGAAGGAAGCTACCTCTTTGACACCGAGGGCCGGCGGTACCTGGATGGGTCGGGCGGGCCGGCGGCCTTCAGCATTGGTCACGGCAACCGCGAGGTCAATGCGGCCATCAGCGCGCAGCTCGAGAAGGTGGCGTGCGGCTATCGCTACCTCTTCACGAGCGAGCCCCTGGAGGAGCTGACGCGGTTGCTGCTGAGGCTCTGCGGAGCCGACTTCGGAAACATCGTTTACTCTGGCAGTGGCTCGGAGGCGGTCGAATCGGCGCTGAAGGTGGCGCTGCAATACTGGGATGCGCGCGGCGCACCGAAGAAGCGGCGATTCATCGCCCGCGAGCGCTCCTATCACGGCAACACCCTCGGGGCACTCTCCGTGTCGGGGTTCCTGGAGCGGCGGCGCCCCTTCGAGGGCGGCCTGCTCGAGGTCTCGTTCGTGTCTGCCGCCAACGCGTACCGCCCCCTGCGCGGACTCGCTGGAGCGGCGCTGACCGCTGCCCTGGCCGAGGAGCTCGATGCACGCATCCGCGAGCTTGGGGCGCAGAACGTTGCGGCGTTCATCTTCGAGCCGGTGGTCGGCGCAGCCGGCGGTGCAGTGCCGGCTCCTCCGGGTTATGCGCAGGCGGTGCGCGCCGTGTGTGACCGGCACGAGGTGCTCATAATCGCCGACGAGGTGATGAGCGGAGCCGGCCGCTGCGGCACGTGGCGCGCGCTGGAGCACGAAGGAACCGTCCCGGATATCATGGCGATTGGGAAAGGGCTCGCCGGCGGCTACATCCCGCTCGCGGCAACGCTCCTGCGCAAGCAAATCGGCGAGACGATCGTGTCGCGACAGGGGGCGATTCTCACCGGACATACTTACTCGGGGCACACCACCGCCTGCGCCGCGGGTCTTGCCGTCCAGCGCATCATCGAGCGCGAGTCATTGGTTGAGCGCGTGCGAGTGCGCGGCGAGGCGCTGCGCCGCGAGCTGCGCGATGCGCTGCAGCGCTTCGAGGAGGTCGGCGACGTGCGCGGACGCGGCTACCTGAACGGTATCGAGCTTGTGCGCGATCGAAGCACCCGCGAGCCCTTCCCGGCGCAGCGTGCGCTCAGTCAGTCAGTCGCTCGCCGTGCGTTCGAGGACGGGCTGATCGTTTATCCCTGCGCCGGCAACGTCGGCGGCGTGAGCGGCGACACCATCATCGTGGCGCCCCCGTTCAACGCCAGCGAGGCGGAGCTGTCGGAACTCCTCGACAAGCTGCCGCGGGCGATCGAGCGCGCCCTGGCGGGCGACTGATGCCCCGAGCACATCGGTAGCTGCTTATGCACGCCGTGACCCGGCCCCGGCCACGCCCCTAGCGGGCGTGGCCGAAGCC
>DASZHQ010000195.1:0-3554 GCA_035937715.1 Steroidobacteraceae bacterium | reverse complement strand
TCTCCGGCGACCTGCGACACCTGCGGCGGGGCCGGCCAGGTGCGCATCTCCCAGGGTTTCTTTCAACTGCAGCAGACCTGCCCGCGCTGCCGCGGCGCCGGCACCATCGTGCGCAACCCCTGCGACAGCTGCCTCGGTCAGGGGCGCGTGCGCCGCACCCGCAAGCTCGCGGTGAAGGTCCCGGCGGGTGTGGATTCGGGCGACCGCGTGCGCCTCTCCGGCGAAGGCGAGGCCGGCCGCAACGGCGGCCCGCCGGGGGATCTATACGTTGAGATCCACGTGCGCGAGCACCCGATTTTCGAGCGGGACGGCGAGCACCTCAGCTGCGAAGTGCCGGTGAGCTTCGCCATCGCGGCGCTCGGCGGAGTCGTCGACGTCCCGACCCTCGAGGGCGATGTGCAGCTGAAAATCCCCACCGAGACGCAGTCCGGCCGCGTATTTCGTTTACGCGACAAGGGCGTGAAGCCGGTCCGGGGCGGAGCGCGCGGGGACCTCTTCTGCCGCGTAGTGGTCGAGACCCCCGTGCATCTGTCGGCCGAGCAGCGCGAGCTCATCCGCCAGCTCGAGCACTCGCTCAAGGCCCACGCTGGCAAACACGCCCCGCGCTCGACGAGCTTTCTGGAGGGCGTGAGGCGATTCTTCGCCGGTGAGACCGGCAAGGGCTGAAGGCGCGTGTCCTACAACGCCAGCAGCCGCCCCCTGGTACGGGCCGTGATCGTCGGGGTCACCGGCCGCATGGGACGTGAACTGCTGCGCGCCGCCCCCGGATTTGCGCAGCTCATCCTCACCGGGGCGATCGCCTCGCCCGCGAGTCTTGCCCTCGGACGTGATGCCGGCGAAGTCGCCGGGGTGGGCACGATGAACCTGACGGTGAGCAACGATCTGCCGCGCGCGCTCGCGCAGGCGGACATCGCCATCGACTTCAGCCACGCGACAGCTACGGCCGAGACGCTCCGAGCCTGCCATCGGGCGGGCAAGGCACTGCTGATCGGCACGACCGGCTTCGCAGGCGACCTCGAGGCGCAGCTGGAGGCTGCCGCGCGCGATATCCCGCTTCTCATCGCCGCGAACACCAGCATCGGTGTGACGCTCCTGACCGAGCTGGTGCGCGCCGCCGCAGGATCCCTCCCTCCCGGCTTCGATATCGACGTGCTCGATCTGCACCACCGGCTCAAGGCGGATGCGCCCTCCGGCACCGCGCTCGCCCTGGGACGGGCGGCTGCCGAAGCGCGGGCCGTGGCGCTGCGTGCGCCGGCGGCCCCGAGCCTGGCAGGAGGCGGCAAAGCGGCGGCGGGCGGGGCCGGCACGCCGCCCGCTCCTCCGGCGGGCCCGCGCCCGCAGGGGGAGATCGGCTTTGCCGCAGTACGCGCCGGGGATATCGTGGGAGAGCACACGGTGCTCTTCTCCGGCCCGGGTGAGCAGCTGTGTTTGACGCACCGCGCGAACGATCGGGCGATCTTCGCGCGCGGAGCACTGGCCGCGGCGCTCTGGCTCGCGTCCCGGCCGGCCGGACGCTATACCATGCGCGATTTCCTTGGTATCAAAACAAGCACTTAGGCGGAGATCGTGCGGGCGAGGCGAACTGCGCCGGGTCGCCTTTGGCCGGGAACTTTCCATGGACACATCGGCCGTAAAGCCCGTAAACTTTCTGCCTAATCCGTGTACGGGTTAGTCCATGCAAGGCGGGAGGATGTTCGATGAGAACTCCTCCCGCTTTGTGTATGTGCGTCAGGGAGCGTTGATCACGTGAGCGTACCTGCGGTGCTCGCGCTGGCCGATGGAACCATCTTCCGCGGCCAGTCGATCGGAGCAAAGGGCAACACCACAGGCGAAGTCGTTTTCAATACTGCCCTCACCGGTTACCAGGAAATTCTCACCGACCCCTCCTACGCTCGGCAGCTCGTTACTCTGACCTGTCCGCACATCGGCAACACCGGTGCCACACCCGAGGATCTGGAATCCTCCCAGGTATATGCGGCGGGGCTCATCATCCGCGACCTGGCGCTGCTCTCGAGCAACTGGCGCGCGAGCGAATCGCTGCCGGAATTTCTCGAGCGTGGCCGCCTCGTGGCGATCGCCGGAATCGACACGCGCAAGCTGACACGCCTGCTGCGCGAGAAGGGGGCACAAGCCGGCTGCATCATGACCGGCGAGCAGGTCGATCAGCACGCTGCTGTGAAGGCAGCACGCAAATTCCCGGGGCTGAAGGGCATGGACCTCGCCAAGGTAGTGAGCACCAAGCGGCGCTTCCAGTGGAACGAGGGGAGCCTGTGGCCGGAGAGCGCCCGCCCGCCGATCCGTGCACAGCAGCGGCTGCACGTGGTGGCTTACGATTTCGGCATCAAGCGCAACATCCTCAGACTCCTGGCCGACGGCGGCTGCCGCATGACCGTGGTGCCGGCGCAGACACCTGCCGAGGAGGCCTTAGCCCTGGAGCCCGACGGCATCTTTCTCTCAAATGGCCCAGGCGACCCCGAGCCGTGTGAGTACGCCATCGCCGCCGTGCGCAAATTCCTGGAAACGGATCTGCCGGTGTTCGGCATCTGCCTCGGGCATCAGATCCTCGGACTCGCGGCCGGCGCGCGCACCGTCAAAATGAAGTTCGGTCACCACGGCGCAAACCATCCGGTGCAGGACCTCGACTCCGGGCGCGTGTTCATCACCACTCAGAACCACGGCTTCGCGGTAGACGAGCAGACGCTGCCGGCGGGCGTCAAGGCGACGCACCGCTCGCTGTTCGATGGCTCGCTCCAGGGACTCGCGTTCGCGGACCGCCCGGTGTTCGCTTTCCAGGGACACCCCGAAGCCAGTCCCGGACCTCACGACCTCAGGCCGCTGTTCGAGCGCTTCAACCACCTGATGCTGCGGCGGCTGCAGACGCAGCTGCGTACGGCCGAGGAAACCGTGCGGCGCCAGCAGGCGCTCGCTCGCTGAGCGTGGGGAAGCGCACCGACATCGAAAGCATCCTGATCATCGGCGCCGGGCCGATTGTCATCGGCCAGGCGTGCGAGTTCGACTACTCCGGGGCGCAGGCGTGCAAGGCGCTGCGCGAGGAGGGCTACCGGGTGGTGCTGGTCAACTCCAACCCCGCGACCATCATGACCGATCCCGAGATGGCCGATGCCATCTACATCGAGCCGATCAACTCCCGTACGCTCGCGCGCATCATCGAGAAGGAGCGCCCCGATGCGCTGCTGCCCACCATGGGCGGACAGACCGCTCTCAACACCGCCCTCGATCTGGTACGCGAGGGAGTGCTGGAGAAATACGAAGTCGAGCTGATCGCAGCCTCGCGCGCGGCCATCGACATGGCGGAGGACCGCGAGCTCTTTCGCAACGCCATGCGCGAGATCGGCCTTGAGACCCCGCAGTCGCAGATCGCGAGGAGCCTCGATGAGGCGCTGGCGATCTCGGGGGAGATCGGCTACCCGCTGGTGGTGCGCCCGTCCTTCACCCTGGGCGGGAGCGGTGGCGGCATCGCCTACAACCGTGAGGAGCTGGAAGACATCGTGGCGCGCGGGCTGGACGCCTCCCCGACCGGCGAGGTGCTGCTG